>NZ_JADEXU010000117.1 GCF_015206895.1 Nostoc sp. LEGE 12450 | reverse complement strand
ATAAATGCCAGTTTTAGGCCAGATGGCAAGCAGATTGTCACTGCAAGTGATGACAATACAGCAAGAGTGTGGGACAGCACCACTGGTAAACAGCTAGCCGAACTCAAAGGGCATCAAGGTGGGGTCAGAAATGCCAGTTTTAGCCCAGATGGCAAGCAGATTGTCACCGCAAGTGATGACAATACAGCGAGGGTGTGGGACAGCACCACTGGTAAACAGCTAGCCGAACTCAAAGGGCATCAAAGTGGGGTCAGAAATGCCAGTTTTAGCCCAGATGGCAAGCAGATTGTCACCGCAAGTGATGACAATACAGCAAGAGTGTGGGACAGCACCACTGGTAAACAGCTAGCCGAACTCAAAGGGCATCAGGGACTGGTCATAAATGCCAGTTTTAGCCCAGATGGCAAGCAGATTGTCACCGCAAGTGATGACAATACAGCAAGAGTGTGGGACAGCACCACTGGTAAACAGCTAGCCGAACTCAAAGGGCATCAAGGTTGGGTCATAAATGCCAGTTTTAGCCCAGATGGCAAGCAGATTGTCACCGCAAGTTTTGACAATACAGCGCGGGTGTGGGAAAGCACCACTGGTAAACAGCTAGCCGAACTCAAAGGGCATCAGGGAGAGGTCAACAATGCCAGTTTTAGCCCAGATGGCAAGCAGATTGTCACCGCAAGTTTTGACAATACAGCGCGGGTGTGGGACAGTACCACTGGTAAACAGCTAGCCGAACTCAAAGGGCATCAGGGACAGGTCAACAATGCCAGTTTTAGCCCAGATGGCAAGCAGATTGTCACCGCAAGTTTTGACAATACAGCACGGGTGTGGGACAGTACCACTGGTAAACAGCTAGCCGAACTCAAAGGGCATCAAGGTGGGGTCAGAAATGCCAGTTTTAGCCCAGATGGCAAGCAGATTGTCACCGCAAGTGATGACAATACAGCGCGGGTGTGGGACAGCATCACTGGTAAACAGCTAGCCGAACTTAAAGGGCATCAAGGACTGGTCAGAAATGCCAGTTTTAGCCCAGATGGCAAGCAGATTGTCACCGCAAGTATTGACAATACAGCACGGGTGTGGGACAGCACCACTGGTAAACAGCTAGCCGAACTCAAAGGGCATCAGGGACTGGTCAGAAATGCCAGTTTTAGCCCAGATGGCAAGCAGATTGTCACCGCAAGTGATGACAACACAGCAAGAGTGTGGGCAGTTAAAAGCTTAAATCAACATTTGTCAGCAGGTTGTAACTGGCTGGGTAATTACCTTATCACTCATCCCAATGACTTAGAAAAACTATTAGTATGCCAAAATAAATCTATTTTGATAGCAGCAGCACCATTTCTAGTTAAAGAAGGTGAGGAGGAAGCAAGAGCAGGTTATGCTCAAGAAGCATTTGCTACCTTCAATACAGCCTTAAAGTGGAGTCCCGGCTTAAACTTTAATGCTAAGAAAAAAGCAGAAGAATTGGCAAAGGCTGTAAATTTATTTAAGCAAGGTGATGAATTAGCACAAGCAGGTAATATTGACGCTGCGGTTACTGTTTTCCAAAGTGCATTAAAACAAGACCCCAGCTTAGAAACAAAAGCAGTGGCAGTGCTAACTCAGAAGGGTAGGAAATTTGTAGAAAAGGGTAAATTTCCAGAAGCTATCTCTGCTTACACCAAAGCTCAACAACTCGCGCCCAAACTAGAAATTGATGCAGAGTCTTGGGACACACTTTGTCGCCAAGGTAGTTTGCAAAGGTATGCCAAAGACGTAATGTTTGCTTGTGAAAAAGCCGTGGCATTCAATTCCGAATATGGGCTTTATCGTGATAGTCGTGGTCTTGCTAGAGCGCAAACAGGCAACATTCAAGGCGCAATTGAAGACTTTGAGGCATACATTGCTAAGGCTGGCGATAAAGAAAGTCAATCACAACGGCAACGCTGGGTAAAAGCCTTGCGTGCTGGGAAAAATCCGTCGTTTATCCGTGAAGAAATTAAAAATTAAATGACTTAAAAAAAGAGGCAGGGGGAAATAAAAATTCAGGTTAAACGATGAAACTTAAATTCGGGGAGCAAATTAGCGCCAAACAATTGACAACTATTTGCAATAACTTCTTACTGGCGCGACTCTCAACGGAGTAATAGGGCTTCAAGCGTAGTAGACTGTCCATAATACAACGCCTAAACCGGACACTACCACCAGCAATCAATGAGGCTGCCACCCCCAATCCGTTTACCTAACAAGCATTACAGGTCTAGAGAATACCTTACACCAACTGAGGTGCGATCTCTACTCGATGCTGCGCTCGATCGTAAAGCTCGTTATTCCCACCGTGATTATACACTGATGCTGCTCATGTTTCGCCACGGTCTGAGGGTGGGGGAAGCTGTAGGGGCTAAGTGCGGTTTAAGGTGGGATGCAGTGATGTGGGGCGAACGCCAGATTTTCATCACCAGGGAAAAGGGTAGTGACTCTGGGGTGCATCCCTTGAGAGACGATGAATTAGTTTTGCTCAAAGAACTCAGAGAGATGTTGCCTGACAGCAAATATATCTTCGTTTCCGAACGCGGTGAAGTCATGTCCACTGATGCGGTGCGAAAACTGCTTGGGCGGCTGGCGGCACAGGCCGGGCTTGATATCAAAGTTCACTGTCACATGATGCGCCATGCCTGCGGTTACTATCTGGTGAATCAGGGCTACAACACTAGGGAAATCCAAGACTTCCTGGGACACCGCGATATCAAACACACGGAAAAATATACAAAGTTAAATGCTCGACGGTTCCTGAATTTTGATTGGGGGGATTTGTAAAATTTTGACTCTAAGAGCAATTCATCAGTACAAAACTAGTCAGTAAATCTTCTATTTGAGCTATATATCCCCAATGTAATATCCAACAAAATTCTTCTATCTAGAGTAGCAAATTTCTAGCTAAAAAAGAATTCTAGAGATTTCTAGAGTAAATTCTACAGATTGATTTGTTTGACTAAATTTTCTTATATAAATTTATTTGGAAATAATTGTCAGAAAAATTCCGGAATGAAATGAGATAAAAATATTTTTGATGCTGACCAAGCAGCTAGGGTAGAAATCTATTTTTTTTCTAATATACAACTGATGGATGGTGCTATTATGAATATATTGATTTGTGATGATGTCGCTGATAACTCTTTTCTTTTAAAAACGATTTTATCAGCAGAGTCATGTCAGATTGAAATTGTTGATTCGGGAGCAGGGGTGCTGACTTTTCTTGAAACAAACCCTTACCCCCCTGACCTGCTAATATTAGATGTAATGATGCCAAAAATGGATGGATTTGAAGTTGTTCGACACATCCGAAAATCGACTAAATTTCAATTTATTCCTATTTTGTTGGTGACAGGTTTTGATTGCGATAATGCTCAGAAGGCTGATGATATAAAGATTAATGGATTTATCCAAAAGCCTATTGACCCTGATGCAGTAATCGCTCAAGTCCGAGCAATTTTAGAGGATAGTTCCTAAAAATTTCTTCTCAAGAGAGTCAGCACTTAATCCTAAAAATATTGTTAGAAATCATGCCGTTGCTCTAGAGCCTCTTGGACATATTGTATTAGTGCATCCGGCTCAACGGGCTTTCGGATAACTCCAGCTACCTTGACATCAGACTCCTTTCTTAGAAACGCCTCTTCATCTGCCGTAATCAACAAAATAGGTAGTTTTTGTAAAATCGGATTGTTTTGGATGCGCCGAGCGACTTCGTACCCATCCATGTTGGGCATCATCACATCCAGCAGAAGTAAATCAGGTGTTTTGGATTCAAGAAAAGCCAGCGCCGCCGCTCCCGACTCCACAATGTCAACCTCATAACCCTCCATTTGTAAAAGCGTTTGGAGGAAAAAGCAGTTGTCTGCAACATCATCGCAGACAAGGATAAGTTTATTATTATTATTTTGTTTGGCTCCTCTTTTTTCTACCATATTGAAATAGAGAACATACGGTTGTTTGGTCATTTATAGTTAAACAAACAACTTTTTTCGTCTGACTGCGGTATTAGTTGCTAGCGTCAGTTTTATGTAAATAATACCAACTGAGTTCTCTGACTGCTGGAGAACCCAGTTTTTGATTAGAGTCAGCCAAGATTTATAAATCTCACTCTTTTGGCGTTTTTAGTTGAGTAAAATACTACTTTATTAGGATTATATAAGCAGCGTCATTTGTAGCTTTAGACTGATGCATGTTTCAGTTTGACACTGATAAAGTATGAGTACCAAAACAGAGTTTTAATTATGAAGCGTTCGGACATATCAAAAGTTATTGGCTCTAGCATTCTAGCAGTGGGTCTTGCCATAACTGCTTTAGTTATGCCCGCCTCAGCCCAAAGCAGCACCTCTGGGGATACAAACACTACTTCACGTACAGATAACACCTCTACTCAAGGAGTAGATAACAGAGATAATAACGATTTTAACTGGGGCTGGTTAGGCTTATTAGGGCTGGCTGGTTTAGCTGGTTTAGCTAAAAAAGGCAATCGTTCTGAACCTACTGCTTACCGTGACCCAAATGCAGTTCGTTAGCACGGACTGAATGAATTAACTTTTAGCCACAATATAAGTTAGACAAATTGTTTGAACCCTAGATAAAACACGGGAACTTCTAATAAAGTTTTTGCCATTGCTCCCTACCCTAATGCTCACTTAGCTTAGGGTAGGGAGCAGTTGTATGCAAAGATATTCTAGGTATTTAGGGGAAAATTCTCGCTACTTTTATTTATTGAGTCCAAATCCTTAATGAGAGATTTAATATACTGATCACGCTTCTTCTCAAGAAACCACTTTGAACAAGCTTCTTTTGCAATTAAAATTTCTTCATCTGTCAAAAGCTCATCAGGTTGACCAGACGCTAAAATCCGAGCTGCTATTACCGCTTTCTCATATGACACACCGTACTTGACTAGTTCTGTGTAAAATATTTTTTCTTTTTCCTCTACAGATACGAAAAGCTCAAATTCCATTAATTAGACCACAGTTGAAAATCGGAACTTTGAAGTTACATCTATAGAAACAAGGTTTCTGTTATCAGTTTCACATATTTTTATCTTTGAAGTTCTATCTCCTGATACGTGAGTAAATATATTTAGTAAATTGTCATCAAGTAAATGTTTTTATGCTTGATATGTCTGGAAATCCTATAGATGCTGGCTAAAGGGTTTGATATCAAAGTTCACTGTCACATGATGCGCCATGCTTGCGGCTACTATTTGGTGAATCAAGGTTACAACACTAGGGAAATTCAAATTCAATGCTCATTAGCTTAACCTTTGCCTTCCTGTTGGGAGGTCTGTAAAAATTAATACCAATTTATCCAAAAATCGCCAATTTCATCTGTCTTTTGGGATAAGACTGACGACGTAGAAGCCTGATTAGATCAAGTTAATAACATTATTTTTTTTGTTCCTAAAGTTGCCCTATGCAAAATTTTGAGCAGTCACTTAGGAAAAAACTAAAAACTATTGATTGCAAAATACGGGCCAGTGGTAGCAAGGGGAATGATTTCGAGATTGTATCCCCAGAAAATGACCATTTCTGGCTTTATTGGCATTCTTTACCAAAATGGCAGTTGTTTTGGCGTCCCTGGGGTAGGTCGAGGTGTGTCAAAGCACAGGAATGGGAACGCAAGATCCGAGAGGCTATAGAAAACGTAGTCAGTTGCTAGCAATCTCGGTAGATTCACTATTTGAGTGAATTCACAGGCAATCAAGTCGAGCCAAGTAGCTGAAAAGTCGGCAAATGTATAGTTTGACGACATCGGCAATTAGGGGGCTGGGAACATCACCCATCATTTACCTCCAAAAGCCGCCTTAACTCCTGCTTTAAAACCTCCGGATCTGGCAAATAAAGTTGATATCTTGACACAAAAAGCTGATTAGAAATACCACCCGTAGCATACTCAACCAAAATCTCATCCTTATCTCGGGCCAACACAATCCCTATCGGCTCGTTATCATCCTCCATATTCTCCTCAGCCCGAAAATAATTTAGATACATATTCATCTGTCCAATATCCTGATGACTCACCGCTCGCGTCTTCAGATCGATTAAGACAAAACACTTGAGAATGCGATGATAAAACACCAAATCCACAAAAAAATGCGTGTTGTTTAAAGTAATTCGGTATTGCTGCCCAATAAATGCAAACCCCTTGCCCAACTCAAGTAGAAACTTCTCTAACTCAGCAATTAAACGATTTTCTAACTCACTCTCACGATAATTGCGGTCTGGTAAATCCAAAAACTCGAACACATAAGGATCTTTGACCACATCCCGCGCCGACTCGATCCGTTGCCCATCCTTAGCCAGTGCCAAAATCTCCGCCCGATCCTTACTCAATGCCACCCGCTCAAACAAAGCCGAATCCTTCTGGCGTTTCAACTCCCGCACACTCCAGCGATCTTGGATGCACTGCTGCTCATAAAATGACCGCGCCAAATCATCCGAAATAGCTAAAAGCTCTGTATAGTGCGACCAACTCAATTTGCCAGACAGTGTTTGGCAATTCTCATAGTTCAAATAAAACAGACGCATATACTGCAAATTAGAACGGCTAAATCCCTTACCATACGCCGCTTTCAAATCTCGTGAAAGCACCTGTAACAACCTACTGCCATATTCTGCCCGTTCCTTGCCCGCTTGCTCAAACTCGACAATATAACGCCCAATCTGCCAGTAAGTTTCCACTAAAACTGAATTAACCTGCTCAAAAGCCCGTTGTCGCCCCAACGCCAAACACTCACCAATGCGATCTAACAACTGCTGATATGAACCATCATTAACCGTTAAATCACTCATAACTCAAACCCCTTGCCCAACTGCGTCTTAAATCTCCAAACAGTTGTAATAATGTAATTATGTAAATAAATGCAAGTGTAATAATGTAATAAATTACATTAGTTTTTTAGCTCCTCCTCAACTAGAGCAATCATATATTCCTTAATGGTGATGCCTTTTTTGGTAGCACGGATTTTAATCTCCTGGTGCTGTGCCTCTGTAACTTCAAAAGTGACTCGCTTGCTTTTGCCGTTGTTAACTTCTTCTGTCCCTGTAGTACTAGGTGTTTCAGCACCATTACGACTTTCCACCCACGCTGCTGCTTCATCTTTTACAGGCGTTTTCTGAACACCTGGCCTCAAGCTTAGTTTTTGTGATTTTTTAACTTCTGCCATGATTCGTTTCCTCCTTCGCCGCTAATATCTCCTCAACAACAGCTCGTACTTCATCACTGGCAGCACTTTTCGGGGCAGCTTCCAAAACAGTACTCCCAATGTTCAAACACTCAGCAAATGCTACCCTTTGACTTATCTGTGCTTTTAACACTGGAAAGGGGTATTCTCCTAAAACTTCAGTTACTTCTCGCCCAAGAGCAGTGTTCACTATCTTTCTGTTGATTAGAAATGCTGCTGTTAGGTCTGGCTTATATATAGTGGCCTCTTGTACCAGTTCTACTACCTCATGCACCGCCCACACATCCAAAGGAGATGGTTGTACAGGAACCAGCACAAAATCCACTGCCATGATTGCTGATCTGGTTAAGTCAGAAACTCTTGGCGCACCATCAATGAAAACAAAATCATACCCCTGCGCTAGTTTGGGCAATTCTTTATGCAAGATAGGACGATCCAAACCAATAACGCTAAATGGAGCCTCACCATTACGTGCTGCTGCCCAGTCACGGGTTGAGCCTTGAGGGTCAGTATCAACTAGTAATACTCGATACCCTCTCATCGAAAAAGCATGAGCCAAATGGATAGATACTGTGGTCTTGCCACTGCCTCCCTTCTGGTTCAAAACTGCAATTTTCATAAATGTGTTTTTGTAAAAATGTAATTCATTAGGTGATGACAAATTCCAGAAAGTAACAATACCAAGCTTAATCCCTAAATTACAAATTTACAAATGCACAAAATAGTATTAATACAAATGTAATTAATTACAAAAATACATTTGTAGCTATAAATTGACCACTTTTACACGGTCTTTGCGTCTCAGTAATCTAAAGCTAAATTAATTACAAGCTTATCTAATGTCTGTTGTGATCTCAAGGCAGGCTTGTACAGAATAGGTATTGAGCCGAGATATGAGTAAAAACCTGCAAGATGGTCTGGAAACTCCTACTATATATAAGGTTCAGCCATTTTTAAGTAAAATTGGCAGGATAACGCAAATCTTGGGTATGTATCGCTACAAAAACTGGAGTATTTATTAATTTTATTTACAGGTTTTACAGCAAGGACTTTGAGTATCTGTCGCAATAAATTGTCTGTAACTCCTACAGGCAAAGGATTATAGCCCAAAATATTAGCCTTCTACCACAGAGTATTTATAATTCTCTTTGGTAGGCGAAAAGCAAATATGGGGTCAGAAGTGCCAGTGCATTCATGCACAAATTCTCATTAGACATGAAAAATAATAGAACGTATATATAGCAACGCTTTCCAGACCATCTTGCAGGTTTTTACACGTATCTCGGCTCAATACCTAATAGCATTTTATTATTGGTAAGTGCCTTAAGAGCGATGGCGTACCCGCCATGAGCCGGTGGCGATCCCATTGTTGAGTTATGTTACTAATAGTGGTTTTGAGACTCTGTGTTACAAAAGCTTACAACGGGGGTAATTTTGCACGTATTTCGTCATACCCCCTTATCCATGTAACTCAAGAATTGCTGGAGATGATTTAGAGCAATCCTAACTTGCGACAATTTCGTTTTCGTTAGAAGATCGTCTCGATGAAAAAAGTCGGTGATTCTGAGGAAAGCCGCAGTGCCAAGATCATCAAAAGCGAAATCGCGGCAAAATTCCCTGTAATCTGTGACCATATCACCTTTAGTTACGAAATTTCCTATCACATCCTGACTATTTTCATAAATACCATTCACACCACCAAAAGCTCCTCTAACCTCTCTCAACTGCTTTTCGAGGCTTTCAGCGTAGGCTCTATCTAACTCGCTGAATGGTGATTTTTGAAAAATTTGGTCTGCATAGGCAAAGAACACAGCCGATTTGTGTAAAGTGCTCATGGAGAAAAGGCCCTCATAGTGGCACCAGGTAAAAAACTTTTTCTTGGACTCGTTGTCTTTATTACTGTCACAAAAACCCTTGATGTATCGGAACCAGTTCTTCACCTCTTGTTCGTAAGGAGTGTTAATTCTGCCTTCGATTGCAGAGATTTTCTCAATTAAATCGTTGGTGGTACTTCGAAGTGGGTTCACGTATCGAAGCCGTAGGTTAGCTTCTTGGTTTTGCTTCTCTGCTGCTCGCTGCGAATCTATCTGACTTTGAATTTCCTTAACTTTGAGACTGAATGCTTTATTTTGCTCTTTCAATTTGAACTGGGTAGCGATATATGTGCCTACGCCTCCAGATAGGCACCCCAAAATAGCAGTTACGGCTATTTTCACTAAGTCATCCCTTAATGACAAAGGCGTATTTCCCCCCTGTGCCATTCCAAACGCTGAAAAAATTGCAGTCAAAGCGATAAGAGCTACAGCCGACATGATAATCTTCATGGCTACTCCTTTGCTCCCTGATTCAACAGTAGTTAAACGTGTTCAGCACCGCCGCGCGCAACAAGCCAACTATTTTATTGGACAGAGCTTTGCAAAACGCTCAAGACTATGAAAGCTAAATATTTGCAGTCAGAAACCCACTCTTCACATTTACTTTCATTATCATTTACTAAAAATATTTTGGGATTATGGTTCAAACAATACAAGCTAAAGAAATTACTCTGCTTGACTTCTATATCTTTAATCCAGGGAATGAGTTATATACAGTTTTGCGTGTATTGAAACGTCTGGGGAAATTGGCAATAAATGCCAGTTAGTCAAGGGCGTAGACGCATTAGCAGCAAGCAGACATGCGACTAATAAATTATCAGACACAGAGGGTCTTGTGACGCAAATGAGTGTATAGAAGTTGTATTATCGGCAATCTATTGGATGCGGGGGCAGATATCGTTATTATAGCGAAACTTGCAGGTCATGCTTCGCCAAGTACTACAAGTAAGTATGATAGGCGTGGGGAAGCGGCGAAGAAACGGGCGATTGATTTGCTGAATGTGCCTTAAGTAGGCGGAAAAACCGCTAGTTTTAACAGTGTTACTAGAAATTTTATGTCATTAATGTGATTAATTATACTATTAATCAGAATAGCAGTTGGTGATAGGTTCGCTAATGTTGGGCTAACTTGGCATTTACAATTCTCTTTAGTCTAGCAAACTCTTCTAGCAATAGAATGAGATTGGTTGAGCATTGAAGCTATAAATTACGAATTTGTAAGCGTTTTGGTTGAATTTTTCAGTTGCATCTTAAAAGCTAGTGATCCCCTAGTGAAAGTATTGAAAAGTGAAAGAAATAAACATATTTCAATATCCAAATTATTGTTATTTATTATTTTTATTTGTCCTTGTCTAAAATCATGGTTGCTGTTGTTAACTACAAGTAATAATGGTATTAAAAATAACAGGAATAACTTAAAATAATAAAAGCAATAACAGTTAAGAAATTTAAAGTGTTGCATTATTTGCAATTAAATTAATTTATGCTTTTAAGCATAAGAACATTTTTTTCGCTCATCGTTAGCAGGTTTCAAATTTAAGTTACAGCTTCTGTAATGTGAGGAAGGGTGGCCGCCGAGATACCCGTTTTGGAATATTTTGCATCAAGTATTCGTTGTAAATAATATTGACTGGAGTCGTTGTGTGACGGTAAACGTCAGCGAAGCTGGTCTTACCCCTTCTAAATTCTTTTTCAATTTTCTTTGATAGGAGCTAGTTATGAAATTTCAACAGCTTGAGTTAACAAATAAGTGCAGTAGTGGTGAGCAAACTAAAGCACAGGACTATCACGCGCCAGAACTATACGAACTTGGCAATCTCGATAAAGTGCAAGGTGATTATTGGGGATATTGGGCTGATTGGGGTGGTTATTACTCTTCATGAGGCTCAGCCGAGATACATGGATTTTGGGACACGTATCTGATAGTGTTGGCGAATGTATTACAAACGCATAAACAAAAGTGTTACAACAAAAGCCGCAACGACAGATTGAAGGTTTGAGACTAGGTAATACTTGAAAGTATAACTATGTATTACATTCGCCAACAGTATTACAGTATTCATATCTCGTCCGTCCCTCTTAATCCATCTGTAAGCTGCCGATATCAAGTATTGAAAGCATCAATGCTTTTGATAAAACAGTACTCCCAAGCTAAGTCTTGAAAACGTAATCATGAGGCAGGCGCTTTGCAGAGATATTTTCTCAAGCTATCTGCTCACATAAATCACAAGATGGAAGTTTATGACAAACTTAGGGTGGCAAGAACTTAAGCCTCCAGTGATGCTTAAGGCAGAACAATCCTACCATCTCCAAGCAGATGTAATCTTGTTCCTTCAAGATGGGGTGGCACGGCTGCTAGACTTCAACCGTGGCAGATTTTACGGATTAGATTTAGTTAGTACAAAGATGTTAATGCTCCTAATTGAGCGTGGTCTAGAGACATCTGTGCATCATATTGCTCAGGAATATGGTGTAGCAGAGGAGAAGGTGCGAACTGACTTAACAAAATTCCTGCGTGATTTGCAATCCAAGCAATTGATTCACTCTCAATTACCATGCTCTCACCCTGTAGTCCCGTCTCCTTTCATTACCTCTATATTGCTAACGCTTGCCTGGATTAGCATTCGGACTTTGGGTTGGACTAGAACTATCCGTTTTTGGCAGCTTTGGCACTATCCCATCGACAGTAATGCGCTTTCTGGCGATTGGGAAACGGCAGTCAAAGCAGTTGATGACGTGGTTCGTGAAACAGCAGCGAGGTACTTTTTATTACCTATTGCCTGCAAAGAACGTGCCCTTGTTGGTTGGCAAATTCTAAAAACCATTTTTGGTTTCCCAGCAGAACTGGTGTTTGGCATTAACTTATATCCTTTTCAGGCACACGCTTGGGTAGAGTGTAGCTCCCGGATTGTAACAGATGATCGTAGCCACTGTGAAATATTTACCCCTGCAATACGGTATTGCTGAATATGAGAGTAGGATTTGATGTCTTCAGTGCTTTAAATGAAGATACTCAGTTTCATGTATTTTCCTGCCATAGAGATGATGTAAAACAAGCACCTCTAGTTACATTTGCTCGCGATCGCCAATCTGGAATTGCAGCTATACTTTTGGGACACCTGTGTTATCAAGATGAAATTCTCTTGAAATTGCCGCAATCAATGAGGCAAAGTTGTGCTTCTGATGCGGCAATCACCATAATGGTCTATTGTCACAATGGTTTTAAGGGTCTTGAAGAATTAGAGGGTGAATTTTCCTTAGTTTTGTGGGATGGAGCTTCACAGCGTCTGTTTGCTTTACGAGACCCCCTTGGTTCGTGGCCTCTATTTTGGCTAGTCAACTCTC
The DNA here is from genome assembly GCF_015206895.1 of Nostoc sp. LEGE 12450. Lineage (GTDB taxonomy): Bacteria > Cyanobacteriota > Cyanobacteriia > Cyanobacteriales > Nostocaceae > Nostoc. The sequence continues at coordinate 14,454 of NZ_JADEXU010000117.1, read as the reverse complement.
AAAGGATAGCCGTAAGTACGAGTTTGCGATCACTCCTGGCTTTGCTACCAGAAAGATCACTAGATCTTGACTTCATGGCACAGTTCATCATGTGGCCTACTCTAGGTGTTGAGCTACCTATCGAAAGAACACCGTTCAAACAAATTAAGCGCGTTCTTCCTGGCACTACATTGGAAATGAACCCAACCGGACAGGTAAAAAGCCACCGTTGGTGGAATTGGACTACAAAACTCGACAAAAATAACAACATCACACTAGAGGAAGCTGGCGAACAGTACGCTAACCTCTTGAGGCAAGCAGTTAAACAGCGAGTCCAACGGGGGCGAATTGCTGCCCATTTATCGGGAGGAATGGATTCTTCGAGTATAGTTTGTATAGCACGTGAATGGATACTATCAGCCGTAGGGCGATCACCGTTACACACTTTGTCGGAAGTGTACAAAAGGCCTTGCTTGATTGGTGAGCGAGCTTATATTGAAATGGTGATTGAACAAGGTGGGCCAGTTGAAGCTCACTTTATAGACTCAGACAATGCACTGGACTTTCTTTGGTTCAATGAGGAAATACCCACACATGATGAGCCTTACCCATGTCTAGCCCAGTTTGGGATGGAAAAGATTTTAATTGAAGCTGCTCATCAAGTTGGAGTAGACACTATATTGACAGGTATAGGGAGTGATCAACTACTAGCCAGCAAACGGCTCTATATCGCCGACTTTTTACGACAGGGTCGATGGTTGGCAGCACTTTTAGAGGCTAAGCGATGGGCCTGTGCTAAAAACCAAGATGTATGGTCGATACTGTATAGATGCGGTATTCAGCCTGCTTGGCCTATCTTAACGGGTGAAGGATTCGGGTATTTCTTACGACATGGGTTTGGACGTTGGCCAGCCCTTGGGGCATTTTCTATTCCTCCTTGGGTGATTCCTGATTTTGCCCGCAGTTATCAAATGCAGAGTATTGGCATACAAAACGCTCATACATTATATCATAGCCCTGCTGAAATTGCTGCGGATTTATGGGCGATCCAAGGCTCTGTAGGAGATTGGTCTAGTTGGTATCTGGCAGCTCCACGAGGAATGCACAACTCTCGTCCCTTCCTTGATCCGCGCCTATTGAGTTTTTGCTTAGGGCTTCCAAGAAGCATTAGAGAAATCCCTGGGATGCCTAAACCCGTACTCCAAACGGCTATGCAGGGAGTGCTGCCCGAAGCTGTCCGTACTAGGAAAGACAAAAGATCTTTTAACGATAACTATTGCCTAGGTTTGTCAAAGCACCTGCTGCAATTAGAAACAATGGTTCAAACTTCGGGTATCCGCGAGTTAGGTATATTTGATCAATCACAATTAATTCGATTCATGCATCAAGCTGCCGTTGGTATTGGAGATATGCCAACTTGTGGTCGCATTAATATTACACTCTCACTTATCGCCTGGTTTGAGCAGATGACCGAGACCTGGCATCAACCTCTAGAAAAGCCCACTGAAATACATCATCTGAATTATCTTTTGCAGATTTAGTGTTAGGTACTAACACTGAAGGGAGCAGTTAATAATGCAAAATATTTTAATTAACGATTTATCAGTTGATTACTCTCTGACTGACCCAACTGCATTAGCAAAGTCCGACAACCAAGCTAAGCAGTTGTTTAGTGAGTTTGGTTGCTTTTTGGCTAAAGGACTACTTACTGATGAAGAACTTAATTCAGTCCGCTGCGATATTAGGCAGCTGATTGAACTGAAAATGCAACAGTTGGGGCTGCAAAAAGAATCCACAGCAGATGCGCTTACCGAATTTGATGAAGGATTTCAACAATTGAGTCAGTTAGAGTATATGCACGGACAGGTGATCGCACACGCTGCTCACTTATTAATTTCTATCCACCAAATAAACGTCAACCCCAAGTTGATAAGCCTTTCTAAGAAACTGATGTCCACAAACACATTAATGGCTAATATGTTGTTTGATATGCGAGTCGATAAGCCTTACGAAGACGAGCATCTGTTTCCGTGGCATCAGGATTATCCAGTTATTCAGGACTCTGAAGATGCGCTAGTGTACTGGATTCCATTGCGGGATGTGGAAGAACAGGATGGCTGTTTGCAGATTGCGCCTGGATCGCACAAGCTGGGCGTGCTGCCAAGGCGGGTACGGAGCAAGAATGAACCTCCGAGTATTGATATTGTTGACTGGTCTATACTAAGTCAATTCCCACACCTGCGTGTGCCGATGCAAGTAGGCGATGTATTGGTTTTCAACACCCTAATGCTGCACGCCAGTGGAACCAACCGTAGCGATCAAATCCGCTGGACACTCCAGATCCGCCACGGTAATTTTGAGCATCCTAAGGCGATCGCACGAGGTTGGCCTGCCAGCATGGCTCTTAAGATGCCTTTTGAGCGATCACACCCAGAATATATTATTGGTTCGCCACTGATTGAAGATACTAATAGTCGAGAGCAGGAATTTAGCCAATACTTTCGATTGCCTGATGAAGTCAAACGTAATGCCCGGTTGAGTACTTTATATGGAGGATAGCTTACCTAGTTATTGTAAAATTATACTTGGGTGGCCGCCGAGATACCGATACCGTTGGCGAAATATTGCTTAACAAAAAAACGGCAGATTTACCGTGTATTACATGGAAAGGAGAACCACACTTTTCCGTGTAGTACACGGGGAGAAAAAAATTAAGTTGGCTGCCTCAATTATCAATAAACTAGAAGAAATACTTTTGGAGGGAAGTATATGTGTTTACATCCCGAAGAAATTCCTAGTATTCCTGATGAAACGGTACGTGTAGCCAAAGCCGCATTTCCAAAAGGTAATCTCTATATGCGCTTGCGTGATGAACTTGGGGTCTTTTATCAAGATGAAGACTTCGCATCACTTTATCCACAACGTGGTCAGCCAGCGCAAGCACCTTGGCGGTTGGCAATGATACTGGGGTACAGCCGGGAGGTAGAGAGGGGTGGAATGGCAACATTCCCCTCGACTCTACCTCTCGGCGGCTACCCATAACAGGCGGTGTGCCCTCGTGGTTGTTGCCCCTAGTGTCAGCCATGCTATATCTACCCCAAGTACCAAAATCTTTGAAACCTAGAATTGGCAGGGCTTTTCAGCCTCTATTTCCGCATTCGCAGGGATCTCAGTTCAATGCACTTATGGGAGGAGGGGATTAAGTGCGATCGCTAATATCGCAGCTTGTACGTTTGCATTGTTAAAAATGCCGCCGCCTATTGCAATGATGCTTGCCAAGGCAGCTGATTGCGGCCCAAATCCACTAATGGCAGCAGATTCTTCAGTAGAGATTGCACTAAACAGTTTCTTATTTTCGAGATCGATAATTTGCAGCATATTGTATTTTCTCAATTAATCAGGATCAAGAGTGAAGTGGCACCTTTTCGCTATGAAAAGGTACACACATCGCTAGCAATCACAGATCACATCAAGGTAAATATCCAAGTTTTATGTTCGCTAATAGTCAAACTTCCTTGTCTATTTGTGAACTTAGTGGTGAATCGTAGCTGCTGAAGCCTTATAAGCTGTCGCGCATCTAAATTGTGCTTTTGGTGCTTCAAAGCCTTGTTGTAAGGTTTCCAGCTTGAAAAATTAAATTCGTTTCATTATATGACAGGGACAACTGTGCCTGCATTGGGGGCAGGAACAGGGACAACTGTGCCTGCATTGGGGGCAGGAACAGGGACAACTGTGCCTGCATTGGGGGCAGGAACAGGGACAACTGTGCCTGCATTGGGGGCAGGAACAGGGACATTCACCTGACCGCCATTAATAGATTGAATTTCTTGATCGGCTAGATCGTTAAAAAAGCTTTTCAAATTATGCGATAAATCATAATTTGTGAAATACGCTTCATCGAGTTTGATATTAGCCATTGAATCATTCCTTAATACTAAATGAATTTGCCTTGAAAACGAAAACAATAGACATTTCCGAAAAGAAGATAAAAGCCTTGTGCCGTTATGGTCTATACCTCATTTCCGAAGATGTCTATTGAGAAGTAGGGAGGTATTTAATCCAATTTCTTGGAACCTAATCAGGGCGTATTATTCAACTCAACTTATGAAAACAAGATTATGCGAAGTTGGGGTTAAGTGCGTTCGCAAATATAGCAGCTTGTACGTTAGGTGCACGGAAAACCGTTGCGCCGCCGCCTAATGCGGCTATGCTTGTTAAAGAACCGAATACAGTACTACCACCACTAACGGTTGCAGCTTCTTCATTAGACATTTGAGAGAACAGTTCGTTCTCTTGAAAAAATGGCATGATTTTATGTGACATGGTTATAAGCCTCACTTACGTAATAGGTGATAATCACCTAATTACTAGACTATAAACATCATTTATTAGAAATTCATAAGTCCAAAGACATAAACTACAATCAACCTTTTGACTGTGGCAAATGATGATTTTACAAAATAGTTATTTAAGAGGATGTTTGGAAAGTCAAAATTAAGACTGGAGTTTAGACTAAGCAATGCAAAACGACCCCATTCGTGAGAGGTGTTGCTTATCGGGACTTAAACAAAACTAAAAAAGAAAAAAGAAAAAAGACTATAACGCATAACTAGCATAGCTTTCACGAGGGTAAGTAAACAAGAAGATGGGTTATGATTACGCTTACAGCGCTTCCGGCTATTATGCAATATAGTTTTCTCCTTGCCCCTCTCCTATCATCGCTTTCAGCTTTTAGGATGTACCTCATAGCTGCCGGAAGTGCTGTATTCTGTTGGATTAGCTTCGGCTTGCTCGTGGGTATCTTCTAGTGGGTTGGTTGATAAATTTTCAGTTTTTGATTGTCTAGCAGCCATATATTTAATGCACTCGCCTGATTGAATTAGGCATCACCGTGCCAATTTGGGAAAATTGTACGCTAAAGCTGAAAAGCTTGCCTAGCAAGCATCTTAGCCACTGATTTTTTACCCTTCACCCGAAGAGCGGCTGATTACCCTTATTTTGTTGGTGCAGAGTAGTATTAGTACTCTGCACCAATTGGAAAGACATTAGACTTGTCTTGGATGAAGAGTAGAGATGTGCCCTTTGCTGAAAACAACGTATTTTCACGGCGTTAGGTTAGTCTCAATTCGTTAGCGTACAATTTTCCCGTTTTGGCACGGTGATGCCTATTTGAGCGAAGCGGTTAAGATTTGCGCCATCACCTAGAGAGACATCCCTTTACTCTGTCTTCTTTGTTGTTCCTGTTTTTCTGATATGATTTGTCGCAATACGCGCTCTGCTTCTTGCCAAAGCTGAATATCTTCTTTCTCTATTTCCCCCACATTAATCGGTGAATACTCAAGCTCACCTAACTGGTTTCGGTTGACTGCCACTCGGAAAATCTCACCTCGTTCATCATGGGTAAATACCAATTCTCTACCCTGCTTCTCCAGAGTTGCACGTTTGAATCTAAGGCTATTTGAGCCACTTTCTCTTAATTGCCAGTTGATTAATTCAATAGCAATAGGTACAGCCATCGCTAAGAATTCCGATTCGATACACTGCTTTTCATCGAGTGACTGTTCTGGTTTTGACTTTTGAGTTACCAGTTGATTACTAGCAATTAGTATCAATTCTCTAGCTTCATCTTGTGTCCATCCGGCTGGACTGGCTTGGAGAATTTCTTCAACCTCCAGGGTTGATTTATCATCTATAAGCGCCCGTATAGCAATTTCTTTATCTCGGTCAGTCACTAATAAGTTTTGCAAGTCGGCGCTGTAATACTTATATAACTCGGCTGTTTGTTCTTCTTTTAGCTTGGGTTCATCTGTGGCTATAGTTTGAGCTTTATTAAGAGCAATTGCATCTACTCTTTTTTGCGATCTATGGAGTTGCTCCAAATAAACAATCGCAGCTTCCAGGTCGTCGAATATGGTTCTTCCGGCTTCTTGCTGCTGCTGATTTTGAGAAAGTTGTTGTGTTAATTCTAATACTGTTTCAGTTAATGCTGAAGAGACAGTAGATTGCTCAACATAATCAAAGATTGATAAGATAGCTCTCTTCTCTAGATATGATTGTAACTCAGTCGCAAGCACTGCATCCAGGTCATTAAATGTAGCTTTAGCTGTAACAACCTGCTCTTTGTATTGAGAAAGTTGTTGCGTTAATTCTAATACTGTTTCAGTTAATGCTGAAGAGACAGTCGATTGCTCAATGTAATCAGAAATTGCATCAACTGCTCTTTGTGATAAGAGTCGTTGCTCCACATCAGCAATCGCCGCTTCCAGGTCGTCGAGTGTGGTTTTATTATTAGCTAGCTGCTGGTTATATTGAGAGAGTTGTTCTGCTAATTGTGGTAACGTTTCAACCAAGGCATCATCAACTGCTGACTGTTCAATAAAGTTAGAGATTGTATTTATGAGTTCTGAACTTGCTCGTTGTTCCGCATCTGATTTAGCTTGGTTTAGCTGGTGTTTAGTTTCGGCTATAGCTTGAGCTTCTTTCGGGAATATGGTTGATATTAGTTGTTGATTAACTGGCTTATTATCTAAAGATTCTAAGAAACTATTTAAACGTTTAATTTCGCTATCGTCCCGTTTGGGGTCGTAATTTATCCCCAATTCGGACTGGAGCTTTGTAAATGAACACTTATATTTATTGAGATTACCTCCCTGTTTCCAGAGCAAACGGGGGCTACCATCTTCATTAACTGAGCCAATATCAATACCAAATTTAATACCCCTTACCCCGCCATGACCGTAATAACTAACGATGGCTTTGACTTGATGCTCTCTCCACAACTGCTCAATTAGCTGGGGCATTGTGGGTTTATTTACTGCCACTTGCTCAATCGCTCGGCGCATTATTTCTTCGCCGGGAAGTCCATCGCGTTCGACCCGTTCAAGCTGATTACGAGTCATAGCCTTTTGCTTACTTTCCCAACTACTTTGGACTGGGGTTAGCTGAAATTCTCGCTCTAGTAGTCGGGCTGAGTGTTCCGAATGGGCGTAATTGTTCCAGGTACGAATAGATTTACCATCTAAGTTATTAACTCTAGATGCAACAATGTGGGTGTGGTCATGTTCTTTGTCTGAGTGTCGCGCTATAAAGAAGTCATAAGCTGGCAGTTCTGTTTCTATAAATTCATCAACTAGCTCTTTTAGTTTTGTGTCAGCTATCCTTTTATCAGGCTGTTTAACTTGAGCTTCATCACCTTTTAAGCGTGACAGTACAATAACAGTGGCGAAGTGCCGCTCAGACATCTTAGCCAATTGTTCATCAATGAGAGCGCCATCTGTTTTAGGAACTGACACCATTAAGTGATAGCAGGGGTCTTTAAGTTGGGGATTAAGGTGGGCTGATAGGGTAAATTGCTCTACCAGTTCATTAGTGCTTTGACCGTACATATTCCCGCCAATAATTTTGGCTTTCTCTTTGTCTATTACATATTTAGTAGTTCCACGAAATGATTTGTTAGCCTTGACTTTGGTAATCATTGCCCTGCTCTTCTACCGATGCTTGAGTGAGTGATTGGCGAGTCTGCTCTAAAAGTGCTGTCAGTTCTTCAAGAGTTTTCAGATATGATTTCACCTCGTTAGCCAACGGCTGGCTACCAATTTTCACAGCTTCGTTAATAGCCCTAGTCTGCTGATTCAGGTTGTTACCAATCTTCTTTAGCTCGTAGATAGCCTGTCGGTTAACTTCGGGAATGGTTAACTTAGGATGTGGCAAAGGGTAGTCAAATAATCTCGCTCTTATATAGTCGCTTTGCACCACTCCACTGCACCGTTGCTCTAGCCTCGCTTTCTCGGCATAGCTAGCCCTAAAGGTGATAGTTACTTCTCGCTTTTCATCTGGTGCTACTGACCGATTGGTTAATGTGTCAGCTAGTTGATTACTGAGATTGATACGAGGGTCTGCTTGCATAACTAGTTAAGCGTTTATTTATCTGCTTCTTCATTTTTCACCGGGTTATTCGCTGTAGCTGCGCTGGCACGCAGTGCCACGCAGGTAGGCGAATAACCCGGAACTTCTTGTTGGCTTATCTTCCCCTTTAATAGACCTGTAAAAGGGGGGTTTGGGGGACACCCCCAACAAGCAACCACGCCGCTTTTACCGAAGGTAAAAGTAGCCCAGAGGGCGTTACGGCGTATTGCTTGCCTATGCCCCCACGACGGGCTAGGGTAAACCAGAGCCAGGGGGCACAACCGGAGACTGGGGGAGTACAAGACTTTGGCTCACCACGATTGACTCTGTGCAGTAACCTTGGTGTAACCAAGGGCAGAGTCGATTGGGCAATGCTGTCAACAGCCTTTGATATCAGAGTGTTGATTCATGGGTAACTGCTTTTTTAGACTAGTCTACCTCACGAGGATACAAACCCTTTTCTGTTGATATTCGTCACATCACGACAAGAAACTTAAACTTTTTCTGACCACGATTTTTTTACAATGGAGTAATTTATTACTAATGCTGAATATGTCGCGCAAACCGAAAGCTGTCCCTTTATCAAAAATCGAAGATATTCAAACCAGTCTGAAACAGAAAGCCGCGACTCCTAAAACTATCAGCTTGTCAGATTTAGTTCTCAGTTTGGCTAAACCTATTCAAGATATGTTGGACGCTGGCTACTCTTATGATGATGTTTCTGATGTGTTTAAAGGTCATGGGGTAGAACTAGCGGCCAGTGGTCTGAAGAGTTTTCATAAAAAGGCAACAACAACAAATGATAATAATTCAAGTAATGAATTATCAGATAAAGCGGTTGATGAATCAGTTAATTCTGACTCCGAGCCAGAATTAACTGATTCATCAACCTCAAATAATGACTCGGTTTTACCAGTAGAACCGGATAATTCACCTATTGAGAGTAGTGAACCATCCGGCTCATCATCAACTAAAACTAGTAAACGAAAGAAAACAACTCCTAATACTTCTTCCCAATTTAATATCACTGATAGGAGCGAAATATGAAACGTATCGTGATGATACTGGGGGGCAAGGGTGGTACAGGTAAGACTGCCTTTACTCGCTTGCTATTGGATGTAATGCACTCAAAGGGCATTAATTATCTAGCTTATGACGCTGATACAGAGAATCCAGAACTGTATGAGTACTATCAAAACTTTGGCTCAGGGGTAAGACTCTTGAACTTCCTAGAGGTGGCAGAGGCGAAACGCTTCTTTACGGAAATCAAAGCCGAATCACCCGACTCAATAATAGTAGATATGCCGGGGGCATCAAGCAATAAAACTAGGGAGATTATCAGTAAGTTTGGGCTATTTAAGATTGCAGGCGATTTAGGTTATCGAGTAACGCTGGTGACTGTACTTAACCTTGGGTATTCGGTCATCACTAGCTTAAAAACTATGGCTGAGTTCTGCGGCGCTCAAGCAGATTATGTGGTGGTAAAAAATCTCTGCTGGGATAAAGGTTCAGGTTTTCAGCGCTGGGAGAATAGTAAAACGTCGGCAGCGATATCTGAACTGAAAGGCATAGAAATAGAAATGCCAGAGCTAGACTACTCGACCTTTGACACGTTGACAGAGAAAGGTCTACCTTACTCGGCTGCAACTGAAGAGAATGGTTTTCCCTTTGGAGATTACCTGCTAGTGAGTGGATTTTTAGATCAGGCAAAACCAGAGCTTGAAAAAGCTGGGGCTTATTTGGGGTTGCAGCAGCCAGAAGTTCTGGTTGCTGCTTTAGAAAACACTACGACATCAAAACAGACAAAAGTTACTGCGTCTACTTCTCGTCGGGGTCAAAAGAAAACTAATGAGCAACAACAATAATGGCAACGGGAATCACAGCAATCCTCATTCTGAAACTGCCAATTCCGTAGAGAGCAGTGAACAGGGTGAGGTCAAAATAGCACTAGGCAGATTATATAGAGAGTTTGAAAATTTTAAACAGTCACAAAAAACTGAACGTGAAAGAGATAGGGCGGAGTTACAAGCATGGTCACAGACGAATTTAATTCAGAGTCAACTGCTCAACCAAGCGATAGCGACAATCGAGATCCTGACGAAGGAATTGAAGAATCAGAATCTCTCATCTCACGAGTACGAGAAGAACAACGAAGATTTGAGACAAGAATTAACTCCCTTACTAACGCAGTTAAAGAATATGCCCAAGTCCTCAGCAACATTAGAGAGCTTAGAGTTCAAAGGGCTAAAGAGCGAGATAACAGAATTAAAGCAGAACTGGAATCAACTGTTGAATCACACGCAGAAGTTGACTATGGTTATTCAGGAGTTGAAGAACAGCCCTCCCCCCGAACCCATCACCATAGAGAAAGAGGTTTATCGCTCTGAACCCATAAGTAAATATGGGACGATGGGGTTGTTTACTGCATTATTTACTTTGTTGATTTTCCTTGGATTTAATCAATTTATTCCGGTAAAAACATCGGATGATTTCAATAACTATCTACAAGCTATCTGGCAGCGCACTGGTTATAGCAATGTCAAGTTACAACGTATAGAAAAGCGTTTGGGGACTGACCGAAATCGAAGATAAAGGGCAATATATAGTGATTGGGGCAAAGGCTTAACGTAATATTTGCCCCAATCATACAAATAATTAGAGATAAGAATGCACAAGCTTACCTTGAGTTGACCACTTCTCATCTAGAAGGCGACAAGCGACGTAAACAACATTTTGAGGATTGCGCTTGTGTCTTCCATTAGTACCCCAGGAACGGACGGTATAATCACCTTGATAACCTAAAACAAGTGAAAGTTCGTCATAAGTTAATTGCCACTTTTTCTTAAATTCTATTGGGTGCATAGTATTCACCTATTTCAAGTAATTAATTAGCAGAGACGCAAAGAGAAATTATCAAAGGTAAGAATCTATAACTTTCCCCTCAGCTGACCATTTTTCATCTAGAAGGCGACAAGCTACATAAACCACTTTTTGAGGATTGCGCTTGTGCCTTCCATTTATCCCCCAACAACGGACAGTGAAATCACTTTCATAACCTAAGACGAGTGCTAAATCGTTGTAAGTTAATTGCCACTTTTTCTTAAATTCTATTGGGTGCATAGATGTAAATTCATTACTAGGATTTCAGGCTGTTTATGTCTTGATATCTTTGAACTAAGTGCTTTCTTAATGGCTTTTTGAGATTGGAGTAAGATTAAAAAGCAGTAAAGCCTAACTTCTCACTACCCTTCAATTGCTTGGATTCTATAAGTTGTGCAATTGCACTCCTTAAATAGCGAACACTAGGTTTATCCTCGCCCCACTTTCGGCTATTTCTAATCGCAGCAAAGCTAACTGGTGTTGCAACAGCTGAAGTAACAATGTTTAAAATTTGCTCCTTATCCGCCTCAGAAATACTCAGTTCTTCTACCTCTGCAATTTCAACCTCTTGGGTAGGCTTTGAGAAAATAGACTCCAGTTTATTAACTGCGTCATCTGGTGCAATTTTCTCCCCTCTGGGCATAACTGCTGGCTGGTGATGCTGCACCAGTTCCGGGAAGAATTTGAGCAATGTTCTAGCTGGATCTGGTTGACCATTTCCTGGGTGTAACTCTATCTTTAACCAGTCAGGAATCATGCCGAGATTGCCACCGCTAACAGGTTCAGCAAAGTTATTAGGGTTGGCTTTGAAATATTCTCCACTAGCGACATTAATCTTTCGCAATCCGCCAGCGCTGACAGACTGAGCTACACAGCCAATAAAGTTAACTGATAGCTTAAAGGTGTCTGCTAGTCCTGCTGTGGCCTTGCCAACCACAGAAGTTAAGTTGGAGCCATGCAACACAATGATTAATGTACCGCCACATTTGGCGAAGCGAGAAAGTAAATATTGGATAGCCCAAGTGCGATCGCTCTCATCAAGTAGGGACAGCAAGCGCATCGCCTCATCAATCACTAACAGTAAGTTTTTGTGGGAGTAAGGTTCGCTTGCATCTAAGCCTTTAAGAAATTTAAGCAAGTCACGGGCAACTAGTTTATCAGCCCCGTCTGCATCTTTTTCGGGGTATTTCAGAGCAGAAATCAGATTGCAACTAAAGGGGTAAACGTCCACCCCGGCTGTAAAGTATTGGGTGTTTAATCCCGAATCTAAAGCTAGAGATAATGTAGCCAAGATTGCTGCTAAGGTTCCCTTACCACCTCGCTGAGTACCTGCAATCGCTATCACCTGGGAACTCATGATGTCTTCTATTTGGAAACCACTTTTCCTTAAAGCCGCGATGAGTGCGTTTGCTCTATTCGTTAGAGGGAGATGAGTTATAGTCTCTGGTAAAAGCCCATTAGCTGATGGCTGTAATTCTGTAGGTCTAGAAAGTTCCGAAGCTTGGGGACTGTGGCGAATATCTATCTGTGGTGATTGAAACTGTTTAATATCTACGGTCGGTGGTAACTGAGCTTGTGCCTGTGCGATAGCACTTATCTCTGACAGATTCACACGGCTGTCAATGGTCACATCCTGTAAATGGAGAGCCATACTTTGATAAGTCGGTAGCTGACGGCCCTTAAGCTTGCCAAACCAGCCAAACATCCAGCGATAAGCATAAAAACGTTTTCCTGGTTCAACTTGGGTTAAATACTGGCCAATATTTTCAAATTCAGCATGAAGAAAGGCGTACTCTTCTGCTGATTGTCGCTCTAGGAATTTAACAGTATTAGCAAGATGATCTGCTTGATAATTGCTTCGATTCTCATAGTCACCAGCACGAGCTAGAGCGTCTATAAAGTTGCCACGTACAAAGGGTAAGGGGGCAATCTCTTTGGTTCTATTGGAATGTTCCACTACAAACCATAACCAAGCTGCACCGCCAATTAAACCACCAACTATAGCCAAAGGATTGACAGCATAACAAACCGCTCCGATCCCAGAAGCCACCAAGCCAAGTACACGGGTCATGTCTGCTTCGTTCTCAGAAACTCTGGCCATTTCAAATAATTGATCCTTGCGCTCTTGCAACCATTCAGAAACATTTCCTGCCTCCAAATGGGATAAGGCCGGATATGTTTCGCGTAAGTGTTCCGTTTCCTTAGTTGTAATTTTTGGGATATTATTGCTTTGCATAAAACAAATGCCTCGTTGAGTTAAGAAGCCGCTCAATGTAGAGAGTTGTTGAGCGGCGCTCACTTTAATCTTTGGTCAACCGCCAGATGGCAAACCCAATTTCACCCGCCATCATTGTGCCGATGTTAAACAATATGCAACCCAATATCATGAATGGGGCTGTAAATTCAAATGGGTTACGAGCCGCAAAGGTGGTGACAATATCGAACACCCAAACCGCAATCACAACTAGCCCTGCACTAGAGCGATCGCGTGTACCTGCGGTTTTGTAGTCTTGCCACAACTGGCCTACCAAGTCAATCTTGCCACTAGGCTTGGTTTCAAGCTCATAAACCATGTGGTCTTGAAGTTCCCGCCTAGCTGAATCTGGGTTTTTACCGCGTAGGGCATGGGCTTCGATTACTTGAACACCTACAGAAACCATGAATGCCAAGTAAAACAAGGGGTTGAACAGTGCAAACGACACATTTAGCCAATTCCAAGTCGGCTCAAACCAAGGACAAACAGGGGGCCCAGTAAAGATTAATTGCCAAGTTGAATCAGCACTAATTACAGAACCGCCGATAAATAAAATCCCGCCTACCAAGGCACGACCCGCGCCACCGTTAGCAACAAACTGATTGACTATAGCGGCGGCTGCCCTAATGGGTAAACCAACAATCATCACAACAGCCTTGGCGCAAAAATCGATGATTTCACCAAGCGTTCGCTTCTTACCCTTGGGTTTACCATCAGTGTTACCAGTACTATTACTTTCTGCACCAGATGTTCCTAACGCCATTATTTTCTCCTCACTGGTTTGATATTTTGAACGGTTTTACAAATCTCTTTGGCTTTGTATTTCCATTTCCAAATCCCTTCTTCAATCCGACCTATGCAGCGCCCAGAAGCATCAAACACATCAACAATCTCGTCATCTTGATAAAGAGTTGAGTCTGGCCTGGGATTGCGTTTACTGCTGTCAAAATAATTGGTAATCCTCAGTTTTCGAGTTGTGGGCATGACTCCCGCCTCATATAAGGCATCGCTGGTTTTTGCCCGTTCTTCTATGCGCTGACGCTCTAATCCTTCAGTGGCTTTTAATTTTTCGGCTTCTGCATAAGCCCCCAACTTGGGTACTAAAGGGATGATTACAGGCAAGAAGCAGACCCCGACACCAGCCAAGGCTAAGTACAATTGCTTCTTGTACATCTCACTGCACCATTGCTTTAATCAATGCAATTTTTTCCCATTGCTTTAACTCATGCAGTCGCTTCAATGCTGACTCCGCTTCGTTGCTAGGAGCGTTAGAAGATTCACACTCTAACCATGCTTCATGGGCTACACGTGCAATTAACCAGAGCGTGTCTGATTCGCTCATCTTTTCTAATCCTTCGCCCCATGTCTCACACATATCTTTAATCAGTGCGTTGTCGTGGGAGAGGGAATAATATCCTACGGGGTGCGCCATTTTG
>NZ_JADEXU010000116.1 GCF_015206895.1 Nostoc sp. LEGE 12450 | reverse complement strand
AATTTGAACAAAGTTTTTCCCCTTGTCCCCAATTCTCCTTGCCCCAAGTCCTCTTCCCAATGCCCAATGCCCCATGCCCATTTACAGAATATAATTTATCGCCAGAATGATGTTCATTGGTACCACTAGCATCTAAGCTAGTACGGGTGAACTATATACAGCATAGAATGTCTGACTTAATTCTGTTTTGGCATCGGCGCGATTTACGCATTTCTGACAACACGGGGCTGGCTGCGGCAAAACGGCGGAGTTCGAAGGTGGTGGGCGTGTTTTGCCTCGATCCACATATTTTAGAACGGGATGATGTTGCTCCTGTGAGAGTAACTTATATGATTGGCTGTTTGCAGAAACTCCAAGAGCGATATGCTCAAGTTGGTAGCCAGTTATTAATACTACACGCCGATCCTGTACAAGCTATACCAGCTTTAGCAGAGGCAATAAATGCCAAAGCTGTTTTTTGGAATTGGGATGTAGAACCTTATTCACAAGAACGCGATCGCACCGTTATAAATGCCCTCAAAGAAAAAGGTATTGAGTTTCTTAATCAAAACTGGGATCAAATCCTCAACTCCCCAGAAGAGTTACGCACGGGTAGTAACAGTCCTTATACAGTTTACACACCCTTCTGGAAAAATTGGATTACTAAACCGAAGGCTCAACCCGTAGAAACACTACAAAATATTGAAGGATTAACGAAAGCCGAACAGGAAATTGCCAAACTTGCAGGAGCGATCGCACTACCTTCAGCAAAAGATTTAGGGTTTATTTGGGATGAACAATTAATTATTTCACCAGGAGAAGCGGCGGCACAAGAACGATTAGAAGAATTTACTAATAAAGCTATTACTGAATACCAAGAACAGAGGAATTTTCCCGCAGTTGACGGAACATCACAACTGAGTGCAGCTTTAAAATTTGGGGTAATTGGCATTCGCACCGTTTGGCAAGCCACCATAGAAGCACTAGAAAATAGCCGCAGTGAGGAAACAGCAGTTAATATACGCACATGGCAACAGGAATTAGCTTGGCGGGAGTTTTATCAACACGCAATGTATAACTTCCCGGAATTAGCTGATGGTGCTTTTCGTGACACCTTTAAGAACTTTCCTTGGGAAACTAATGAAGAACATTTCCAAGCTTGGTGTGAAGGAAGAACTGGCTACCCTATTGTGGATGCAGCAATGCGCCAGATGAATGAAAGTGGCTGGATGCACAACCGTTGTCGAATGATTGTTGCTAGTTTCCTCACCAAAGACTTACTAATTAATCCCCAATTAGGAGAAAAATACTTTATGAAGCACCTGATTGATGGAGATTTGTCTGCTAATAATGGCGGTTGGCAATGGAGTGCTTCTAGCGGTATGGACCCTAAACCCGTGCGAATTTTCAACCCAGCTAGTCAAACACAAAAATTTGATCCAGAAGGGGAATATATTCGGCAATGGGTATCAGAATTAAGGTCTGTAGATACAGAATATTTAGTTACTGGTAAAATTCCACCTTTAGAACGTCATGCTGTTGGCTATCCTGACCCAATTGTGGATCATAAAATACAACAAAACCAGTTTAAACTGCGTTATCAACAGCAAAAAAACATTAGTAGTGGTGATTAAAATTTTGACTTTTTTAATAGACATAAGAGTGAAAATTATGTAGGCACAATTCATTAATTGTGCCTCTAAAAGATTTCGTGCAACGCATAATTAATTTATCGAAATCTCTAATGTTTAATTAAGGTTGATATGGTATTATAATGCGAATTTTGCTACGTTACATTTTAACTTGCTGCTCTTGCACTACAAATGGATTTCAAAAGTTTTTCTGATCTACGTGAGTTTATTCGCCGCTACAACTCAACATCTATTCTAGAGATTGGAGCAAATAAATGCTGGCAAAAGTGGGAACCGAAAAAATACTCAGATCCTTTAAATTGGGTCCTTAGTAATACTGAACGCAATTATGCTGTCCGACTTATGTTACTAGCTAGTGCAGGTAATCCTCATCGGCATGGGGATATTAGTGTTGAGACGTTTGACAGCTTAATTAATGCTTACCATAGTTGGGAACATCATACCATTTCAGACAAACGTATTCTTGATAAAGAAGCAGAAGCCCTATTAAGTTCTATCCAAAAATGGGAAATTGATAATGAGAAAATAGTGCGTAATTGGTCGTTCAAATTGAGTAATATTTTGGATTTAGAAGTAATTCGCACTCATGTAACTGGTTTATTCTTACAAAGGCTACTAGCTTTTCAATATGCAGGTTTTGGATACCCAGTTGCTCGCATACAGCGAACTATTAAATTTATTGAGTTACTGGAAAAACATTCCGATAAAAAATTTTTCGATGATTTTTTAGAGCGCACAAAACTAAGTCCAAGAAATTACTTCAAACAAGTTATAGCTTGCTTAAGTCTGTTTGGCAATTTTTATAATAGAAAAGGATTTTGTAATTTTTCTCAACTTCCGGATATAGACGATAAAGTTCAAAAATTAGGTATTAACCCAGAAAATCTACAAATAATTGTTAAGCAAAATAGTGAGCCTTTTTCCTCGCAAGCTGATAATTCCTTTCGGAATAGAATCAATCAAACACTTAATAGTGTTCCTGATTATTATCAACCTCTATTTTACAATTATTTTCTAGAAGTTCCTTTTATTAAATTGAATAATGAAAGATTCTGTTTGCCAGATCCCTTCTCTTTTTCTGAATCTTGTTGGAATCAGATTAGAGGTCTTGTTTTCGAGGATAGTACTAGGAAAAGGTTAGAAGGATTATTAAGTCGCTCATTCGAAGATTATCTTGAAAATACACTTCTTCCTTTTATTATTCCTAATTCTTTTAAGAGAATTCCCGAAGTCAAAAATTCTACCTCTAGCAAAGATAAGCGTGCTGATTTTCTCATTGAAACTTCAAGTTCATATATCGTATTAGAATGCAAAAGTAGTATTATGTCTGCCGATACAAGCGCCTATTTTCATGCTGATAAACTTGCTGATGTTTGGTGTCGAATTCATTCTGCATTCGAGCAAATTGGCAACACAGTAGAAGCTTTAAATATTCACGATAAGCCAGTGATTCCTCTTATTTTGACTTTTTATGACAGTATTGCTGCATCTACAGTATTTGAGGAGATGGTAAAGCAAACTGACTATTGCTCTCGTATGGGTTTGAATATACCGCCAATTGTGCATTCTCTACATGAATTTGAACATTGGATTTCCGATAGAAGTCTTAATAATTGGGCAGAATCAATTCTTTCAAAAATGAATGCTTCTTCTCCTATACAACGTGATAATAAAGGGCATAATTATGGACACTTAAAAAATATTTCAATTATTTAAAATTTCTCTAAAATAACCCAGATGAGTTATTATTTTATCCTAATTTTTAAATTCAGCTTGCTGGAGTTCAACGAGTTACAAGGCTAACATAATATTACGCCTTGACAGGGATACGAGAAATTGTCCATAAGATGAGCAAAAAGATTAAGTAAATTGCGCCAACCAGCCCAAACTCAATCAGAGGAATATAGGTTACTTCGTAAATTCTGCCCAAGCCGCGTTCAGTAAGTCCATAAACGACCATTATACTGACTAAAAAGGCTGCGTAGATAGCACGTTTAGTCCAGATACCAAAAGGTAGACCGTGGAGTTGGGTAAGTACTAAAATGCCAAGAAAACCAAAGAGAAATGTTGGCCACTTGCTTTGTCCTAGCATCAAAGATACAACTACACTATGTAAAACCACTGTAATTTCTAAAGTGAATGTCCACCAACGGTTTACATGGGCGCGGTTAAATATCAACGACGATTGGAGCAGAAGCAAGAACATATAGAGAAAACCAATTAAATGCCCCGCAGTCGCTTCCATTGGATGATACCAGAAGGTGTAGATGGCGGCGAAGGAGAAAAAGTAGCCGTGGTACAGCTTGATAATTTGCAAAAACTGTTGATGGAATGGAACAGAATTGCCAAAAAACAAACCGCGTCGAGGCGTTTCTAAAATCAGTACGAACACCAGTAAGAGTACAACTGCACCTTGAGAAGCCCAAATTGAAGTATCTTGAGCAAGAGCATCGTACCAAATATAGGTCTGGAGGAAGTGTAAAGCGATAAATATACCATTGATGGCAAGCATGAGGTAATTTATCGGGTGCAGGGCTGATTTGTATTTCAACTGCGATCGCTGCGCCCACAAGATACACGCCCAGATGCTAAACTGATGCCCAATGTACATACCCCAAGCCGTCGCTCGACTCCAAAAGGTTGGTTGGGGAAGCTTCCAGTAGTACCAGTTTAATCCTTGGTCAGGAAGTTTGATGATGCTTGCAGGAATGCTCCCACCGATCCAAATTGCGTAAGTTAGGAGGATGCTTACAAAGATGCCTAAAAATAATACTCGGCGACCTGTCATATTATTAATTCGTAATTCCTAGTGACGCTCGAAGACTCGCTAACGCTGCGCTAACGTAATTCGTAATGTTTAATAACAAGGGGAGAATAACCTTCTCAAAGTCCTCCTTTTTAAGGAGGAGTTAGGAGGATCTAAAGTTTTGGATACATTAGCAATAGCTTTAGATCCTCTAAGACCTGGATTGTTAGGCAATACGTTCTTTGTTTGATTCAGATGCACTTTTAGTAACTCGTAAACTAAGAATCAAAGCTACGATCATTACTAAAAATCCGCTCAAAAAAGGAGAATCACTCCCAAATTTCATAAAACTAATCCCTGCCCAAATTGGCCCAAAGATGCGTGCTAAGGCAGAACAAGAACTGGCAATTCCTAATATTTGCCCTTGCTCTTCTGGGGCTGTCATCTGGGAAATTAGGCTATTCAATATTGGTTGACTGACACTAATTCCCCATGCAACAAGTGTAGTAGCGACCAACAATAAAATTAAGCTTTGCGAGAATCCAATTAGCAGCAATCCTAAACCTAACCCTAATATCCCCAAGGTAAGTAATTTAATTTCACCAAAGTGTTTCTTGAGGAATCCGATTAGTCCTCCTTGAACGATTGTGCTAACAATCCCCATGAAAGCAAAAAGATAACTAGTTTGTTGAGGGCCCCAGTTTAATTGCTGCTTAGACCATAAAGCTAATGTAGAGTCCATAGCTGCAACAGCAAAGGTAACAAAAAAGTAGATGCCTACAAGCACACAAAACTGTGGACGCTGTGACAGTTGTAATAAGTTCGGCCGTCGCAGGCGGTGGCGATTAGCTTGCATTTTGGCTTTAGTTTCAGAATTTAAAGATTCAGGAAGTAACATCAAAGCACAAAGCAATGCGAATAAAGATAATCCACCTGAGAACAACGACGGTAAATGAAAGTTAGCGTTGTCTGGATCTGACCCGATGAGAAGACCACCAATAGCTGGGCCGAGAATGAAGCCAAGACCAAAAGCTGCTCCGATTATGCCCATACCACGGGCTCGATTAACTGGTGTGGTAATATCTGCGATGTACGCCTGAGCAGTACTAATATTCCCTGCCATAATCCCCGCAAGACTACGAGCAAGAAACAACATCCATAATGAGTTAGCAAAGCCTAAGCCTGCGTATGCTATTACAGAACCGAATAAGGTCAGTAATAAAATCGGACGACGACCGTAGCGATCGCTAAATCTGCCCCATAATGGTGCAAACAAGAACTGCATTAAAGAATAAATAGCTACAAGTAGAGTGGCTTCGTTAGGTTTTGCGCCGAATTGTTCAGCATACAAAGGCAGTATCGGCAGAATAATTCCGAAGCCCAGCAGGTCTATAAATACAGTCAAAAATAAAACCAATATAGGCTTGCTATTATTTTTGCTCTCCATAGTGCAATTCCCTTCTTTAAAAAATATATGTAACTTTGATTGGTTTTATGCACAGCAAGGAATGCTCAATTGTAAAGACCCATTGAATGCAATCAGTAATCAGTTCAAGCAAAATGCGTGTATTTGAGCGTGGTTGAGCGAAATAGCGTGGAATAAACCCATTATGAAAATTAAGCCAGTAATACTACTAATAAAAGCAACTACGATCTCGTGCTTCCGTATAGCTTTTTGTATCTTGGCTTCTATGATGTGTTCTACTTCTTTGTATGACATTGACTTTAATTTGGATAAAGATCAAAATGTTGCGGAACTTACGTCTGATAGAAGTTGGAGTATGTCTAGAACTTCAAACTTCTTCAATCACGAGCTATTTCGATGCTGTGTGAGCATCAAAATAAGTCATATTGATCGTGACGTTAACGAGTATTGCTAACATCATTCGTAATTACAATCAGTGCTAGATGATTTCCGTAAAATAAATTACCCGATCGACCTATTGAGCAGGGTAAAGGCATCTAAAGTATAAGAATCCTTTAATAGCAAGGGTCTTGGCTTTTTTTGAGTGAGCCTATTTTTCGTCAATATCCTTATACAGCAGGAATTTCAGAAATCCCGTGCGATCGCCCTGATCTATTAAGTTAGTTGTGATTCCCTAATGGGAAAATGACTGTTTTAACTGATCTGGTAATTTCTGATTCAGAAATATTCTTAGCTCTAGACTAATCACTGATAGCGACACGAGAAAGCCAGTCCACGTACCCATTTGCTACGAGGATTTTACTACTCAAAGTGCCTCGGAAAAATGATGTTGCAGACCACCTAATCAGAGATTTTGGTGTGGGCTACTGTACCCTCTTCCAAACTACGAATTAGAATTAATTATTTGGCTAAGTTACGTTGGCGTAGCTTCAAAACAGCACCAGAAACACCAAAAGCTAATATCGCCAAGGTATAAGTCGATTCGGGAACTGCAAGAATACTTACCTGATTTATGGCCAAGCCGAATTGGGGAGCAGAACTACTAAAAACTAGTCGTGAGATGTTTGGAGTGTCACTACGAACTCCCAAGAACACTGCCGAATTATCTAATGCTAAGGACGAAATATTTGGAACTGAAAAACTAGCTAACAGGTTATTAGTGCTATCAAAAGCGTTGAGAAAAGTTTCAATTTTCAATTTACTACTGTCTATAGCTATCTGAGCCCCAGCGCCGAAAACAGGCTGGGAAAAACTAATTGTTAAAGGTTCACCGTTACCCTTAGTACCAGGATCAGGAGTACCAGGAGGAAGAGGGATAAAACCTGTTGGATCTATACCTCCAAAGAGAATAAAGTCACCTAAAGCGAAGTTACTCCGAATTCCTGGGGAAGGTAAAGTTTGAAAAACAAACGGTGGAGTAACCCGAGGATTATTAGTTGGAGCTATATTTATATCTAACCCTAAACCACCTTGGGATGTTGTTGAGAAAGAATTAGGTAAAAAAACAGAAAAGTCAGGAGCAGAGGGATTGAATACTTTAGCTAAGCTTCCCCAATTGACTTGATCGTTACCTTCTAAACCAGCACGTCCTGTTACTAAAAATGTAGCTGCGTTAACTGGTAATGGGAAAATTGTGACTATAGCTGTAATTACTGTTAAATATTTTACAGACAGCTTCTTGAATAATGGATTGATTGTAAATTGCACCAAGCTCACTCCTTATTTTTGTAGAATAATATCATTAAAATAGAATAATTCAACACCAAAAATTAAACAGTATGTTGTTCATGGCAAACGCATCGAATTTGTAAAACTCCTCCTATATAAGCTTTCTAGCGAGAAAATAGCCTAAATTGTCAAACGCTAACCCCCTTACTGTTAAAGGATTATTATACCTTGGATGCGTTTACCATAGTGTGTTGGGTCGAGAGATTTGAAGCAACTGCCGTATTCAATGATTATGTTGCAAAAACATTTGGCTTTCCAGTACTTTTTGCACCAAATTATTAGTTAAACATCAAAATTTGGCTTTAAAATCTAGCTTCGAATACCTAAATACTAGAAAAGCGTAAAATTTTAAAATATAACGCCTGTTTTTGCGGTACAGCAATATTTCCAGGTTTCTAGCAGATTGACTTAGCATATAAAGTACTGAATAACCAAACTTTTTGAGGGCTAGCTGGTGAGAGTTGACACAATTCATACTTTTACCAGCCCAACCTCATTCTATTTTTGCAACATAACTTTTATCCTGGGGTACAAAGACAATTATTCGTGTCTGTACCACTCTCAATTTGTTATGTGTAAACTAATAGTCCGTGCTTCCACAACAAATCTACAACAAAGGGCAAAAAGCTTTAACTTGTCATGGAGATGTAACCCGTAGAACTTTACACCAACTGAATACTCACATTGGATGAGAGATTTTCAACGAAGGCGAATTGATTTCCTAAGAAAGACAAGTTACCACTAGACTTGTCATACGTAAAGTCTCCACTGTTAGTAGTATCAAACCCTGCTTTAGAAACTTGGATTACGTCACTCTGACCAAAGGTGTAATCTTTGATGATGTCAATACCATCACTTAAGCTATTGAAGATAAACTTATCTGCACCAAAACCACCGGTGAGAATGTCGTTACCTTGCCCACCGATGATGGTGTCATTACCGAAGCCACCGGAGATAGCATCATTACCATTTCTACCTTCTAATTGGTTATTTTGGCTATCGCCAGTAATGCTGTCACTTGCATTTGTACCAATGAGATTATCAAAGTTGAGTACATTAAATGTTATTGTCCCCAGGCTAGGAACGTTAAGGGCAGAGATAGTTTGCTCCTGTAAGTTAGCGATGACAGATACACCAGCAACAGATTGAGAGGAATCTATGGTGTTATTAGCAACGCTAGCATCAGCAATAACTGTTTCTACTTTAAAAACTGTGTCTGTTCCAAAGCCGCCAGCTTTAGTGATTTGTCCTACACCTGATAGGGTGATGGCTTTACCTAATTTGCTGTAATCTGCTGTATCTAAACCATCTCCACCATCAATGTTGTCATTGCCTCTACTGCCCTTGAAAGTATCATCGCCAGCACCACCTATCAACTTGTCATTGCCATCTCCACCATCAATCAAATCGTTGCCATCTCTACCATCAATTAGGTCATTACCAGCTAGACCAGATAATTGGTTATTTTGGCCATCACCCTTAATGGTGTCATCATTAATCGTGCCGATGACATTGGCAAAGTTGACTACATTAAATGTCAATGTTCCCAAACCAGGAACGTTGAGAGCAGAGATAGTTTCGGCTTCTAAGTCAGCAACGGCAGCTACCCCAGACAAAGATTGAGATGCATCTATAGTGTTGTTGGCAACACTAGCATCAGCAATAACCTTATCTACTTTAAAGACTGTATCTGTTCCGAAACCGCCAGCTTTAGTAATTGTCCCTACACCTGAGAGAGTGATTTTTTTGCCTAAGCTGCTATAGTCTGCTGTATCAAAGCCATCTCCACCATCAATGCTGTCGTTACCTCGACTAGCCCTGAATGTATCATCACCGCCATTGCCTGTTAATTTATTACTTTGGCTATCGCCAGCAATGAAGTCATCTTCATTTGTGCCGATTACATCGTCAAAGTTAACTACAGTAAATGGCAATGTCCCTAAACCAGGAACGTTATTAGCTGTCAACGTTTGGCTTTGTAGGTTAACGCTGATTGATACACCAGCTAAAGATGCGGAAGCATCTATAGTGTTATTGGCAACAGTAGAATCAGCAATAATCTTTTCTACTTTAAATAGTTGGTCTTGTCCCAATCCACCAGCTTTAGTAACTGTCCCTACTTCAGAGAGGGTAATTGTCTTACCTAGTTTGCTATAGTCTGCGGTATCTGTACCAACTCCACCATCAATCGAGTCATTGCCCTGACTACCCTTAAAGGTGTCATTACCATTACCACCAAACAACGTATCACTGCCTTCACCACCATCAATGATGTCGTTGCCACCTTTACCATCAATCAGGTCGTTACCAGCAAGACCAGTTAATTCGTTCTTTTGACCATCGCCCTTAAGGGTGTCATCGTTAATCGTGCCGATAACGTTGTCAAAGTTGACTACATTAAATGTCAATGTTCCTAAACCAGGAACGTTGAGAGCAGAGATGGTTTGGGCTTCTAAGTCGGCAACAGCAGCTACCCCAGCTAAAGATGTGGAAGCATCTATAGTGTTGTTGGCAACACTAGCATCAGCAATAACCTTATCTACTTTCAAGAGTTGGTCTTGGCCCAATCCACCAGCTTTAGTAACTGTCCCTACTTCTGAGAGGGTAATCGTCTTACCTAATTTGCTGTAGTCTGCTATATCAAAACCAGCGCCACCATCAATATTGTCGTTACCCTGACCACCCTTAAAGGTGTCATCCCCATCACCACCTATCAATATGTCATTGCCATCTCCACCATCAATCAGGTCATTGCCACCTCTACCATCAATCAGGTCGTTGCCAGCAAGACCAGTTAATTGGTTATTTTGGCTGTCGCCTTTAAGGGTGTCATCATTAATCGTGCCGATAACGTTGTCAAAGTTGACTACATTAAATGTCAATGTTCCCAGACCAGGAACGTTGAGAGCAGAGATGGTTTGGGCTTCTAAGTCAGCAACAGCAGGTACCCCAGACAAAGATTGAGAGGCATCTATAGTGTTGTCGGCAACAGTTGCATCTGCAACTACCCTATCTACTTTAAAGACTGTATCTGTTCCAAAACCCCCAGCTTTGGTAATTGTTCCTACACCTGAGAGGGTAATTTTTTTGCCTAAGTTGCTGTAATCTGCGGTATCTAAGCCATCACCACCATCAATGCTGTCATCACCTCGACCGCCCTTAAATGTATCATTGCCACCATTACCAGCCAACGTATCATTGCCATCTCCACCATCGATTAGGTCATTTCCAAGACCACCGGAGATATTGTCATTGCCTGCACGACCAGAAATCTGATCGTCACTACTAGTACCCACCAAAAAGTCATTGTTAGGAGTACCAACAATAATGGACATAATGTATAACCTTTATAGTTTTGCAGATCAAATTTGTTTGATCGTTGTAATACTCGCATAATACAACAATCGCAATTATAAATTTCTGATGAAATAAGCCTAAATATAATTAACTCTGTTTTATATCTCTGGCGAAATAAAAATACTGCTCACTCTGAAATTATTAAAACCTCTTTAAGGCTTTCAAAAATGCCGACAAAAAAGTGTTGCAATTTTTGAAACCCAATTAGATATAAAACTTATCATCTGTACAACATTATCATGGTATGTAACGAAAATAGGCTGTTCCAGGACATCCTCATAAGAGCGAATAAGCCTTCTTTAGCGGCAAGCAATGCTGTGCCCCTATGAAAAATGTCGTTTTTCAATTTCTCTATATTTGGTATATCTTGCCAATGGTTAATTCTTAAAATACGTTTTTTTAATTTAGATAATTTAAATATATTGCAATACGGTTCAGTTAAGAAAAATTGTAGGTTGGGTTAAGCAAAGCGCAACCTAATAAAGCCTCGAAAATGTTGGGTTTTGTCCCTCAACCCAACCTACGCAATTTACGGTTTTTGGCGCTAGCTGAATCGTATTGAGATATATTGCACATTGCGCTTAATCTATTTTTTAAAAATGATTTAGGACTGCTATAGCTGTTAGTTATTATCAAAAACTGTTGTAATAAATTTTCTAGATTTAATAATATAGTGATTATCTGGACTTGATATTACCTCTTGTAATAGAAAGCAGAGTAAGGGAGATCGGGAGGATGAGGGAGATTAAGATAATAACTCTCAACTCCCAACTCCCTATTCTATTTTTCAATTACTAGAATCATTGGATCTGTTATCATCAGCATTTTGTTTGATAATTACAGATGAATGTTGATGAGCGTTGGTGGTTCGCGCAGGGTCTCCGACTGGAGTTGGCATCGCTCTTGATTGTCCATCGTTGTTTCCATCTGGGGATGGCGGTTGGGAGGGTTTAGCAGGTTTTTTCTTCAAGAAGCGTTCTTCCAAAGTCTTGATGATTACGTACAGGACTGGAACAATTAGCAAACTCAAAATTGTTGCTACAAGTAGCCCGCCAAATAAGGCTGTTCCTAACGACCAGCGCGAGGCAGAACCGGCTCCGGTGGCAATTACCAGGGGAAAAAATCCTAGCAAGGAAGCGCTTGAAGTCATGACAATTGGTCGGAATCGTTCTTGCGCTGCGGTTATGGCTGCTTGTCGAATTGTCAAACCTTCTTCAAGGGCTTGATTGGCAAACTCAACGATCAAAATTGCGTTCTTCGACGCTAATCCAATCAGCATCACTAACGCCACGTTTGCGTAGACATCATTCACCAAACCGCGCAAAGCTAAGGCACTCAATGCACCTAACAACGCTAACGGTACAGTTAAGAGAATAATCGCCGGATCGATATAACTTTCATACTGAGCAGCCAGCGTCAGAAACACCATAATTATCCCGAAGCCAAAAATCAAAATCCCCAAGTTACCTGCACTTAATTCTTCGCGGGCAGTTCCAATCCAATCACTACCAACACCTGGCGTTGCTGCTTCAGTCACCGCTTCTTGCATTGCTTGAATCGCCTGTCCACTACTGTAGCCCGACGCTTCTCTACCTTGTATATCGATCGCGCGGAAGCCGTTGTAATGGGAAATTACAGATGGCCCTGTAGTAGGTGTGATCTTTGCAACCTCGCTCAATCGCACCATTTGGTTATTTGCCGATCGCACATAAAGCCGCCGAATATCATCTGGCGATCGCCGATAGTTAGCATCTGCCTGAACATATACGCGATAACTACGCTGTCCCAAAGTAAAATCGTTAACATACTGGGAGCCAATTGCAGCTCCGAGTGTGTTCACAGCTTGTTGAAAATCGATGTTAAGTGCTTCTAAACGAGTGCGATCGAAGTCAATTTGAAACTGTGGTGTACTGGCAGTAAACTGTGTAAAAACGCCGCCATTGAGCGCCGGTTTTTGATTTGCTTGGGCGATTACCGCTTGAGCATTCGCATAAAAATCATTTATTGTCAGTCTTCCGTTGGTACGGTCTTCTAGCTGTAATTCAAATCCCCCTAACGTACTAAAGCCTTGAATTGGTGGGGGACTGACTGCGGTGATAATAGCTTCTGGAATCGTTGCAAACTCTTTATTTATTCGGGCTAAGATTCCAGAGGCAGTTTGATTGGGTTGAGTGCGCTCCTCCCACGGCTTGAGTTTTGCAAAGAACACGCCGCGATTTGAGCCACTACCTGCAAAGCCAAATCCCGAAGTGGCGAAAACGTTACTCACCTCTGGTTCTTTTTCGAGAATCTGTTCGAGTTTGGTAATTACTTGGTCGGTATAGTTGAGGGCAACTCCATCTGGCCCTTGAATAATACCTAAGACAATTCCCTGGTCTTCACTCGGAACAAATCCGGTGGGAACATGGGTAAACATAAAATATGTGGCAGCTAAACCAACCACAAATAATCCGATTACCGCATAACGAACGCGAATCAAAAAATTCACGATCGCTAAATACTTGTCAATAATCCATTGTAAAATTTGATTGAAACGACCAAAAAACCAACCAAGCGGGCCGCGTGCAGGTCGAGGCGGACGGAGCAAAATTGCCGATATACTCGGACTAAAGGAAAGAGCATTAAACGTTGATATGGCGATTGAAAAAGCAATAATCAACGCGAACTGTTGATACATTTTTCCTGTCGAACCTGGGAAAAATGCCACCGGAATAAAAACTGCCATCAATACCAGCGACGTTGAAACTACCGCTCCGGTAAGTTCATCCATTGCCTCAACTGATGCTTGCAGTGGTCGCATTCCCTGTTCAACCTTGCGGGCGATCGCTTCCACAACGATAATGGCATCATCTACAACTAATCCTGTCGCCAAAATTAAGCCAAATAACGTTAAATTATTCAACGAAAATCTCAACACGTAAGCAAATGCTAACGCCCCAATCAGTGAAACGGGAATGGCAACCAGGGGAATAATTGTGGCTCGCCAGTTTTGCAGAAACAGAAAAATCACCAGTACGACAAGGGCGATCGCTTCAACTAGTGTTTTCAATACTTCTTCAAGGGACGCTTGCACAAACCCAACGGTATCGTAGACAATCTGGGCTTTTAAGCCCGGTGGAAAGTCTTTCATCAACTCATTCATCTGAGCCTGAACGTTTTTCGAGACATCCAGAGCGTTACTACCAGGTGACTGATAAATTGCGATGCCAATTGACGGCTTACCATTATTTCTGGCATTGCTGGTATAAGTCTCCGAGCCAAGTTCTGCACGACCCACATCTTGGAGTTTAATTAAACTGCCATCACTTCCGGCTTTAATGACTAGATTTTGAAACTCTGACGCGTCTTTAAATTGACCATTGATTCGCAACGGAATTTCATAACTTTGGCCTGGAGGGATAGGCGATTGACCTAATGTTCCGGCTCCGGCGAGAATGTTTTGCGATCGCAATGCCGTAGCAACATCTGTCACAGTTAAGCCTCGACTTGCCAGTGCATTTGGATCGAGCCACAACCTCATTGCATACTGCTTTTCCCCAAAAATTGTTAAATCTCCAACCCCCGGTGTTCTCAGCAGTTGGTCTCGCAAATTCAGATCGATATAGTTACTAATAAACAGCGCGTCATACTCATTATTTTCTGGATAAAGAGCATAGACTAACAAAATACTTGTAGAAGATGTTTGTGCTGTCACACCGAATTGTTGCACCGTTGTCGGTAGCCGGGGTGTAGCACGGGCGAGACGATTTTGGACGTTAACTTGAGCAATATTTTTATCTGTCTGCGCCCCAAAATATACAGAAATTTGGCTGCTACCTGCTGAACTGTTCGAGGTCATGTACTGCATTCCCTCAACGCCGTTAATCTGTCGCTCCAGCGTAGTTGTCACCGCAGTTTCGACAGTTTCCACATCCGCCCCAGTATAGGAAGCTGAGACTTGAACGCGAATCGGTGCAATATCTGGCAAGTAATTAAGCGGCAGCAACGGAATACACACGCCACCGACAATCAGAATTAGTAGAGTGCAAACGGTAGTTAATACCGGGCGTTTGATGAAGGTATTCGCGATCGAAAAAATCATAAATTATCCTAGATTTATCAAGAAAGGCAGAGGGCAGAAGACAGGAGGCAGATGGCGAAGCCTCTCCCCTTGGGAGAAGGAATACCGCTTTCTACCCACAGAGAGTGACCGGAGCAAACTTGGGTTTAAAACCTCCACCAAATTGAAAATTTGGTGGCTCCTTTTCAGGAGGGGTTTGAATCCCCTTCTGAAAAAAACCTTCTGCCCTCTGCCTCCTGCCTTCTGCCTTCTTCAAGATATTGGTTGGATTGGTGCGCCTTCTCTAAGTTTGAGAATGCCAGAAGTCACAATCGTTTCGCCGGATTTAAGCCCATCGATAACTTGATAATTGGGCCCTTGAATATCTCCCAGGCGCACTAAACGCTGATGCACAACTTGCTGCTGTTGTCCATTTACGGTTTTGTTTTCGGTGACAAACACAAAACTTTGTCCACCAATGCGAGAAATTGCAACGGTGGGAATCAAGATACCTGGTTGTCGATTCCAAATCACGCGAGCTTGAACGTATTGTCCATCGCGCAATCGCCCTTGTGAATTCCGAAAGCGGGCTTTGCTCAAAACTGACTGTTGATTAGAACTTACATTTGGAGAAATGTAGCTAATCGCACCTGTACCAATCAATTGCTGGGTGGTGGGATCGATTAACTCAACGGGTAAGTTCGTTCGTAATTGACGCAATCGATTTGAAGGTATAGAGAGATTGAGATCCAGTGAATCGTTTTGTGTGAGTGTGGTGATTGTTTGTCCGATGTTGACATAATCTCCAACCTTGACCGGAAATTCACCGACTACGCCAGTAATGGGTGCTACCACTTGCTTAAAATTGAGGCTGACTCGCGCCGCAGCCGTGCTTGCTTGAGCTTGGCGGATATTTGCCTGTGCTTGGCGGACAGCTGCCCTAGCTGCTGCGACTTGCTTTTCGGATGTTTGCAGGTCTGCGATCGCAGTTTGTAAATTATTTCTAGCAATGTCTGACTCTTGCCTAGCTACGGCTCCTTCGCTGACTAACTGTTGAGTACGATTGAATTGTGTCTGTTGCAGTTGAACATTTGCAGCTGCTTTGGTACGTTGGGCTTCGGCTTGTTGTTGTTCTGCTTGAGCAGTAGCCAATGCTGCTTGCACCGAATTAGCAGCTGCGATCGAACTGGCGACATTGGCCTGAGCCTGATCTAAACTCAAAGATGCGATCGGTGTACCCTGTTGCACTCGCTGACCACTCGAAACGAGAATTGATTCGATTCGACCCTGAGTTTGGGGTTGTAGTATGACTTTTTGCTGCGCTTCCAACGATCCAACAAACTCGGAACTTTCTTCGATTGTGCCTGCATCAATTCTCTGAAGTTTTACCGGCAATGGTGGCGGGCTTTGAGCATTTGCTGCCGGATCGTTTTTTTGACAAGCACTCGTCAATGTTGTAAGCATTAGTATGATCACTAATACTGGATTTGCGAGTAATAGATTTAAGTATTTAGGTAGAGAATAAGGTTTTAGCATGAAACAAAATGCTGATCGGCTAAATTTATAGACTGCATAAGTTTTCCATCTCAAGCCAAGAGATTGAGAAGGTCTAATAACTCCTGCTTTGCCGCAGTAAATTTTCTATCTGTCTAGATACTTTGTTGATCCTTTAGATGCATTTTTCATCTGAATCGCGGATTTAGCTCAAGTAAACTTATCTTTAAAAAATCTCTGGATTAATACTACGTGAGTTAGACGGATTAAAAAAAATACTAAAGATAGAGATAATTAATTTTGTAGGGTAGATATAAATATTTTTGAAAATTATCAATCTCGTTTTATGCCTGGGTCGCTTTGTTCAAGAGCTATCCAGCCGATGTATTTTACCTGACCAAGCATTTTGACAATGTATTAATTAGCTAGGTAAAGTGATTTATTGTACGGATGACAGGTATTACTCAACCATGAAGTCACGAATTTTAGACTCATAGACCAAACAATTATCAGAGTTGAAGCGATCGATCTAGCTACCCCATCAAACTCATGAATTTACAGGCGATACCGTGATTCGTAACATTTGCTCAACTTATCGGTCGGGCTATCCGAAAACATTGGGGGATTGAAAACCAAGCTCACTGGACCTTGATTGTACTTTTGCTGTTTGCGTAGCGGCTCTGAAAGAGCAGATTCTTGCCGTATTCGCTCTTTCCACAGTCCCCGGAATTTTGCTCTTTTACGACGAATTGCTCTCAATGCTCTGAATCGTGAACAAACTTACAAACGTAGTCTCAGACAAAAAATGAAGCGCACTGGTATGGACAACAATTATATGATTCGAGTTCTCAGTTGTTGTTTTCTTGACTCTACATTAGATTCCTCTCAGCCTTTATGTCAAACGTAATTGAGATGCTCTTACCCTGACGGCAGAAACAGTATACAGTATTCCAAAGCTGGCGGCTCTAATGGAAAAAGAAATAAACAATCTAGTTCAAAAGTGGCTCCAGTTGTAGCGGTTCTTCCCACTCAATCTGCTCAAGCTGCAATTGCGAATGCGTCAACTAACGGTAAAAGCACAACTCCTTTACTGCAATAATCCGCTTGATCTCATAAATATAGTGCCGTATAGTGCCGTGTCAAGTTTAAATTTGTGCATTAAATGTAAGTTGGGTTTCGTTACGTCAACCCAACCAGGCGGGTTTCGACACTTCGACTGCGCTCAGTGCATCGCTGCGCTCAACCCTCAGCCATCGAGAGTTGAGCGCAGTCGAAACTCGGTTTACTAGTACTTTATTTTCACGCAAGTCCCTTAACGAAAATTCAAGGTAGAGAGAGGTTTATCAAACTCGCGTTCAAATAGCAAATTTTGGTTTTCAGGCTATCTCCTATAATTAATAAAACCTGCACACCTAATTCTAGGCATGAGACTGTGACCGAATCAGGAAGTTACAAAGATACTGTAAACCTACCCAAGACTAATTTTGATATGCGGGCAAACGCCATCAAGCGCGAGCCTGAAATCCAAAAATTTTGGGAAGAAAATAAAATTTACGATCGCCTCTTTGAAAATAACCCCGGCGAATTATTTATACTGCACGATGGGCCTCCCTACGCTAATGGCTCACTCCATATTGGTCATGCCTTAAATAAAATTCTCAAAGATATTATTAATCGCTACCAAATGTTACGAGGGCGTAAAGTTCGCTACGTTCCTGGTTGGGATTGTCACGGTTTGCCAATTGAGTTAAAAGTTTTGCAGAATATGAAGTCAG
This sequence comes from Nostoc sp. LEGE 12450, assembly GCF_015206895.1. Classification (GTDB taxonomy): domain Bacteria; phylum Cyanobacteriota; class Cyanobacteriia; order Cyanobacteriales; family Nostocaceae; genus Nostoc. The sequence continues at coordinate 8,762 of NZ_JADEXU010000116.1, read as the reverse complement.
CAGAACGGCAAAATTTAACGCCTTTACAACTGCGGCAGAAAGCGAAAGAATTTGGACTAGCTACGGTAGATAACCAGCGCCAAAATTTTAAACGCTATGGTATTTGGGGTGATTGGGACAACCCTTATCTAACTCTGAAGCCGGAATATGAAGCGGCTCAAATTGGTGTGTTTGGTCAGATGTTCTTAAAAGGCTACATCTATCGCGGTTTGAAGCCAGTTCACTGGAGTCCTAGCTCTAAAACTGCTTTGGCTGAAGCTGAGTTGGAATATCCAGAAGGTCACGTTTCCCGCAGTATCTATGCAGCTTTTGCAATCACAAGTTTGTCCGAAGCTGTAAAACCACTATTGGCGGAATATCTGTCAGATTTGGGTGTTGCTATCTGGACAACCACACCTTGGACAATTCCGGGGAATTTGGCTGTGGCGGTGAATGCAGATTTGAACTATGCAGTGGTAGAGGTTTCCCAGTCAGAGGCGCAGAGTAATTTTAAATACCTCATCGTTGCTGCTGATTTAGTCGAACGTTTATCTTCAACATTGGGAGTTGAATTAACTCTCAAAGCCACCTTTAAGGGGAATGATTTAGAACATACTACTTATCGTCATCCTCTATTTGACCGTGAAAGTCCGATTGTTGTTGGTGGTGATTATATCACTACTGAATCGGGTACTGGGTTGGTACATACCGCACCAGGTCATGGTCAAGAAGACTACATCGTTGGTCAGCGCTACGGTTTACCCATCCTTGCACCAGTGGATGACAACGGCAATTTTACCCAAGAGGCGGGAGAGTTTGCTGGGTTGAATGTGCTGGGTGATGGGAATCAGGCGGTGATTGATGCTTTAAATACGGCTGGTTCTTTGTTGAAGGAAGAAGCATACCCCCACAAGTATCCTTATGATTGGCGGACAAAGAAACCGACGATTTTCCGCGCTACTGAACAATGGTTTGCTTCCGTAGAAGGATTTAGAGAAGAAGCACTAAAAGCGATCGCAACGGTAAAATGGATTCCAGCCCAAGGTGAAAATCGTATCACGCCAATGGTGGCGGAACGTTCCGATTGGTGTATCTCCCGTCAACGGAGTTGGGGTGTACCCATTCCCGTTTTCTACGATGAAGCTACGGGAGAACCACTGCTGAATGAAGAAATTATCAACCACGTCCAAGGAATTATCGCCGAAAAAGGTTCCGATGCTTGGTGGGAACTTTCAGTTGAGGAGTTATTACCAGAATCTTATCGCCAAAATGGCAAGTCTTACCGCAGAGGTACAGACACAATGGATGTATGGTTTGATTCTGGCTCATCTTGGGCATCTGTCGTCCAACAGCGTCCAGAGTTACGCTACCCAGCTGATATATATTTGGAAGGTTCCGACCAACATCGTGGTTGGTTTCAGTCAAGCTTGCTCACCAGTGTAGCGGTAAATGACATTGCACCTTACAAAACTGTGCTAACTCACGGCTTTGCTTTGGACGAACAAGGCCGGAAGATGAGCAAGTCAGAAGGAAATGTGGTTGACCCAAATACAATCATTGAAGGTGGGAAAAATCAAAAAGTAGAACCGGCTTACGGTGCAGATGTCTTGAGATTGTGGGTATCATCGGTAGACTACTCCGGCGATGTCCGCATTGGTAAAAACATCATCAAGCAGATGAATGATGTCAGAGGCAAAATTCGCAATACGGCGAGGTTTTTACTGGGTAGCTTGGATGATTTTGACCCGGAAAAAGATACAGTTCCTTTTGAGGAATTGCCAGAACTTGACCGTTATATGCTGCACCGTATCACCGAGGTATTTGAGGAAGTAACGGAAGCCTTTGAGAGTTTCCAATTCTTCCGTTTTTTCCAAACAGTACAGAATTTCTGCGTAGTTGATTTATCCAACTTTTATTTAGATGTTGCCAAAGATAGGCTGTACATCAGTGCAAAGGATGCTTTCCGCCGTCGCAGTTGTCAAACGGTGTTGAAAATAGCTTTAGATAATTTAGCACGAGCGATCGCACCAGTACTATCCCATACCGCCGAAGATATCTGGCAATATCTCCCCTACAAAACACCTTACAAATCGGTGTTTGAAGCCGGTTGGGTGCAGGTTGAGGAAAAATGGCGTAATCCTGAATTGGCGGAATTTTGGGAGACACTACGACAACTCCGCACTGATGTTAACAAGGTGTTGGAACAAGCCAGGATTGAAAAAATGATTGGTTCTTCCCTGGAAGCCAAAGCTTTGATTCATATACCTCACCAACAATTAGGGGATGCTATCAAAGCCTTTAACCCGGTTAAGGGTAACGGGATTGACGAACTGCGGTATCTATTGTTGACTTCTCAGGTGGAATTATTAGATTCTGCTCAAGGGTTGCAAGGATTGGAATATACGGCGCAGACGGAAGACTGGGGAATTGGTGTAGTGAACGCAGAAGGGCAAAAATGCGATCGCTGTTGGAACTACTCTACTCATGTGGGAGAATCAGCAGAACACCCCTTAATTTGCGAACGGTGTGTTGCAGCCTTAGCCGGAGAGTTTTAGCAAATATACCTGAGTTCAACGAACCTCTCTCTACCTTTAAATAAAGTTCAAGCCTTTCCCTCTCCAACTCAGAGAGGGAAAATTTTGTGTACTAAAACCAGAGTGAGGTCTGTTCTTTTAGGTAATTATATAGACACTACCTCATACGTATAATTCACGTAAAATCAGGTTGTAGTCACCGTCTGAAAAAGATATTTTACGCAATACATATTATTGTTTTTTTGTAAAGCAAGTAATTTCTAAGGGTAATATACTTATAAGCAAAAAATCAGGTGTTTTTACTGAAGCCGGCTAAGTACTTTCACCATATCCTTTTCATGTATAGAGGCATATTGCAGTATTGTTAAGAAAATATAAAGGTATGGATTAATACGTAAACTTTCGATTAAAACATCCATTAACTTAATCAAAATTCAAGAGATACAAAGATATGTCAAGTAAAGTTGCTAAAGAATTGGCAGATTTTTTGCTGCAAATAGAACAGCGATCGCAGTTTCATGCAGGCTATCCGTATAATTTAAGTTGTGATTACAGTGCGATCGGCAAATTTTTCAATCATCTGTTAAATAATGCTGGAGACCCATATATTGAGCCAGATTTTGGTCTCCATTCCCGTAAGTTTGAGCAAGAAGTATTATCTTTTTTTGCTCACCTCTATAAAATTCCAGAAAATCAGTTTTGGGGTTATGTTACTGCTGGTGGAACTGAAGGTAATTTATATGGAATGTTTTTAGCAAGAGAAATCTACCCTAATGGGATTCTTTACTCATCACAAGACTCTCATTACTCAATTCCGAAAGCCGCGAAATTATTCCGCATTCAACATAATGTTGTGAATTCGCAAATTAATGGAGAAATGAATTATGAGCATTTTGAACAACTACTTAGCGAAAATCGTCGTTATCCAGCCATCATAAATTTAAATATTGGGACTACTGTCAAAGGTGCAATTGATAACTTAGACAAAGTTCTAGAAATTTTAGAGCGCAATCAGATTAAAGATTACTACATTCATTGTGATGCTGCACTCTCAGGGTTAATATTACCGTTTTTAGATGGCGCTCCGCAAGTTAATTTTCAAAAACCCATAGATAGTGTAGCTATTTCTGCTAAATTCATTGGTTCTCCCTTACCTTGTGGTGTAGTTTTAACTAAGAAAAAGTGGGTAGAAAAAGTGGAAATAGAAATTGAATATATTGGTTCAAAAGATACAACTATTCTAGGATCTAGAAATGGTCATACCCCCCTAATTCTCTGGTATGCAGTACAAACAAGAGGTTATGATGGATTAGCGAAAGAGGCAAAGACCTGTATTCATAATGCTCAATATCTTTTCCAACAACTTCAAATCAGAGAATATCCATGTATGTTAAATAACTTTTCCAACACAGTGGTTTTTCAAAAACCTTCTCAAAGGTTAATTAAAAAGTGGCAATTAGCAGTTTTTGAAAATTGGGCACACATGATAGTCATGCAAAATATTGACCGTGAGAAAATCGATATTTTTATTAATGAATTATTGTTAGAAGAAGGGTTAATTGATAATGCAAAACATTTCCAGCTACAGCCAGTATTACAACATTAATGTAGATTCTCAATTGTAATTGAATTCTCAATTTTACAAGATATTTCTCCGAACAAAAATCGATACCAAATAACTTATCTCTTTAAAAAGTTTTTGGAACACAAGTTAGCAGCAAGTAGCATTTCTACTTCTGCACTTTCCATAGGTGGTAAGAAAAAATACCCTTGTCCATAATCACATTGTAACGCCTTCAATTGTGCTAATTGTTCTACAGTTTCTATGCCTTCTGCTGTAACAGACATATTGAGATTATGAGCTAATGTCACAATCGCTCTTACAATTTCTAAATTTTCTCCTCGACTACCTATATTAGTGACGAAAGAGCGGTCAATCTTCAGGGTTTTGATAGGTAGGCGGTGTAGATAACTCAATGATGAATAACCAGTTCCAAAATCATCCATGTGCATCTCGATATTTAGCTCTGTTAACTGAGAAAGTACAGTGGTAGCTAATTCAAAATTATCCATCAACAGGGTTTCAGTAATCTCCAACTTCAAACTGCATGGCTTCAGTCCAGTTTCCTGCAAAATATGTTTAACTTGTTTAAACACATCAGGTTGCGTTATTTGTTTCCCAGAAAAATTTACGCTAATTGTCAGAGGTAGTGAGCTAGGAAATTTTTGATGCCATCTGTGCATTTGCTCACAGGCTTCAGAAAGCACCCATTGCCCAATACTAACAATCATTCCAGTTTCCTCAGCCAGAGGAATAAAATCCTGAGGGGAAATAAGACCTCGTTCTGGATGATACCAACGTATCAGGGCCTCAAATCCAATAATTCTGCCAGTTATAAGTGAAATAATTGGCTGGTAATCAAGGCGAAATTCTTCTTGCTTAAGCAGTGCATTTCGCAGAGCGGTTTCTAACTCTAATAGCAAAGATGCACCCTCATACATCTTTTGGTCAAAGACCTCATAGCGTGCTTTACCAAGTGATTTGGCACGGTACATTGCAACATCGGCATCACGGAGAATATGTGCTGATTGTTCATAATCTGATTTACTTAAAGCGATGCCAATACTAGCATTAGTAAATACCAGATGCTCATTTAATTGAAATGGCAAAGCTAGCACCTTTTTAATTCGCTCGGCTACCTGTATGGCGATGTCAATATCCTCAATGTCCTCAATTAAGATGGTGAACTCGTCTCCACCAAAACGAGCAACTATGTCTCCGGTTCGCAAAACTGACTTTAACCGATGGGAAATTGCAATCAAAAGTTGATTTCCTAGTAGATGTCCCAGGCTATCGTTAACAACTTTAAAGCGGTCTAGGTCTAAGAAGAGTACGGCAAATAAATAATTATTTTGCTGTTTGGTACGTTCTATTGCTTGCTGGACTCGCTCCATAAATAATCGTTGATTAGGTAAGCCAGTTAGCCCGTCATGAAGACTATTGTGAAGTAATTGCTCTTGCGCTTGTTGACGCTTGATAATATCTTGCTCCAATTGTTTATTTACTCTGATAAGTTCAACAGTACGTTCTAGAACCAGTTGCTCAAGCTGATAACGATATTGGATTAATTCTTCCTCTACTAACTTGCGCTTAGTGATGTCACGGATAATAACAACATACTCCCGAAGCTGAGAACTAAATGGCTGGGAAATAGTCGATTCAACAATTCTTAGACCTTGATTTATTTTTAAAGTTTGCTCAGTCCTAATAGACCATTGCTTTGGTTTACCGTGATAGCATACTAAGAGTTGATTCAAGTTTTGCCCAAGCAACTCCTGAACATTGGTTTGAAATAATTCTTCAGCCGCAGCATTGGTCTGACAAATTTTACCGTTTTCATCTAAGACTAAAACAGTATCTGGAACGGTATCGAGAGTAGTGATAAATAGGCTTTTTGCTTGTTTCCGGGCTTCATCAATAGCAACGATTTGTGGTAGAGTTGTCCAGCAAGCGATCGCTACTCCAATCAAAGAAAGCGTTACTAACAGAATAGCTAGTAAAGAATTTTGAGGATTATCAGAAACTTTACCTAATAAATCGCGGATAACCCAACTGCTTGTAGCAGTAATACAAATTAATGATACTAGGACAATCACCTGTAGTATCAGAAAGTCTGAATTGTTTGTGCTAGACCGAGTGTAGTAACGCTGTGTCCACCATTCCAACTGTAATGGTGCAAATCTTAAGCGACGTAGCCCAACATCTCCAATCATCAGAACAATGGGTAATAATAATCCCACTGAAAAATCTCTCCAATTCCAAGCTAAACCTCCTACTATTAGAACTACCGCTTCTAAAAAGAAAAAACCAAGCGACCACCAAGGCCATAACACTTGGGGTTTTCCTCGACACAGCCACAATCCTAAATGTAATCCCATAATGGACATTAGATAACAGGTGCCTGCCACTGTGACAAGTTGAGATACATTTCCCAAATTTAGACACAGCAAACTGATTAGAAAGGTCAGGAAGATAGCAGGCCCAAGGACACCTTGACGGGAAACTAATGCAAATATGGGAGAAATCTGTCTGTCCAAAGCAAGTTGGTATAATATCCGAGGAGAATTGGAAACCGCCGTAGCAGAACTTAAAAGGCAAGATACAGTAATCAAAAGTGTTGCTAGAAAAGAGGCAGATTCACCCCAAAAAGGCTTAGAAGCCGCTACCAGATTTAAGAATGCATCTTCACCTATTGTAGGATTTTGACCCGAACACATTAATACCCAAGACCCACCTAAAAAGACTGGAGGAATTAGCCAAGCAGCTACGGTTAAGAAGCTTAAAGTTTTATACGGATGGTGGCTATCAGCTACAAAAGAAGAAGTGGTTTCACAAGCATAAATTGAATAGCTAGCTAGAAAAAACCACTTAGCCCATTCTTCAAAGCTGATAGTATGTGTGCTAGTTGGAATAAATTTCAAATTAGCATTTGAGAATGCTAACCATAAAACGCCTTCAACAGAAAACAAAAGCAGTAATAAAATCGCTGGGAATACAAAAAATAAATGCAAAAGCGCTAAAGCACGAGTACCACTGAACGCTAAAATAAAAGGAATCGCTGTAAATAAAACTTTTAATAAAGTTTCTGGACAATAAATACTTAATGTTTCAAAATTTACTTTAATTAAGTCTGTGAGAATAATCGCATACAGTGCCGGTGCTGCTGCCCAGCTAAAAAAGTATCCTAATGCTATGTAACGACCTAAACCAGGAAAATTTTTTAATAGCCTTGTGGTATAGTTCGGCGTTCCTCCAGCGACATCTGGCCAATGTCTACCTAGACTTTGTACCTGCAAGTTTAGTAAGAAGGAAATGATCGTGCCAACAAACCAAACTAAGATTGCTTTAGGCCCTAACGCTGCATGAATAATGGGGGCAGTACCAATCCATCCCACATGACCCGTTAAGCCAAAGCCCCAGGTTTCGAGATAACTCAGAGTCCGTGGTAGGCGTATTACCAAATTCTGATTTTTCTCTGTCGGTATAGAATTTTTAGTAAGCATTGTTTCTTAGTAAGATTTACTGACCTTTTCACTCAATAGCCGAATCTCACTGCATATAGCTTCCGTATAACTGCTGAACTTATATAAAAGATAACTTACTTATAGCCATACTATCTAATTTATGAAAATTCGTGCTGTCCAGATCCCCGGCAACTTTTATGAAGTCGGGGATCTAATCTTTAATGAATGATTTAGGACTGCTATATTACCCTCATTAGCTTACTGTTTAGGTCTTTATAGCTTTTGTAATAACTCCTGAGTTAACTGAAAAAACGCTTTTGAACCAGCTGATTGGGGAGCATTTAAAACAGCTGGCATGAAACTATCAACAGCTTTAGCAACATTGACATCAACTGGTATTTGTACTTTACAAATTTTCTCTACCCCGAAATCTTCTACAACGCGGTGCATCACTTGTTTATAGTATCTGCCAGTGAGAAGATTAGCAGTAGACATACTGAATACAATTCCCAGCATTTTTATATCTATTTTGGTTTCATGTCCATGACTATCTTTTAATTGGGCGATGCGTCTTTCTAGTAGTTGAATACCCACCACAGATAAGGGTTCTGGTTTTGCCGGAAGTATGTAGAAATCGCTGGCAGCTAAAGCGCTACGAGTTAATAAATTATATCCAGGGGCACAATCGAGAAGGATAAAATCATATTCTTGACGGACTGGTTTTAAAATGTTATTAATCAAGACTCTTTCAAAGCGATTCCAAATCGTTTCAAAGTCCTGTTCTCCTAATGCAGTCGCTTGCTGATGTAGCATTTCTGATACAACAAATTCATCATACAAGTCAATATCTCCTGGTAATAAATCCAGTCCGGGAAGATTACAAACCTGGGATTGAATGATATCTTGAATTGTAAGTTTTGCTTGTGGGTCTGGATTGATAACTTCGTCGATCAGATATCTAAATGTCTTGCTTTGTTTACGACGCTTGGCAAAATCTAAAGGCGACATCAAACTGAGTGTGGCGCTAATTTGGCTGTCTAAATCAAGGACAAGCACCCGCTTGCTATGATTTTTAGCTAAACAGGTAGCTAAGTTGACGGTGAGGGTGGTTTTACCAACGCCACCTTTCATGTTTGCAGTAGCAATTACATATCCCATTGGTTGAGTCCTCTGTTGACGCATTCACATCTAGGTAGCGTACACCTCTCTCGATTTATTAAATCT
>NZ_JADEXU010000374.1 GCF_015206895.1 Nostoc sp. LEGE 12450 | reverse complement strand
CCCCATCCCTATCTCCATGCTGTCCGAAGTCTATTACTTGGTGCGCTCAAAAACTGACGGTAATTATTTGATAGCTCGTCCTGACACCGAAACATCAGGTTATTTATTGCTGTTTCAAGAAAATTTTGATGCCCTTAGCTATCTCAACACCCACGCAGCAGAACTAGCCAATCGCTTTTCTGTGGAATCTATTCCGCGTACACAGTTGGGAAACTTGCTTAAGCGCTGGGGTTTTAGCGGTGTGGGTATTGTGACTGATCCGTTATTGCCAAAGGTTGAGTTTTTGCAGCATAGTTAAGCTCAACTACTGAATAAGGCGAAACTCAAGAGGGGATGTAAAAATCTTACCCACCCAAACATCTTGTATTTTGATCGTCTCAGGTGTTAGGTAGTTGCTTTTTGGCTGCTTTCGCATTGGCATTAAAGAGATAATTCCATTCCCCCAACTAGCTTGTTCCCAGGCAGGATAAGGATTTTCATATATAACATTAATTGAATATGTACCCAATTCAAAATTGCCATACCACCAATAGGTAGCATCTTTTCTGATAAATGCAAACTTCAGTTCACTTTTAAACCATTCCAAATATCCTTCCACTAAAAAAGTCACACTTTCTCCAGGCATCAGTAATTTAAAATCAGATAATTCTGGACAGGCGGCTGTATTAGCATTAGGGCCAAACTGTGGCACTTTTTGCTTGTTTGCTTGGAGAAATTCTGGACGCACTGCCAAGAGTAGGAAGTTACGAGGATATGCTGTATTGTTAGTAATTTGAATGCCAAACTGTACTTGAGTTTTAGCAATAGGCTGCTTTAGAGGAATTAGCACTACACCTTTAGGCATTACCGTTTCAAATTCAATTCCATCGAGACTTGTCACGTACATCTTTCCAAACTTCATCAGGATCAATTTCGATTCCTTCTTCTATAATCTCTTGACGAAATCGCTCCACAGATTCCCAAAAAGCCGGCTTTCCATGCAACAAACGCTGATATTCAGCCGCAGGTAGAATCACAGCAACTTGCTGCCCTTGTTGCGTAATTTGTACCGATTCGCCTTGTTCAATTCCCTGAAAAATTTTATCTAAATTCTTAGGAACTTGCTCAATTGAATACTGCTGAGACATTGTGCTTCCACCTGTGTCCGTTACTATTTATTAAAAATTGTGAGTAGTAAGAAATTACAGCAATTATGCAAACTTGTATTAGGTAAATAAGGATGCGATCGCACAAGTAAAATCAGGCAATATTGGAGAATTCAACTCATCACCATTGAACAACTTGGCAACTAACTTTAAACTCGCTTGTTCACGTCGATAAACTTCCACCTGTTGGTTGCGCCAATCCACAATCCAATATTCCCTAACACCTCTTGCTGAGTAAAGCTTTAGTTTAAATTCCCTATCCCGCTTTTCGTTTTCAATACCAACAGACAGCACCTCTACTACTAGTTCTGGCGCACCAGTCAAATGCCCAGCCTCGTCTAAAAGTAGGGGCAATTTCTAATTGCTAGCCCAGACAGCATCGGGAATAACATTATCATTCTCGCCAAAAATTATGCCTGGAGCAGGTACAACTTGTCCCAGCGAAGTAGCTTGTGACCAGCTATCCAATGGAGTAATAATTCTGACACAGACTTTTTGATGATTCCAGTGAGGCGCTCTGGTCACAAACAATTCTCCGTCAATAATTTCATAGCGGTTCCCGTTATCTGGAAACAACTCTAAATCGGCGGTAGTCCAGCGCACTCTCTCAGATATTGGCTGGTTCATAAACCATCTTTGTTAGGGGATTTACCTATTTTAGACGGATTGGGGATTGGGCATGGGGCATGGG
>NZ_JADEXU010000115.1 GCF_015206895.1 Nostoc sp. LEGE 12450 | reverse complement strand
GGGATTTCCCTGACTAAGAAAGCCATGAAGCAAGTCGAGTCTAGATTGCAGAGAAATCCACTTCTGCCCAAATGGGATATCTTGATTCAACCACTTTAGCTGGTATTTTCTTTTTCAAAAATCACCTAACAGGTAGAGTAGCCGTCATAGTTGTAAAATCAGTGCTACGAGATTATTGTAGAACAACTTTACTTCTCCCTAACGTGGTATGTGTAAGCTTTTCAAAATATAACTAGATAACTCGCAAAATCCATCACCTTCGGCAGCATTGGTAATATAAGCGGGGTGATATTTCAACTGATTCATATATTCCAAAACGTTTGCCACGCCTACAGAAACAGGAAAATAACGCCGATCAAATAAACTTTCGTCATTAGGGCTATCGCCCACAGTAACAATTTGTTCTGGCGAGTACTGGGGCAAATATTCGCGCAATACCTGCAACAATCCCACAGCTTTATCTTGCCCTTGAGGTTTAATGTGACACTGCACGTTGCTATAGGTAAATCCCCAACCCATTTGTTGACAAAGACTGTCTAGGGTTTGTAGTTCATCTTGACTCAAACCAGCTACATCAAAAGTCCAGTCAGTGACGCGAAAGCGATTATCAGCAGATTCTTGGATTTGAGGAAATTTAGTTTGTAAATTTTCAAAAGTCGTAGCCAAGTGCTGGCGATGTTTGGCTAAATCGGAAATAGGTGTTAATACTACTGGTTTGTGATTCCCTGATGGAAAGTACAAACCACCATTTTCTGCGATCGCACCTGCCACCGGCATCAGGCTACTCAATCCACTCACCCACCCAGCAGAACGCCCTGTAACAATCAGCACCTTAATGTCAACTGCCGCTAAATCCTCTAAAGCTTGTAGCAGTAGGGTAGTAAATTTGCCCCGTCTAGTTAACGTGCCATCCATATCTGTGGCTATCAGACGAATATTGCTAAAGCTTGTAGATGAAACGTCCGACAGGGCAGGGACGCTCTGGTGTCTGGACATACGCGGTTTTGTAAAAAGCTGTTAAAAATATTAATCATACAGCAAGATGGCATTGAAAATTTGGGCATCCTAAACATCAGGAGTCAAGTTTTTCAGTTTCCAACCATGCCCACTTCGATGTATCTTGCCCAATCCTCAGGAAAGCCTAAAAAAGCATCCCAGGAAGTGCCAGCAAGTAATCCTCAAATACCAACGTTATTGTTGGTAACTTCTGGAGGACTGGCTTTAGTGGTGATTGCTTTGATTGTATATAGTAAACTCCAGATGGATAAGCTGGAGAAAAAAATTAAGTTTGAACAATTCCGTGCGCGAGAATTAGAGAAAAAGTTTAAGCTGGCGCTGGAAACGATTCGCAAAATGGAAACTAATCCCGATTTGGTCAACTCACGGGACTTTAACCTAGATTATCTGCGAATGCGGATGTCAGAGGAGGTGTTTCATTTTGCAATCCTTAATCAAGTGAAGATTCAGATCAAAGAAAAAGTTACTCAAGCTCTGCGGCCAAATCAAGCACAACTTGGATCAGTCGGAATTGCTAATAGCGCTGGACGGCAAGTAGATGAAATTTTTGATGTAGAGTATGAGACTGGTAGCCCAGGGAACTCTGCCAAGCGAGTGCTGTTTCGCATTCAAATCCGATTAATGAAGTTACCGACGCAAGCAACTTCTGCGACTATTAGTCAAATTATTGACTGTATAGAAACTTACTTAAGCCCTATAGAAGACGAAGATAGTTGGCAACCAACAATTCAAGGTCGGATTGCTACTATGCATTGGGATCAAAAGGCTAAACCCACGCCTCTGCTGGTTCTGGAGCAATCGAATGAAGGCGTGAATGTGACCTTCCGTACTAGTCGCCAACCAAATGCCCCAACTCCGCCAAACCAACCTGGAATGAAAAAATCAGGCTCGGCTAGACAATAAATTATGGCTGTCATTGGCCATTAGTCATTGGTCATCACAAAGGACAAATGGCTAAATGGGTGCATTTGAGGAATTACGGGTTAAAAGACCATCTTCCATTTCTACGATGCGATCGGCTATGTCTAAAATGCGGTTGTCGTGTGTCACTAATAAGATGGTGGTTCCCTGATTTTTGGCTAGACTCTGCATTATTTCCACAACATCGCGTCCTGATTGTTTGTCTAATGCTGCTGTTGGTTCGTCTGCTAGCACCAGTGGGGGACGATTCACTAAGGCGCGAGCGATCGCAATTCTTTGTTTCTGTCCACCAGAAAGATTATCTGGGTAGTAATCAACTCGTTCTTCTAGACCAACAGACCCCAGCATGGCTTTTGATTTAGCCATTGCTTCTGTTTGAGAAATATTATCATTCAACTCTACCGCCATTTGCACATTTTGCTTCGCAGTCAAGAACCCTAGTAAATTGTGAGCTTGAAAAATATAACCAATATTGCGTCGCATTTGTACCAATTTGCTTTGACTGACACCAACGAGTTCTTCACCTAAAAATTTTAAACTCCCCTCTTGTACTGACCGCAAACCACCAATTAAGCTTAGTAATGTGGTTTTACCTGAACCTGATGGCCCAGTCATAATTACAATTTCACCAGGATAAATTTCTAGGTTGATGTCAAATAATATCTGTTTTCTCAATGCGCCTTTGCCATAGTAATGATTGAGATTTTTAATGGCAATTACGGGTTCTTTTTCTATCATGTTTTTGTTAGCTGTAAGTTGGGTTTTCAAAAATTAAGTTTTCTTAATTCTCAACTATAAGGTCTATTTATTAACTATTAATCTTAATTAAGGTTAAATTAATTAAAAGATATCTGCTGGATCTGCGGAACGTAATTTTCGGACTGCGATCGCACCGGAAATAATACACATTAGCATAGTCAAAATCAAAACCATTACGGCACGATCAAAACTCATAAAAACTGGTAAAAGTGTTGCGTCTCTAGCACTTTGATACATAAATAAAGCAAAAACTATTCCTGGAAAATACCCTAAAATGGCTAATAGCAAAGCCTCTTGAAGAATTACGGTTAATAAATAGTTTTGTGTATAGCCTATTGCTTTGAGAGTGGCGTATTCAGCTAAGTGATCTGCAACTTCTGTATAAAGAATCTGATAAACAATCACAGTTCCTACAATGAAACCCATGACAGTCCCTAATGTGAAAATAAATCCAATAGCTGTACTGTTTGCCCAATAATTCCGCTCAAAATCAATAAATTCTTGCTTGGTTAAAACATTTACCTCTTTAGGTAAATATTGTCGTAGTTCTTGAGCAACAACTTGAGCATCTGCTCCCGGTTTTAATCTAATCAGCCCAATATCAATTAATCCTTTTTGGCGATTGCTGAATATTCGTAGAAAGTTAATATCACTTGTAATTAAATTACCATCTGCACCGAATGATGCACCCAATGTAAATAGTCCCTCTACTTTAATTCGCCGCCTTCGTACCTCTGCTGTTACAGTCTTTCCTTGGCTAAAATTAGCAGCAATAGGCCCATACTCTACCCGAGAAGAACGGTCAAATAAAACTACATCAGGGAGTTTAAGTTTCTCTAAATTATCCTGAACACCAGGTAAATTAACTATATTAGTTTCTGGGTTCATTCCAAAAATTAGAATACTACGAGGACGGCCTGTTATAGGATTTTTCCAGATTGTAAAGTCCAAATATATAGGATGTACTGATTGTACTGCGGGTAACTCTAAAGCTTTATATAAACGTCTTTGAGAAAAGCTCCTCATTGCCAAAACAGCGCTAGATTGACTATTAATTAAGACAATATCGCCTTGCAAGCTGTTATGAAATCTAACGTTACTATAATATAAGGCATCCCGAAAGCCGAGTTGCATAAACATTAAAATATCAGCAAAAGAAATTCCTGCTAAAGCCACAGCTAGGCGAGTTTTTTCCCTTGTCAGTTGTAGCCACGACAGAGGTATTTTTCGATTCATTTTATAGGTATCCAAGCACAGCTATTATTTACAGCAGAATTCAGAATTTAGTAGTCAGAAACCAGATGTAGCAGGTTTTAATATCTGGCTTTGAAGTTTAGGTTGTCTACCTCACTTAATTAAAAACTGCTGTAATTTATCAAGCATTGTTTATAGAATGTTTGAAGTTGATGAAACAGCCTATCTAAGAACATCTCCAATTCAAAGTATCAAATTGGAAATTGATATTACTGCTCATCCATAACTTAACTAGTTATTAATTTCAACAACAACTTTAGCGTAAGTTAAACCAGAAACTTTTTGGCTATCTTCTGGAGGCAAAGCAATTTTAACTTCTACGACTCTGGCATCTACATCTGCTGCTGGATCTGTATTTAGTACGTCCTTTTTACCAATTTTTCTGCCAATTTCAGTGACAGTTCCCTTCAATTCGCCGCTAAATGCTCCATTGTCGCTGCTGATAGTGGCGTTTTGACCAATTTGCACTTTACCAATGCTATCTTCGGCTACTTCAGCAATCACATACATTTGGCTAGTTTGACCAATTTCAGCAATACCATTTGCACCTATGGCTTCGCCTGACTTGGTGTAAACTTTTAAAATCTCTCCAGCAATTGGTGCTTGAACGTAGCTTAACCTTAGTTGTGCTTCGGCTTTTCTGACATTTGCGATCGCATTACTAACTTGAGCTTGCGCTACTTGCACATCGGTAGGACTAACATCTAAAATCCTGCTTAGTTTGGCCTTTTCTTCCTCAATTTGTCTTTGCAAAGTTGCTAAAGTTTTGTCACGGTTAACTTTTGCTTCGATTAGCTGCTGTTGCAATGTTGCTAAATTTTGTATTTGGTTAGCTCTAGCCTCGGCAAGTTGCTGTCGTATGGTTGCTAACGTCTGCTTTAGGGTAGCTTGGCTTTCGGCCACCTGTTGATTAGAAGTTACTGCACTCAAGCGTCTGCGATCGCGCTCTTGCTGGGAAATCGCACCTTCTCGGTATAAAAAATCATAGCGTCCGGCATCGACTTGGGCATTGCGCTGTTCGGCTCGGATACGTGTAAGCGTTGCTCTGAGGGCTTCTCTTTGCCCACTGAGTTCAGCCTCTAAACGATTCACAGTTGCTTGCTGAACAAGTTTATCCCCACTTAACTGAGCTGCAATCCGGGCGATCGTTGCCTGTTGAGCATCCCTTTCCCCAACAAACTGCGCTTGTAGGCGAGCAACAACTGCTCTTTGAGCTTGAATATCTCTTGGAGATCCAGCCCTAACTTGCGCTAAATTCGCACGGGCTTCTTGCACTTTGGCCTTCGCCTCTTCTAGTCCGGCTATTTGGGTATCGCGGTTGTCCAAAATTGCCAAAATTTGGCCTTGCTTTACTTGTTCACCCTCTCTCACCAGAAGTTGCTGAATTCGTGACGATGGCGATAATCCTGATGATGGGGCGGACAATTTAACAACCTCGCCTCGCGGTTCCAAACGCCCTACAGCACTAATGCTATTGGTAGATGGCATTACGGGTACAGATGTAGTGAGTTTTCTCAGCTGCTCGATTTTGGCTGTACCTAGTATCCCAGCCGCGATTACTATTGGCACAGCTACAGCGATACCCCACCAAATCTTAGGTTGTTCTTGATTAAGTGCCTGCTCACTTGGCTTTGGCTTTTCAGTCACCCTTGACATAGTATGTTGCCCGTTTACCTGAATTGTGCTGATGGAAGTAAAAATAAAAGGGTTTTTAATCAACAGCCAGCTGCTTAGGACAAACAACAGTGCTTTAAAGCTGGGTATGGCTTAAAATCCATTGCGTGATGAACGCTCAACACTATGGTTTTGCAAAATGGTGTTTTCTAATAGCGATGTCTGACGACAAGACGCTGACGCTCCTTCTCTGCGAGATGCTACGCGAACGTCGTTACCGCTTCGCTAATGCGTCTACGCTCGTACCCTACGGGTAGCAATACTTGTCGGGTTTTGGGGGAAAGGGACTTTATATATCGAGCCTTCCACTCCTTTTCCCTTTAACGAAGCAGTATTGCTACGGATAGCTGCTATGCGTCTATATATGCAATACATTGACCTCACTTCCATTCCTCTTGCTTTTATAAGAGAGAAGAATGGAAGCTTGCTTACTTACTTGGGGTTAGGTCTGTATTGAAACCGAGAAGTGCTATAGTAGCTGGCTATTCAATAACTCTGAGTATTATTGAGACATGAGTGTAATGGAAATTAGCAGAATCAAATCTAGATATAGAGACGCGATATATCATGTCTCTACACAAAATCCCAAAATGGTATGATGCGATACTGTACTGCTACATCAACTACGGCTACAGTTGTCACAAAATTGACAAAAATAGACTGTTGCCTTGTTTGGATACAATCTTGCTACAAAAGTTAGTCTTCCTTAAGCGAATGAATGATTAACTAACTAAAAAATATCTATCAACTTGAGCATTCCTAACATCAGAGTTTCCTTAACTTTCTGGTCAATGAGTTAGCTGTCTCTAGTTGCTTGCACCTGCCAAGACAACCAACCATTTTGTGATATTTACTTCAAAGACCTGACTACTCTCCCTGTTGGCGTTTTGGGACTCCATTAAACTCTCGTTGAATGAATTCTACATTTATCTGTTACGCGAAAACGTAACAGAGCCTACAGATGAGGAGATGGGGGAATGATTAAGTTGGAAGGTCGAATAGAACTGTGGTCATATAATTTTCTGCCCAAACTGGACCAAAGGCTTTTTCTAATACGCGGCGAGTTTTATCGTTTTTCTGCTGTTTGGTGCAGTAGTTTTGTTGTCCAGCGAGATTTTGTGTAACTTGTTCAACTGAAACAGGATGTGAGGCGATCGCTTGGATACAATGAATGTCTAAAAATTCTCGCACACGCGACAGAAACATTGCTTCTTCTTCTGGGGAACCGGGGCGCACAAAAATGCAAAAATCCGAAAAAATATTTCCCCATTCTGGTAATTCACGGGGTTGGGAAAAGTTAAGCACTGGTAGCTGTGCCAGTGCAGTAGTATAAGATTCTGGTAAGGTGCGCTCTAATTGGATAGGGGAAAGGTCTGCGATCGCTGCACTAATTTGACCTCTACCCCCAACTAAATCGCAACCAAACATCGGCAGGTTGTATTCTGGACGGGGAAACATGACGCAGTGCAAAATATCCAGCATATTTCCGATTTTTGCCAGTTCCAAGTGCATTTTGCGAAACTGGGGCGTTTGATAGCAGCGATTTTCAATCGTCAGTTTTTCGCCTTCTAGTCTACCTTCCACATACCCCAACTCATCAGGCAAATGGTAGGGCGATAGATCCAGGTGCTGATGCCAAGCTGCCTCAATACAATCAGCTAGCTGACGAATTAGGGGATGTTGTTGCTCACGCAGCGAGGGCATAGAAGTAAATGACATAAGCTAGTTGGGAATGCGAATCTAATGCCCAGTCTACAACCTGTCGTGCCACACCTGTGTGGTCTGCAATATAAGCAAACAGTTCCCCACAGCCAACGTAAAGTTATACGACAGATGCTTTTCACAAAGATTATTTATTTTGTAGTCTAGGTTACAGAAATAATTTTAGATTAGCCCATTAGCGAAGGCTAATAAAAAGCTATGAAACTAGATTCTCATAGACCAGATTTTGCTGTGCAACCAAGAAGGCAGAATCTGGAGGATTTAAATTGGGTAAAACTTTTGCAACTTCCTAACCCCTTTAGTTTTGATGAAGCACTTTTATTATGTCCGGTTTCAGCAGATGAGTGGCTAGCCTGGATTCCAGATCATGGGGAGGCGATACTCAATATTAAACATTTTTGCTACTAAGTATTTTTAGACAGATTTACTATTTGATGTTTGAAAATATACCTAGGCTGTGTTGGTGACAGCGTAACGCACCATTTATAAACGTAAGTTCGATAAACTTCTTCCTGCCTTGAATTTGCGTTCAAATCTGTCCCTCTTCGACTCGGAGAGAGACGGTTCTGCGTAGTAAAACCAGGAAGAGGTTTCAATATTTAAGGTAATTATGCGGTTAGTAAATGAGCCGTCGAACTCACGTTTTATAAGAATTTGGTGCGTTCCGACGTTCCGTCTAACACACCCTAAAATACCTAAATTTTTTTCATAAATAAAATCGGATTCCTATAGCATTATCTCAGTGATAACTATGTGAAAAACCTTTCCTAATTAAATTAAATGATACAGCTTGTTGCAGATCCTCGCCGAAAAGTTCCAATTTATCTGGTGAATTGATTTACAACAGATGTACTCTGAATACGCCATTTACCTCGTTCTCGAATCAAGTCATACCGAACTCTTAATTTATCGTTAGAAGAGTTTTTAAACTGATTATTTTCATATAACTGCGTCACTTCTTTGACCGTAGCTTCTACTGCGGCACGATCTGCAAATAAACCAATTTTCTCAACAGATTCTATCTTCAAACTATGGTCGAACTTGCGGTAGCGATTGTCTAATCTATTCTGTTGAGCAATCAACCGCCATTGAGATAAAGCTGAACCAGTTAAAATTTGCTCTAAATTATTAATCTCATGATTTGGCCCTAAAGCTGCGGCTTTGGTAGATAACCAAGTGTAAATAACTTTTTCTGCCTCTGCACTTGTTAAAAGGCCTTCTTCTGATTCTGGCTGTCTATTTGGATCGGGAATAGTTACCGGTGGTTGGTTTATTTGTACAAACAACTCTAGATTAGGCAAAGAAGGTTGAGGAAAAAACAGATTTTTTAACCATCCAAAAGTTGTTGTGGCTAATACCCAGAAAACTAATATGCTCACCAAAGAAATAAACACTCTCCATACCAGCCGTGTTTTTCCTTCTATGGTGTTCGCAAAAGTTCGCCGCCGTCGGGGACGACGAGAATGAGGACGATTATCTGGTATACGCTCTCGGATAGCAGATGGAGTGGGTTTTCTCCGCCTACGCTTTTGGTTATGAACTGGTGTAGCACTTTTAGCAGAACCGTTCAAATGCTGATTAGTGCCTCTGCTCATCCGTTCAGCAGCAGGAACGTCTGATTTTACAGTTCCCGATGAACTCCACATAGGTGGTGAGAAGTTTGGATATTCGGGTGTTTCTTTTGTTGGTGTTTCTGGTAAATCGGGGTTAGGTATTTTGCTGTGATTAAATTGTGCTGAAGTCTTAGTTGAATTGTTATGGAAATTAGGATTCTTTGCCTTGGCTTGGGGAAAATACTGGGGGTTAATTACAGCCCATTCATTAGTTGTTTCGGCATCAGTTGGCAGTGCTTCTAAATAAGCTTGCACCTGTTGGTTAGCAAAATAATCTTTTAAAAAAGCTTGCTGGTTTGCTAAATCTCGAAAATGGGGAAAGACTTCGTGTTGCAGCCACTGTTCTGCATATAAACACAGCCCCGGTAACAAATCTGGAGAGTCCTGAGATTTTTCCCGAATAAAAGCTAAAGCTTCGTACTCCTGACTAAGTTCTAAAACCCGAGTTGCTTCTTCAGTTTGCCCCAAAAGTAAGGCACATAGCGACTGTTCTAAATGTACATCTTGGCGCTTGCCCAGACGCACGAGCATTTGCCTTGCTTGACGAATTAAAGCAGGTTGCCGTTGAGCAAATCCTCGCGCTATCAAGGCATAAACAGCTAAGTAAGTGGCAACAGCAGAAGAACGTTTGCTTTGAGCTTCAAATAACTTGTGCTGTTCTGCAACTGTTAAGTGGTTGCGTAACTGCTGGATAAATCGCAAAAAGTCATCTATGTTTAAACCCGATTCATCATTGTTCGTGCCATCAATCCCGCCACGATCTTCTAAGAGATTTTGCAATAATTCTAAGCCTTGGCTTCGTTCGGCGGTCTTTTCTTGAGGTAATGCGAGCAACTCCAAAATTCGATATGGCCGCAATTTGTAAAGATCAGCCTGAATTTCTGCCTGGATACTGGAGAACAAACCTTCCCGTACTAGCAGTTCTTGACCAGTTTCTAGGGATATGGCAGCATTTTCGTAGTGACCTTGTTGCCACTGTTCCCGACCTAATTCTAGGCAGGCAAGAGCAACAGTGAGAACAACATCTGGGTGTTCAGCACTTTCATAAATTTCTTCGTCTGCTAAGTTATTGCTCTTTCTTGAACTTGTAGCACTATTTTTATTTACCAGGTACGGACGACCTAGTTTCAGTACAAGTTCGTATTCCCCTAACTCTTGCAAAATTAATAAAGCGCCAACTAATTCGTCTTGGGTAATTTCGATACCAAGACTCTGGGTATCGCTACCCCTTTTGGTGCTTTCTGTACGATTTTCCTGTGCTACTGCGGCAGCAGCAAGGTTATCAGGGTCATAGGCGTGGGCAAGATAAAGCTGATCGTAGGTACTGCGTTGTTTTGGATCTGATAAAACCACGTAAGCTTCTTCTATGAGTTGTTTACGAGAAGAAATTGCTGCCTGAGAATACTCACGTCGTGGCAATTGTACAATGCGATCGCTGTATGCCTGTCGCAATTGTTCTTCACTTGCCGCTAACGGTAGTCCTAAAATTCGGTAGTAATCTAGCGGAATTCGCACAGCCTACTTCCCCTGCACCGTGATCAACATAATTCACCTAGAGCTTTCCAGGCCTGTAAAACCGTGCCATAAAAATGCCGTATAGAATTTACTCTACAAGTGTATATTGCAACAACCTGTTTTGTACCTTCCCGAAATTTTGAGTCACATTCTAGTACTAATTTTTTGCTTTCGCCCAGAAAGCCTCAATTGTTTGTCTTAATTCTTAGTATTTTTGTTTAACACAACTATTATCAGCCTTCGATAGCACAAACCACAACTACCGCTTTTAATCACGGCATAAATGTTGTGGTTGCAAGAATCTATTGATAATTGATTTTTTTGGGACTTTCCCAGTATGGAGTAACAAAAATACTACTATTGGGGATCTGACCCTGATAACGTCAGAACAAAGATAATATCATAATTAATCTTTAATTACAATTACCTATTTGGGTATATGGACTTTTGCTTCATTTTTTCTAAATTGTTAATGGATATGCAGAAAGCAGCCTATCTTGATTGCTAGTCTATGAAGGGGAATAGTGAGAGAGTAAAACCCAAAGCGACATATATTGTCGTTAGAGTCAAATCCTCACGGGGTAAGAGCTGAAAAGTTAAAAATCAAAAATTAAAAATTCAGCTATTCCCTAAGACCCTTTTTTGGTGCATAAATAAAGTTTGATTGTTGAGTCTTACAAACGCTAGCCTGTTAAAAGCCGAGGTGTTATCAGACCAACTTATTTAAGACCGTAACTTTAACTTGTACAACAGGGATACTCAAAAATAATGGTTCAAGAGCGTACTTTACCCACATTTAATCCTGCTACTACGCAAATTACTAAAGAAGAAGGGTTATGGTTGTATGAGGATATGGTTTTAGGGCGCTTGTTTGAAGACAAGTGCGCTGAAATGTACTATAGGGGCAAAATGTTTGGTTTTGTCCATTTGTACAACGGTCAAGAAGCTGTTTGTACAGGTGTTGTACAGTCAATGCGACCGGGTGAAGATTACGTTTGTAGTACTTACCGCGACCACGTTCATGCTCTGAGTGCGGGAGTACCAGCAAGAGAGGTAATGGCAGAATTATTTGGCAAAGCCACAGGTTGCAGCAAAGGGCGCGGTGGTTCCATGCACATGTTTTCTGCGGAACATCGTTTGCTGGGTGGCTATGCTTTTGTGGCTGAGGGAATTCCTGTAGCAGCTGGAGCGGCTTTTCAAAGCAAATACCGCCGCGAAGTGCTGGGAGATAAAAATGCTGACCAAGTGACAGCTTGCTTTTTTGGCGACGGTGCAGCTAACAACGGTCAGTTTTTTGAGACGCTGAATATGGCAGCCCTATGGAAACTGCCAATTCTTTTTGTAGTCGAAAATAATAAGTGGGCTATTGGGATGTCTCACGAACGGGCAACTTCCCAGCCAGAGATTTATAAAAAAGCCAGTGCGTTTAACATGGTGGGCGTGGAAGTAGATGGTATGGATGTTCTAGCAGTCCGAGCCGTCGCTCAAGAAGCCGTCGCTCGTGCCCGTGCAGGTGAAGGGCCAACATTAATTGAGGCACTTACCTACCGCTTCCGTGGTCACTCCTTGGCTGACCCAGATGAAATGCGGAGCAAAGCTGAGAAAGAATTTTGGTTTGCCCGTGACCCAATTAAGAAGCTGGCAGCTTATTTGCTAGAGCAAAATCTAGCGAATGAGGGAGAAATCAAAGCTATCGATCGTAAAATTCAGGATGTAATCGACGACGCGGTTAAATTCGCCGAAAGCAGCCCCGAACCAGACCCCAGCGAGTTATATCGTTTTGTGTTTGCAGAAGACGAATAAACAGTGCTGAGTTATGAGTGCTGAGTGCTGAGTACTTTTGATTTTGCTCAGGACTCAGCACTAGGTACTCAGTACTACACCTTACTCAGGACTAAAATTTGTGTTTAGCATTGCAGTTCAACAGCAACAGTACAAGACGTACATTCTTTCTGATGAAGCCGCTGGTTCTCAATTGGAAGTAGTACCAGAACGCGGTGGTATCATCACTCGTTGGCGCATTCAAGGGCAAGAAATTTTCTACCTGGATACTGAACGCTTTACTCACCCTGAGTTGAGTGTCAGAGGTGGAAACCCAATTTTGTTTCCTATTTGTGGCAATCTCCCAGATAATACTTATACTCACAACGGGCAACAATATACTCTCAAACAACATGGTTTTGCCCGTGAATTGCCGTGGAAAGTAACAGAACAAGAAACTGGAGATAAAGCTAGTCTCACTGTTGTTCTTGATAGCAATGAGCAAACTAAGGCAGTTTATCCTTTTGATTTTCAGCTGGCTTTCACCTACGAACTTCAAGGTAATACCCTAGAAGTCCGTCAGCAGTATAAAAACTTATCATCCACACTAATGCCCTTTTCGGCTGGTTTCCATCCCTACTTTTTATGTGGTGATAAAACTCAGCTAGAGGTTGAAATCCCTTCTAAGCAGTATCAAGACAATCAAACTAAGGAGTTTCACTCTTTTGACGGCAATTTTGACTTTAGCCGTGATGAAATTGATTTTGCCTTTGGACAGCTAACGAGTCACTCGGCTACTGCAATAGATCGCAGCCGGAAGTTAAAACTCACTTTGGATTATGATGATTTCTCTACTTACCTGGTATTTTGGACAGTCAAGGGCAAAGAATTCTACTGTCTAGAACCGTGGAGTGCCACCCGTAACTCTCTCAATACTGGTGATAACCTGACTGTGTTAGCACCAGGAGCTAGCCACACAGCATCTGTAAGGTTGACGGCTAATTTTTTCTAAACCCCTTTACAAATCTACAGATGTATATGCTATGATTGCAAAGTTGCGAAATGCAGCGAAAGGGTCGCTAACTCAACGGTAGAGTACTCGGCTTTTAACCGATTAGTTCCGGGTTCGAATCCCGGGCGACCCATATAAGAGTTTAAGTAACACTCGCCTCTGCTTTTGATATCAAAAGCAGAGGCGAGTTTTATTATTAGGAAATTTGTTAGGACTAACGCAAATAATAGCCGAAACCCTAATTTTAAGTTATGGCAATACCCTGCGGGAAGCCGCTTTGCGTCTACATGAATTGCTCCTACAACGTTTAGTTTGGCGTAAGTCCTGTTTGTGAATGCGATCGCTATCTTACCCAACGAAGTGCGATCGCCCATTATAAAATCTGTTAGTTAGCAGATGTGTGAATTTGGTCATTTGCCCGCGCTTTGGGTCTTTTTATTGAATTCAAATTTCACATCGGTGAGTTTTTCTGATACTTCCCATAGTTTTTTAGCGATCGCTTGATCTTTGGATAACTCGTTTGATTCGACTTTTATTGGATAGCCGCGGATCTCCATAAACCCATTGGGGCCGAAATATTCTGCGCCTTTTAAGCCTGCTTCGGTTGCCGCCCGCAGAGTTGGTAATGCGCCCATCGTGATGTCTTGAGCAACGATGCCGTTGAGATATTTCACAACGCCACCCGCAGTTCTTTGCAATTCGGTTGCTGTCCAGCCAGGATGCGAGGCGGTTACAAGTGTGTCGATACCATTATTTTTTAGTTTTCGGTCGAGTTCATAGGTGAAATAGAGGTTGGCGAGTTTGCTGTCGCCGTAGGCTTTCCATTTGGCATAACTTCTCTTTTCCCAATTCAAATCATCAAAATCTATTTTGCCTATACTATGTGCGCCACTCGAAACATTGACAACTCGTGAGCCTTCGGTGTCGAGCAAACGTTCCAAAAGCTGTCCCGTCAAAGCAAAATGTCCGAGATGATTAGTGCCGAACTGCAATTCAAAACCGTCCGTCGTTTTTGAATACGGCGGAATCATCACACCCGCATTATTAATCAGTAAATCCAGACGCACATAATTTTTCTGAAAGTTTTCAGCAAAATTTTTAACTGATGCTAAATTCGCCAAATCAAGTTCCATTACCTTTACGTCGGCATCTTGATTCTGTTGAAGAATTTTTGCCAATGCCTTGTTTCCTTTGTCCAAATTGCGAACCGCAATGATTACAGACGCTTGTTTATTAGCTAAAACCCTCGCCGTTTCATAACCGATGCCGCTGCTCGAACCCGTTACAATTGCTACTCTTCCTTTTTGACTCAGAATATTTTCCGCGTTCCATTTTTCATTTTTCATTTTATTTACTCCTATTAATCGAACGTTCGTTTAATTAATTCTCAAAAAAAGAATTAATTCGTTACTGCATCCCACGCAATTTTATAGGTGGTTTCTAACATTTTTTCATCCAAAATTAAAGCACCACTAAAATGCTCTTTTATCAATCCAGTCAGAGGTGCAAAGGTAAAAGCGGTAAAAATTTCCAGAGAAATATCCTTAAAAATTTTCTCCTCTTTACCGCGATTGAACAAATCTAGCATCGGCTTGAAATAGCTCGAACTTTCATTTTTGCAAATACGGTCAACCATCGGGGAATTAGCAAATTGCTCCGTAAAAGCAAATCTGACTGGATTTTTAATCGCGTATTGATAATAATTATTCCAGATCATTTTAAAGGCTTTCTCGATCGATAGGTTCTGGTTGACACCTTTCAAAATTTCTGCACTCATTTCCTGCTTCACGAACAAATATATTTGATTGAGAAGGTTTTCCTTGTTTTCAAAATAGACATATATTGTCGCGGGCGAAACATTCGCGGTTTTTGCAATTTTCGACATAGAAGTATCAGCAAAACCATTTGCAGTAATCAGTTCGATTGCCGCATCACAGATTGCTTGATTTTTTTTGTCGTCTTTGTGCCTCATAAATTCTATAATAAACGAACATTCGGTTATTGCCCAGTGAATAGTTTTTTATGATAGCAATGCCTGCGGTGGTAGCAGAGCTTGTCGTACCACTTTCCTACGGAACGCTACGCGAACGTGGAAGCAAGCTACGCGCAGGGTATCGTAGAGAAGTGCGGGCTACACACGATCTACGCTATATTTATTTAACCTGAGTGTCCAACAAAGACTCACGTTAATTTATGTAAACTATGCATAATTTAATCCTAAATGCAATAGTTAGGGAAAAACACGCTGATAGCATTTGTCAGAAGTTTAGTGTGTTTAAGTTGAAGCGATCGCTTTGAGACGACCATTTGGGATACTAGGCTACCAGAGCTACTAGCTGTAGGGTAACTAAATCTACAGCGATACAGAGCAACGATGGTTCATAGTACAGGAGTACAGAACATAGTTATAGTAACGATGGCATAAACTTTTTCAACATAGATACACGACACTAGTTATAATTTCCTATAAGTTGAAAAAACTCTTAAGATTTAGCGTAATAAATACGCTTCTCTCAGACCGACTAGCTGACAACCACATTAGGAGGACTATCTATGGCGCTTGTACCACTGCGGCTGCTGTTGGATCACGCAGCTGAAAACGGTTACGGCATCCCAGCTTTCAACGTTAACAATTTGGAGCAGATTCAGGCAATCCTGAAGGCTGCTGTAGAGACAGATAGCCCCGTAATTTTACAAGCTTCACGCGGCGCTCGTAATTATGCAGGAGAAAACTTCCTCCGCCACCTGATTTTGGCAGCGGTAGAAACTTATCCTCACATTCCCATTGTCATGCACCAAGATCATGGTAATGCGCCTGCTACCTGCTACTCAGCAATTAAGAACAACTTCACCAGCGTGATGATGGATGGTTCTTTAGAAGCTGATGCTAAAACTCCTGCTAGCTTCGAGTACAACGTTAATGTTACCCGCGAAGTTGTAAATGTAGCTCATGCTTTGGGTGTCAGCGTTGAAGGTGAACTCGGTTGTTTGGGTTCTCTAGAAACTGGTGCTGGTGAAGCTGAAGATGGTCACGGGTTTGAAGGTACACTCGACCACTCACAACTGCTAACCGACCCCGATGAAGCTGTTGACTTCGTAGAAGCAACCCAAGTAGATGCATTGGCTGTTGCCATTGGCACAAGCCACGGTGCTTACAAGTTTACCCGCAAGCCGACTGGTGAAATTTTGGCCATCAGCCGCATTGAAGAAATTCACCGCCGTCTGCCTAACACCCACTTGGTAATGCACGGTTCATCCTCTGTACCTGAAGATTTACTTGCACTGATTAACCAGTATGGTGGTGCAATTCCTGAAACCTACGGTGTACCTGTAGAAGAAATCCAAAAAGGTATTAAGAGTGGTGTACGTAAAGTAAACATCGACACCGACAACCGTTTGGCAATCACTGCTGCTGTACGTGAAGCTTTGGCTAAAAAGCCAGAGGAGTTTGACCCCCGTCACTTCCTCAAGCCTTCTATTACATACATGCAAAAAGTTTGTGCTGAACGCTATCAGCAATTTGGCACTGCTGGCAACGCAAGCAAGATTAAGCAAATTTCTTTGGAAGATTTTGCTGCTAAGTATGCTAAAGGTGAACTAAACGTTGTCACCAAAGCTGCTGCTAAAGTTTAATTCTGACAACCAATAAATAGGTGCATAGTACTGCTATGCTCCTAAAAAATTGAAGATTTTAATATTGATATAAACCGGGTATTTACCCGGTTTTTTATTTTATTTGTAAAGGGTTGGGAATGGGGCATGGGGAATGTGGAATGGGGAAAATCAATAGTTGTTTCTTCCCCTGCTTCCCCTGCTCTCTACTCTCCACACCCAATCCCTAGAACACCCGATGTTGTAAAGAAGGCATTTGACGACGGACTTGTTCTAACCTAGTTGGCTTGATTTCTGCGATCGCAATTCCCGGTTTTTCTCCAGCATCGGCTAAAATTACACCCCAAGGGTCGATAATAACGGCGTGGCCGTGGGTTAGACGGCGACCGTAGTTATTCCCCGTTTGGGCAGGAGCAATGACGTAGGCGGTATTTTCGATGGCTCTGGCTTGTAGTAGTACTTGCCAGTGATCTTTGCCAGTAAAGGCAGTAAAGGCGGCGGGAATAAAGATAACATCGGCTCCCTTCTCTGCCAAATGACGATACAGTTCAGGGAACCGGACATCATAACAAATAGAAAGTCCTAGATTACCAAGTTTTTCTGAAAAATGGACGGGGGGTAATTGCGTACCAGCCACAACAGTGCTGGATTCCCGATAGGTGTTGCCGTCGGGAACATCAACATCGAATAGGTGTACTTTGTAGTAGCGGGAAAGTTCTTGACCGCTTGGGTCGATAAGTAGAGTGGTGTTATAAACTTTGCCTGTATTGTCTACAGGAAGTGGAAAGCTGCCGCCCAAGATCGTAATTTGAAAGCGTTGAGCCATTTTTTTGAGAAATTTTTCACTTTCAAGAGCGATCGCATCGCCTTGCGCGAGTTTATCTTTTTCTTCGCCCATATAGGAAAAGTTTTCTGGCAAGCCAACCAATTCAGCGCCTTGACGCACGGCAAGCTCTATTAATTCTTCTGCCTGAGCCAAATTTTTGTGTAGATCGGGCACACTTGTCAATTGAATAGCGGCGGCTAAATAAGACTTCATAGATTCAACAACGAACAGTTGATTTATGGAAGATAGATTATCAAAATATATCGCTACTTCAACATCTATGGAACTTAATTAGAAATACTTCAGCCAAGATTTTCTTTAACAGACTTATTTTATTGCTGATTTTAATCTTCCTCTAGGTTCTGGCAAACTGAGTAAGATTGGCATTAATTTATGATCAAACCCTGATATAAAGTTACCTGCTGTGGATATTTCTATTCTCGTTCAAACATTTATCGCTGTGTTTGTCCTAGCAGATGCTGTGGGCAATATACCAATTGTTTTAGTTTTGACCAAGGGCATGATGCCAGACCAAAGAAATAAAGTTATAGATAAAGCAATTATCGTTGCGATCGCAGTTCTTTTGCTATTTGCCTTTGCTGGGCAAGTAATTTTAAATTATTTGGAAATTAGTATCGGCTCTTTGCGAATAGCAGGAGGAATATTGTTGCTGTTAATTGCTTTGCAAATGCTGCGGGGAGAATTAGATCAGCCAATTATTGAAGAAGGACGCGATGTCGCAATTACTCCACTAGCTTTACCACTGCTAGCGGGGCCGGGGACTTTGACAACGGTGATGTTGCTGATGTCGAAATCACAAAGTCCACATATTGCTGTGGCGGTGGGTATCTTAGGGGCGATGTTTATCACTTGGTTGATTTTGCGTTTAGCAAATCTGATTGACCAGTGGATTGGTGCAGAAGGTGGAGTGATTGTAACTCAGCTTTTGGGGTTTCTGTTGGCGGCGCTAGCAGTGGAAATTGGTAGTACGGGAATTAGAGAATTATTCTTGAGCTAGAAAACTCCTAAAAATATTCTGAGATTGTATACAAATGTAAACAAGTTTGAAAAACGAGAAATTCGCGCCTCTCAAACTTGTTTATAAAAATTAACCTAAAGCTAGAACAACATTGATAACTCAAAAGGATTTTGTTACCAATTGAGTTTCAAAGATACTTTTCTAAAGTGGAAGCTAATGTACTTTTAGGTACAGCACCTACCACCATATCTACTTTTTGTCCATCTTTAAAAATCATTAATGTAGGAATACTGCGGATGCCGTACTGACTAGCAACTTGAGGATTTTCATCCGTGTTGACTTTGACGACCTTGATTTGACCTTTGTACTGTTCGGAGATTTCATCGACAACAGGAGCTACCATACGGCATGGTCCGCACCAGGGTGCCCAAAAGTCAACTAAAACGGGTACATCGCTGTCGAGTACTTCTTGCTTGAAACTAGAATCGGTAACTTGTGCGGCTGTTGACATGCCTAAAACCTTCGCCAATAATATCTGAACTTGGTGAAAATTCTACCATAGCAAAAACATCAGCTTGGAAGTCTAAGGATGTACATTTGCAAAGAAGCTCTAGAATTTATTTACAAACATAAGGAACCGCCCGAACAGTAGTCCGGGCGGAGTGTGGTGTGAGGAGTGAACGGAAACATTTGTCTCCGCTATCTCTATTGTAGGCGACATATCGAATTTTTCCAGCAATTGTTTAGGGGGCTGGAAAAATTTATTGAAGAATTTGGGAGTGCGGATTGGGGATTGGATATTGGGGATTGGGGATTAGAATTAAAATAACTCTTTCCCAGTTCCCAGTCCCCACTCCCTAGTCCCTAGTCCCCAGCTTTATTTCCCCATACCTAATTGTTGAGCTTTTTGGTAAACTTTACCCTCGGTTAATAGAGAAGGCGCAATCACAACTTCCACTTGCTGCATTTCTTTAATATTTTTGGCTCCTAAAGTGCCCATGCTCGTTTTTAAGGCTCCTAAAAGATTGTGAGTGCCATCATCTAGTCCGGCTGGGCCAATGAGTATTTGCTCTAGGCTACCGGTGGTGGCAACGCGAATGCGGGTGCCACGAGGCAACACCGGGCTAGGAGTCGCCATACCCCAATGATAACCTCGTCCTGGAGCTTCTGCGGCTCTGGCAAAGGGGGAACCAATCATCACACCATCAGCACCGCAGGCGATGCATTTACAAATGTCGCCACCGGTGATTAAACCGCCATCAGCAATAATGGGGATATAGTTACCAGTTTCCTTATAGTAATCATCTCGTGCTGCTGCACAATCTGCGATCGCAGTTGCCTGTGGCACACCCACACCCAACACCCCACGGGATGTACAAGCAGCACCAGGGCCAATTCCCACTAGTACGCCAGCCGCCCCAGCTTTCAACAAATTCAACGTCACGTCGTAAGTCACGCAATTCCCCAACACCACCGGGATGGGCATAGAACGGCAAAATTCTGCTAAATCAAGTGGTATTATCGACTCTGGTGACAGATGTGCAGTAGAGACTACTGTAGCTTGAACAAAAAATAAATCGGCCCCAGCTTTTGCTACCGCCTCACCATATTTACTTGCACCGGCTGGAGTTGCGCTTACCGCCGCAATGCCACCTTGTTCTTTAATTTCCTGAATACGTTTTTCAATTAATTCCGGCTTTATTGGTTCGGCATAGAGTTCTTGCATCAGGGCAACAAATTCATCTTTCCCCACAGAGGCAATCCGATCTAATATTGGCTCTGGGTCAACGTAGCGAGTGTGAATACCCTCTAAATTGAGGACACCTAATGCTCCCAACTGTGACAAACGTACAGCCATGCGAACATCTACTACCCCATCCATTGCACTGGCAATTATCGGAATTTCTCGCTCAATATTGCCAATACGCCACTTAGTATCTGCCAAACTAGGATCTAGTGTTCTGTTACCAGGAACTAGAGCAATTTCATCTATTCCGTAAGCTCTACGAGCTGTTTTTCCCCGCCCAAGTTGAATTTCCACGCTTTAACTTTTATTCAAATCTGTTTAAGCTAGGGTATCAAATTGTGAGATAAGTTGGGGCGTTTTTTTCCCTGAGCTACACAGATAAATTCCATTTACGCAAGTCACCACTCAAAACTTTGATGGACGCAAAGTATTCACTAAGCAACCAAATGAGCAAAAACAGTTAATTGGTTTTTTTATATTGTGTTGTTTGAGGGTTAATGTTGCGCTAGTTTTGCGATCGCTGTGCTTTCATGTGTCTATTATTACTTAGTTAATATCACGATTATTGCCATTAATGCTCTTAAATTTACCTATCTTGAATTCCATCTTGACGATCAAATTCCCACTGATGATTTACCGTTTATTTTTAGCTGCATCCACACCAGTGTAACCAGTTGCTATCCAAAGTATGGCTCTGGCTCCATCGCGGATAGATTTTTCGATAGATTCAGGGGGTTTTTCTGAAGGGACTGGCACTGGTTTTAAATAAATACCTCGACTACCCAAAATAATTTCGCCGATGACACAAGCCCGGCGCATGTGGAAGTCTGAAGTAATCAAATAAACGCTCTTAATACCACGAGCTTGCAAATCATCTACTAACGTAGTAAAATTAGTAACTGTATCTACGGCTTCATAATCCAAGTGTAGACGCTTGGGATCAACACCAGCTTTGGTAAAGACTCGTTGGGTGAATCTAGGTGGACTACCCCCAGTAATCCAAATTGGTATATTTGGATGCTGGCGAACAAATTCGGCTGTAAACTTCTCTCGCTCTAAACGTCTCGTTGAACCACCCAACACTACAACTGCTTGCGGCTGTACAAATTGGTTTTGTACTTCTTTGTATCCCCACCAAATGATTAGTGGTAAGACAAAAGCCATAAAACGAAAAGATTTACCTGTAAAGAGTAGCTTATTCAAGGCTCGATAACTTTTTTTACTAAGTCAAAAATTTCCTCTAGCTAGAAGAAAAACAATAGTTGATAGTAGAGTAGCAAACTCCTCAATAATCTGCCCAAAAATATAAATTTGGGTGACTTTCATGTTACAGCGCGATTAAGCGGGTTTGAAGTTTTTCCTTTAATTGATGGATTATCCTAACCTGTATCGGAAAATTCATCAAAGGGTTCTAGCTCCTTGTAGAAGAACTCCATTTAGGTTATCTCGAAAATCCCTTTCCTTTTAGAAGAGACTTTGAAATTTCCCCCTCCGCGCGTCGGGAAGGGAGTTAATTTTTTCGTGGGTTTTTTCAGATGACCCTAAATTTCGCGTCTCTACACGCTGTATTGAAATATGATTGGCTCTATCCTACTCGCTAGTTGCTGCTTCTAGCCAGATTTCCACATCGTCTGCTAGCAACTTCTGTGCTGCATCCATCATTGATGTTGCGATGTCTTTCAGGTCTTCGCGATTATTTAAGTAAGTTTTCAACGCTTCCATTGGGTCGATGCTGCTACTTGCGCTCAATTCAGGAATGCGGGGCCTGGCTAGTTGACTTACTAATTCTGCTTGAATGGTGTAGGTATGAGCGGGACTTAAAGCAGTATGTAGAGAGGAACTGTCAATTAAATCCATCTGTTCAGAGCGGAGTTTGTAAATTAGCCGCACTACAGCATCTTCAAT
This sequence comes from Nostoc sp. LEGE 12450, assembly GCF_015206895.1. Classification (GTDB taxonomy): domain Bacteria; phylum Cyanobacteriota; class Cyanobacteriia; order Cyanobacteriales; family Nostocaceae; genus Nostoc. The sequence continues at coordinate 4,940 of NZ_JADEXU010000115.1, read as the reverse complement.
ATTATATTTAGCGATCGCTTTCATTAACACTGCTTGCGGATCATCTGCTTTCGAGACATCCACTTCAATGGTGCGGAAAGTCCGAACTCTTAAAGGACAAAATTCCCATTCAACTCTCCCTCGCTCCAATTCCAGCATTACATAGCCTTTGTCTTCTTTTTCTTCACTAAAATCGACCCGCTCAATACTTCCCGGATAAATCACCGGCGGGTTGTTGGATTTATTGAGGTTCTGGTGGCGGTGGACGTGTCCCAACGCTACATAATCAAAACAAGGTCGCGTCAGCAAAGATAGGGGTAGAGTAAAGCCTTTACCTACTGCCAAAAAGCGTTCTGCCCCCAAGCTAGCATTGTCAGCCATCAAGTGAGCCAAAAGGACAGTTGGCACATCGGGGTCAAGACGGCGAATTTCCCCTTCCATAACAACTCGCAGACGTTCCGTTAACAGTTCGTTGACTTCCGCCAAAGACGAACCTTCAGTCTCTTGGCGAGTCATCAGGGTAGAACGAGTCAACCAAGGGAGAGTAATTACTTGCACTTTGCCATTACGGGTTTCGATGCAGTGAGTAGTTAATGTATCACCAACAACAAATCCTGGCACTCCCAAAGTGCGGTAAATATTTAAACTTGCTCCTCCCTGTCCTTGGGAATGTTGGTCGTGGTTACCTACCAACAACACTGTTGGAATATTGGCATCCATAAGACGGCGAAATTGGCTGGCAAAAGCTTGTTGTACATAAGGGGGGGGTGTCGCATCCGGGAAAGCATCGCCACCAAATATCACCATATCAACAGCATCTGTCAGCGCTCGGTCAATACATATAGACAAAGTATTGACAAAATCCTCCAATCGTGTATTTAATCCAGTCGTGGGATTAATTCGTCCGTGGGAGAAGCCGCTTCCCATGTGGATGTCGGAAAGATGGAGGATTTTAATCATATTAGTCTTTCGTCCTTAGTCACTTATCCTTTGTCTAATAGTAATGACAAATGACAAATGACCAATGACTAATAACTAAATATGAATTCCGCATTCTGTTTTATCACTTCCCCGCCAACGTCCGGCGCGTTCGTCTTCACCTTCGCCTACTTTGGTGGTGATGGGTTGGTCGCCGATACTGGGATAACCTTTGTCATGGAGTGGGTTGTAGATAACTCCATGTTCAGCTACGTAAACCCAGCTGTCTTGACGTGTCCATCTGGCAATGGGATTTACTTTCAGCCGACCTTTACCATCAAATTCAAATATGGGCATATTCGCACGGGTTACTGCTTGGTCACGGCGGCGACCGGTAATCCAAGCGAGGCTGTTGAGTTCGTCTAGACCCCGTAACAGTGGTTCAATTTTTGTAATGTGGTGGAATTTAGCAATATCCGTATCCCAAAGTTTATCGCCGTATTTGGCTTCAAAGGCTTCACGGGTTTCTACGTCTGGAGTTTTGAAAGTTTGCAAGTCCAGATTGTAGATTTCTTTGGCTTTGGCTACTAATTCTAGGCTCTCAGGGAAGTGATGTAAGGTGTCGAGAAAGATCACAGGAACGGGATGCTTCAGTTCACTGTAAAGAATATGGGTAATTATCATGTCATCCACGTTAAAGGCGCTGGTTTGCACCAATCCCGTTGGGATATTCTCTATAGACCATGCCAGTATCTCTTTAGGAGTGGCAGTTTCAAATTGCTCATTTAATTTTTCTAAGTCAAAAGCGATCGCTTGGTTTCTAGATGCCGTGGAGACTGTCATGATAATCTTCTATTCAAATATTTCTACCTTGATTAAGATTTATTTTACTCCATAAAGGCGCGTATTCCGCTCGGAGTTCAGGTATTTATTCTGTTCGGAAATTACTACATTTGGGAACTGGAGAATAAGAAGTGGGGAGACTAAAAGACTAACCCATCATAAGTAAAAACCGATACTTTAGTTGTAAATTAATTTTTTGTTAAGAAAATTTACGGGAATTTAAGTTTTACAGCGCTTTTATAGATATTTATACTGATTTTGATATGGTTAAGGAACTATTAAAAAAAGGATTTTTACTTAAATGAACGATTCAAAATTCAGCAATCCACTAGGCCAATCTATAATTATGGGCGCTTTAATGATGTTAACCAGTGTTGGCGTTATTACAATAATGAACTTTTTCTAAGATCCGAGTTTCTAATTTTAGCAATAAGACTTCACATATTCCTGCTCAAAACTGAGTGGGATTTTTATTTTTTATCTAAAAATATCAGTGTATATTAATTTTCTTCTGTGACTTTCGGCTCAGAAGGATTTTTAAGCCGTGTTTTTACATAGTTTTACATCAGAGAGTTTAAAATTGGTATCCGTCTAATGGCTGACTGGTGCTTTCGCTCCGGCACCGCCTTTACCCAAGAATAGTAATAGAGGTAATGAGCAAAGGAACCCAATCCCTACCACTCGAAAGCAATCTGCGTAAGATAAAACAGCAGCTTGAGTATCTACTGTTTGACTTAATAAAGCTAGTGCTTGTTGTTGTGCTGTTGCCGCATCCATACCTTGGCTTTGAAGTGCCCCATTGAGTAAATCTAGACGTTGATTGGTTTCTGGGTCATAAGGGCTAAGTTTTGCTAACAAGATAGCTCGATGAAAAGTTTGTCTTCGGTCAAGCAGACTAGTAAGTAGGGCAATGCCGATACTGCCACCTAGTTGTCGAGTCAGGTTGTAGAAACCAGATCCAGCAGAAACATCTTGTTTGGGTAGCGGGCCTAAAACTGCCAAACTCAAAGGCAGAAACATCAACACAGTAAAAGCCCCACGCCATACCAATGGCCAAAATAAATCATCTGTGCCCGTTTGTGGGGTAATTGCTGCTAGTTGAAACATAACTCCAGATGATCCGACAGCGCCGATTGCAATTAAAAATCGGGCATCAATTTTACTGGACAGCTTGCCTAATAGAACCATAACGATCGCAGACGCTAAAGCACCAGGCGCTAACAATAGTCCTGTCTGCGTTGCCGTAAAGTGCAGTACACTTTGAGCAAATATCGGCACTGCAAAGAGTGTGCCATAAAGCCCCATACCCACCACTGCTGAGAGAACGCTTCCCGCAGCTAAAGAACGGTGACGCAAAACTCTCAAATCAACGGCAGGATGCGCTATTTTCAACTCGTACCAAATGAATAGCCCTAATCCGATAATACTGGCGATCGCTAACGTGGTGATGAAACCGGAGGAAAACCAGTCTTCTTTCTCTCCTTCTTCTAACAAAGTTTGCAGACAGCCGATCGCAATAATCAAAAACCCAATACCGAACCAATCGACGGATTGGCTTTGTGTCTCGCTTTTGTCTTTGTCTTTGGGCAAAAACATGAAGGACATCGCCACTGCAACGATCCCGAAGGGAATATTAACAAAGAAAATCCAGCGCCAGCCCAAACCATCTACCAAGAATCCCCCTAAAGTCGGGCCGATAGCTGGGCCAGCAATTACACCTACTCCAAAAACTGCCTGTGCCAAACCCTGTTCAGCAGGTGGAAAAGTCTCAAACAAAATCGCCTGTGCTTTAGCTAGCAACCCGCCACCACATAAACCTTGAAGAATTCGGGAAAGAACCAACATCGGTAAATTGAATGCTAACCCGCATAAAACCGAGGCAATGGTAAAGCCAATCAACGAAAATATAAAGTAGGTTTTGCGTCCAAAGTAATCTCCCAGCCATGCAGATAAGGGAATTAAGACGACATTTGCGATCGCATATCCAGTTACTACCCAACCTACCTCACTGACAGTTGCTCCCAGACTGGCTTGCATATCCGTCAGGGCAACGTTAACAATACTGGTATCAATTACTTCTAAAATTGCACCAAGAGAAGCTGTCAAAGCGATCGCCCACTTCAATGGCCCGTGGACATAACCAAATTGATCAAAACTAGAAGGTTTAATGTTGGTAGCCATTGTTCAGAGCGATTCCCAAAACAAAAATTAAATCTCTTATATTACGCTACGGTAGCGTATCATATAAAAATGGTCAAGGGAGACTTCAACGAAAAGTAGCAGAAATACTTATGCTAAAGATAGATAGTCACTTTTGCTGTTTTCGTGCATGAAAACTGGGTAAGCTAACGCGCCTACATATTGCAATATTTTCCGTGTAGACCGTCATTAGTCATTAGTCATTTGTGTTTACCAAGGACAAAGGACAATTGACAAAGGACAACCTCACCATTTGATGTGCAATCTTATTTGCGTAACAGGGTAGTAGGGCTTCTTCGTTTCCCAGATGGTACGTTCTATGCCCAAAGGTAGAAGCAAATTGCCAAGAAGATATTACTTGGGGATGATATTTTTATGAGTAACCAAATTAACAGCCCTTCAGGACGACCACGCAGCATCCACGCCGACCAAGCGATTCTGCAAGCGACCTTAGACTTACTTGCAGAGGTAGGATATCAGAGTATGAGTATAGAAGCGATCGCTTCTCGTGCTGGAGTTGGTAAAACAACCATCTATCGGCGTTACACTTCCAAAGAAGAACTAGTTGCAGACGCGATAGAAAGTTTGAGAGATGATTTAGCGATCCCCGATACTAGCAGCTTTTGGGGAGATATGGATATTTTGATCGAGAATGCCGCCAAAAAGATAGATAGTCCCCTTGGTCGTCAGACACTCGCTTTGATAATTAGTACAGCGTCTAGCAATCCTCAGTTTGCAGAGGTTTACTGGACAAAATATATAAAACTCCGACGTGAAGCATTCTCTAAAGTACTTGAGCGTGCCCAGTCTAGAGGTGAAATACATAAGGATGCAGACGTAGACTTAATTATCGACCTGGTGAGCGGATCATTATATTATGCACTGATCTTTAAACCCACAACCGAGCCAGTAGAAGCATATATGCGCCGTACAATGAATCTTCTCCTCAAAGGGATTGGGAATTGGGCATAGGGCAAGGGGGACAGGGGGACAAGGGGGAC
>NZ_JADEXU010000114.1 GCF_015206895.1 Nostoc sp. LEGE 12450 | reverse complement strand
GGGGAGATAAGGGGGATAAGGGGAGAAGAAGAATCATCATGCCCAATGCCCAATTTCCAATTCCCAATTTCCAATTCCCACTATCAGTTCTCTAGAAAAATACCTATTTATGATTGATTTTAGTTGGTTAATTTTAGTAACTGGGGGTTTAATATCTGGAGTCATAGCCGGACTTTTAGGAATAGGTGGCGGTATTATCACAATTCCTCTTTTAGTCACACTAGGTTATACTCCCGTTCAGGCGATCGCTACTAGTAGCCTTGCTATTGTGATTACTTCAATTTCTGGAAGTTTGCAGAATTGGTGGATGGGATACTTTGACTTTAAACGAGTAATTTATTTAGGAATTCCGGCCTTCTTAACTACTGGAATAGGTGTATATTTTGCCAATAAAATTCCATCCTATATAATACTTTTTACATTTGGCATAATACTACTTGTTAATATCTATTTGATTGAGCTTCGTAAGCAACTCGCTTTCAAAAAGAAAGAGGATACAGCCCTAGTATTTAACCCATTAGTTTCTAAAATTGGCACTGGAGGAGCAGCAGGGATTTTAGCAGGTTTATTTGGCTTAGGTGGCGGTACGATTATGGTGCCACTGCAAATTTTGTTACTGGGAGAAGACATTAAAGTAGCAATTCAGACTAGTTTAGGAGTGATTGTCATCACTGGTTTAGCTGCCTGTACAGGACACACATTAGAGGGAAATATTCTATTTGTTCAAGGTATTGTTTTGGGATGTGGAGGTCTTTTAGGTGTTCAGATGAGTACTCGCACCCTTCCAAAACTACCAGATTATACTGTGAGTTTAGTACTTCGTATTTTCTTAGGAATACTATCAATCTATATTTTTTGGGAAGCTTGGATAAATTATCAAGTGATAGTTTAAACTTCGATAAATAACAATTTTTCATTTTTCACTTTATTATCAACAATATTTCCGACTTCTTTAAGAAGTCGGAAATATAAGGATTATCAACGAAGAAGTAGTTATTGAAGGGAACATGGGTTTGAATCCCCATATAAATTATTCTCCCTGCTCCCTTGCCTCTATTTCAAGGTAGCCATCGGGGGCGAAATCCGTCTAAAGGGAGTTGTTCTGGTCTAATTTCAACAGTCGCAGCATCAGCGATGGGTAGCAGAGGCATTAACCACAGGCTACTGGTAGCAACAACATCTCCATCATCAGTTTTCAAGGTGTTGGTGGGTAATGATGCTGGGGGGTTTGTCTGGGGTACTACTTGGTCAAATAACAAGCCTAAACCGTCAGCAGATAAACTCATTTGCACATTTCGTTGAGCAGGAGGCAGTACTAGCAGGGGTTTCTGTTGGCCGGTTTTCAGATCAATTGCTACGACATAAGGCTGTTCTATGTATTGTTCCTTGGATACTAGCTGTGTCAGCAGGCAGTAGAGGGTGGGTGAGGCGATGTCAAATTGGCAGCTGAGAATTGAACCTGTTGTTTTTAACAGTTGTTTCTGTACACCTTGGTTTGTCACTAAAAACAAATCTCGCGTGTAATCTGTATTAAACTTTACCATCGCTGCTTGAGAGCCATCTTTAGAGAAAGCCTGTACCAAACCAAACTGCGGCAGAAAATCTAGAGGTTTACTGGCATCACCTTGCAGTGGTAAGATTGCTGCTCCCTGTCCTTGGGCAACTGCTACGGCTTTACTATCTGGGGTGATCATAAAGTCTCCCCCTGGTTGGCTTTTCAGACGTTTAGGGGTGGGTTTTTCTGCTGAACCGTCGCTGGTTGCTGGCATAAACCATAGTCCAAAGTCGCCGGGATTATTTTTGTTTCCGCGTTGGATGACAATAGTTTGCCCATCAGGTGATAAGTCAAATTTCAGGTTTTGATAATCTTTACTATCTAAAACTAGGTCAACTTTGCCTCCTGGTTGTGCTTCTTGTCCAGATTTACTAGAAACGCCTGTTGTCACTGTGTACAGTTGGGCTGAAAGTAAGTCTTCGTTATTGCTGGCGCGAGCCGAAAATAAAATTTTCTCTCCATCTGGAAATGACTCGAAGTCCATTGCTATTAGGTCTTTGGGGGTAAGTACCCTTTTTTGCTCTTGGGTTAAGTTGTATAGAACTAATCGCCCCTGTTCTTCTTGATTGGTTCCTATATAAAGAATGACGCGATCGCGTGTGCGGAAGCTACCTGTAAAAGCCTGGATCAAGCGATTTTTGCCCTCTTGCTGTGCAAACTTATCTTTGGCTCCCTGTAACTGCAATTTATAATTTGTGCCATAAGGTGCTGGTGTTAACAGCGTATAAACCATTCGCCGACCTGCCCAACTAAATTTACCTGCTAGGGGTGGCTCGATTTTCAAGTTATTCTCTACACTTTTTGTTTCCATTGGGCGGCTGAAGGTGAGGGTAAAGGAGTTATCTTCCGCCCCAATCTGTTGATTTTGCCAGGTAAAGTCCCGCACACGAGCAGTTACCACATCACCTTGCAATATGATTAACCCAATCAGCACACTTAGCAGTAGCATCAGTGCGATCGCTATCCGATCGAGTGGTTGGATAAATGTTTTAGATTTTGTCATTTGTCATTTGTCATTGGTCGTTTGCCATTAGTCATCAATAAATAATTAATAACTATAAGGATTCTGGGGTTGAGGAATCTTTTTGAGAGAAGTAGCAGCAATGGTCAGTTGGCGTTTACCTGCCAAGTTTTCTGTCATCATTTGCCCTTCTACTTCCAGCCAAGTGTCGGGGGAGTAACGCTCTTGATTGTTTGGGAGTTTGACGGGTAATCCTACTGGGTAAGCATCTGCTGCACAGCAAGTTAAGACAAATCGGGCTAGGAACAAATATTCTTTTCCTATATCTGGCGGATGAATAACAAATCCCTGAACTTTGACTTTTTGACCTGTATATGTGTCTGGTTCTGGATAGACATTGACAGTGCGTACCCAATCTACAAGCGATCGCTCCTCTGGACGAACAGTAGCTCGAAAGGCTTGAGGTTTGACGCGTGTACTTCCCAATAAATCAGCCGTTACACCCCTTTGGAGTGCTTTGTCACTAGCAAAAACTTGCGGTGTAATGATAAAACCTAGAATCGCTGTAGTCAACAATAAAACACTGCCCCAACCAGGGGGAAATAAACTAATATGCTGGCCGCTTGGCGTAACATCACGGCGACGGCGCTGCCAAAGTTCCTGCATCTTGAAGAAACCAATAACAATCAAGCTGATACCTGTCACAACCACAAACCAAATATAATTTGGGTGAATTAATAAGTTCAGCTTGTTAGTTAGCCAATATCTCAACATCAAAATGCCCCAAGATGTAATTGCTAGGGCATCCAGCCAAGGGAGTAACAGATTTGGGATTTTAGATTTAGGATTTTTATTAGCCATTAGTTATTGGGCATGGGGCATTGGTTATTAGCAAAGAACAAAAGATTAATTCTTTAAAAAACGTGCAAATTGAGGAAAAGAGTTAACACAAATGTTAATTGTGCTGCTAAAGCAAATAAATAAAACACAGTTTTGGGCTTAAAAATAGATAACATCAAACCAACGCTTTTGATATCAATCATTGGCCCAAACACTAGAAATGCCAACAACGAACCGCTACTAAAGGTCGAGGCAAAAGATAGAGCAAAGAAAGAATCGACTGTAGAACAAATTGACACCACTACTGCTAATATCAGCATGACTACAATCGAGCTAATAGGCCCGGCACCCAAACTGAGAATTAATTCACGGGGAGCTAAGACTTGAATCGCTGCTGCGATCGCACTTCCTAAAATCATCACTCCGCCCAATTCTCGGAATTCTTGGACGCTATTATCTACCACTAGGCGCAGTTTATCTGCAAGAGGTTTATTGGTATTAGAAATTGGGGCAGTCGGCTGTACAAAATTAGCATCTATCCGCAGAGGTACACCTGCTTTTCCCCCTAAAATATAAGTCCCGGATTGCAAGATATTTGGTATCGCTTCTTGCTGTTCTACTTGGTAACGTTTACCACGGCGTTTGGTTTCTGGCTGCACGGGTGGATTAAACTTCATATACCGAGCGATCGCAGGTTGAATTATCGGATTTAAGTCCTTTTGAAAACTGAAAACAAAACCAATAATTGTGGCAATTGCTAGAGAAAATACGACTCGTAAGACCACTATTTCTGGCTGATCTCGAAATGCTGTCCAAGTTGACCAAATTACAATTGGGTTAATTGTTGGCGCTGCTAGCAAAAAACCAATGGCGACTGGTGTGGGTACTCCCTGAATCAGGAACCGCCGCGCTACCGGCACATTCCCGCACTCACACACCGGAAATAAAAAGCCGATCAAGCTGCCAACTAAAGCACCCAGCAGCGGATTTTTGGGCATTTTTTCTACTAATTTGCGCTCATCAACAAAAAATAGCAGCAAACTGGAGAATAAAACCCCAAGAAGCAAAAAAGGCATCGCCTCGACTAGCAGACTTAGAAATATCGTAAAACCATTGTTCAGTTGATTCATGTGCGTCGCAGTCAAAAGCGGTTTTTAGTTTTAGGGTTCTGCCTAGTCATTCTATCGAAATGGGGATCAAAAGCAGTTCGGGAAAATTAAACATCATTTAAGTAGCAAGTTCTCTTACGTTTCAAATAGCGCTTAAACGCTACAAACCTTTGCTTCAGCCAAGATAGTAATTTTTACCTGAGTGCATTTACTGACGATGACCAGTTCTAAGATTGTCTAAGTTCAGAAATTGTTCCGATTATAGAGGGCAAGTAGCTGCATAGATAATTTGAATTTACCTATGTTTATACTTACAGTAATTTGCTGGATAAGATATCAGCTCGGCTGTATTTTCATCAAGTATTTACAGTTATTCAACAATTGGCGACACCGATAGCGTAGGGTAAAGCCTGCGGCATGGCTTCTCTACGAGAGGCTGTGCCAAGGGCTTAGAGCGACGCAGGAGCGTCATAGCCAGCCGTAGACATCACAACATCGCACTTGGTTGCTACAATGATTGATTTTGGGTAGTTCTGGCAAAATCTAATCTGAGCTTTGCTTGATTTTTTACTATAAAAACCCTAAAAGACAATATCCCTAGGAAAATTACCCCACATTTCTTGACGAGTTTCGGTAATGTCTTGTTCAGTAATATCCATTGCTAAATCAGCACATAACCCTCTTACACTACGTAATGTAGCTTTAGGAATATTTTTTTGATACAAAAATTCTGCAAAATTCAATAACTCTTGCTGCTTATCTATAGGTAGCTGGCGCAATTTCTCCAAGACTGCTTGCTCAATATTCATAAACTTATCACCTTGTCTACAAGTCATTCAGAACCCCAACTTATTTAAAAAGTTGGGGTTCTAGTATTCGCTGTTAATTACGTTTTTGTGGAGTTCCCCAAATCTTGATTTGTCGATCAAATCCCCCACTGGCGAGGATTTTACCATTGGGACTAAAAGCGATCGCACTTACCCAGTCTGTATGCCCATACAGTGTATTTATTAACTCACCTGTAGTTAAATTCCACACTTTAATCCCATCTTTGCCGGCACTAGCAAGGGTTTGTCCATCGGGGTTAATGGCGATCGCATTTACCGAGTTATTATGTCCTGTGAGGGTGCGGACTAATTCTCCAGTATTAATATTCCACAGCTTGACTGTGCGATCGTGGCTAGCACTCACTAATGTTTCTCCATCTGGTGTGAAAATGACAGCGCTAACAACATTAGAATGAGCCACAAATTCACTGATTAATTTACCAGTACTCAAGTTCCATACCTTGATTACACCCTTACTATCACCACTAGCCAAGGTCTGTCCATCAGGGCTAATGGCTAGAGTATAAATCAAGTTATCGAAGCGTACTAGAGTCCCTAAAGGGCGCTGCTGTAGTAAATCCCATAGCCGAATCCCATCCAAAGCTCCACTGATCAGAACTTTACTATCAGGAGACACCGCTAAAGATAATACGTTGCTGGTATGTCCGACAAAAGAGCGGCTAAATTTAAAATTTTTCAGGCTCCAGAGGTTAATTGTGTTGTCATCACTACAACTAGCAAGGGTTTGCCCATCTGGTGAAATCACTAAAGACTCTATGGCTGATTTGTGTGCTTTATTAATATCCCCTAACTTTTTACCATTTGCTGGATTCCACAGGCGAATAATACCCTCATTTTCTGCACCTCCACTCGCAAGAATTCTGCTATCTGGACTGAATGCGAGAGATTTAACAGTTCCGTTATGCCCTCTGAGTGTGTAAAGTAGTTGGGCATTAGCAAAGCTGTTAGTAGTTAGGGAGTTTGGTGTTACTTCAACAGCAGCATGAGCTTGATGAATGTAAAACCCTTGCCAGATAGTCACTGGAAGGGCGACAGCTGCCATAAATGACAGGATAATATACGGACGCAGAAAATTATCCCCACCTCTTCCCTCACTACTCACACTTTTTCCTCACTTTTTATATACAAACGAACCACTTAGAATTATGAATTATCAACTCATAACTCAGCACTCTTAAAGAGGTGGTTTTTTCTTAGAAACGCTTAACATTGGTAAAGGCGCACTAGAAGAACGAGAGGGCAAATAATGTTGCACCACAGGTTCTTCTGGTAGAGGACGGCGCTGCTGGAAACGCCACAACTTAAAGGCTAGCGCTATGCCTGTTGTTCCCAAACCAAAAGCGAACAACGACCAGCTATCATTCAATCCGCCAATCAGGGCATCTATAGCGCCCATCGTCACCAATACACTGATTAGTGGCTCTTTTCGGTAGGTTGACTTCAAAAAACGAGGTAATACAGCATTCATCACAGCTTGGTTGGTTCCAGTTCAGCTTTTGTGTATATTTACCAAGAATACCTCACCCTTAATTTGCCTTTCTCATCGAAGGCAGACACTAATTATGATTTTCTTTAGTTGGGGAGGAACTATAGTCATTAATTGCCTTGCACATACTAGTTGCAAGTCTATGATATTTCCATCACTAATAGGTATTTTGATTCCTCTCTTGCTTACATTCTAGTGCAAAGCATTTCGCTATCAATCGCCAAAGTCAAAACCAACTGGTTGTTCCAGCTGGTTGAAACTCTTTTAACTACTAGCTTAGAAGTTGCACCTTGTGCTGGTTAGTGGCACTACTTCAGACCCAGCCATGATAGCACCCCTTGATTGGTGACATATTCAATCACCAGCATCAAAGCGAAGCCAATCATTGCAGCTCGACCATTCAAGCGTTCAGCATATTCGTTAAAGCCAAACTTTGGCTCTTCTAGTTTAGGTGTAATTGTTGGTTGTGTTTGTGTCATTTTTAAGAAACCTTTTTTTCGGCAAACGGGAGTTGATATGAAAATTCACAGCAATTGTCAGGTATAAGCGGTAAAGGTTAAAGGAATTGAATAGTATTTTCCCCTTCAGCTTTACCCTAAACTTGGTAACTTATGAGCTAATTTGCAGTGCTTGAATGCCAAGATGACTTGATCGATTCAGCAAAAGCTTCCTAGTAGGGAGCTATACAATCGCTCTTTTAATAAATTGTTACTATTCTTTATATATTGTATAAACACTGGGGTAATAGTCAAGGGCTTGAGTTTGGGGCTACTCAGATTAAATTAAGAAACTTAGAACACAGATTAACTATCTTTAATACAGCTATCTGTAATAAATCGGTAGCAAGCTTGAGATTCGCAGGCTAAAGTTAAACAAAAAAATTATCAGAGGCTATATATGGAAATCGGCGTTCCAAAGGAAAATAAGGATCAAGAATTTCGTGTAGGGTTAAGTCCTTCTAGTGTGCGAGTGCTGCGAGAAAATGGTCATAGCATCTTCGTAGAGACACAAGCCGGGAATGGTGCTGGATTTTCAGATGAAGACTACAGAAGTGCGGGAGCCGAGATTGTCCCTACATCAGAAACGGCTTGGAATCGGGAATTGGTTGTGAAAGTCAAAGAGCCGTTGACATCTGAGTATAAATTTTTGCAGAAAGGGCAGATATTATTTACTTATTTACATTTAGCTGCCGATCGCAAATTGACAGAGCATTTAATTGATTGTGGCACAACTGCGATCGCCTACGAAACTGTAGAACAACCTGGTGCTAACAAACTCCCTTTGCTCACCCCCATGAGCGTGATTGCTGGTCGGTTAGCAGTACAATTTGGGGCCAGATTCCTAGAACGTCAGCAAGGTGGTAGAGGATTGCTTTTGGGCGGTGTCCCTGGAGTCAAGCCAGGTAAAGTAGTAATTTTAGGTGGCGGTGTTGTCGGGACAGAAGCAGCTAAAATTGCAGTGGGTATGGGTGCGATCGTCCAGATTTTAGATGTGAGTGTCGAGCGTTTATCTTACCTAGAAACCTTGTTTGGCTCTAGGGTGGAATTGCTTTACAGCAACTCTGCTCATATTGAAGCCGCCGTTAAAGAAGCCGATTTACTCATCGGTGCAGTTTTAGTGTTAGGACGTAGAGCCCCAACATTAGTATCGCGTGAATTAGTTAAACAAATGCGTCCTGGTTCGGTAATAGTTGATGTAGCCGTTGACCAAGGTGGTTGTATAGAAACTTTACGCGCCACATCTCACACAAATCCGGTATACCTTGAAGAGGGTGTGGTGCATTATGGCGTTCCCAATATGCCAGGAGCAGTACCTTGGACAGCAACTCAGGCACTCAATAATAGTACATTACCTTATATCGTCCAGTTGGCGAATTTGGGAATTATGGCGCTAGAAGTTAACCCAGCTTTAGCTAAGGGTGTGAATGTGCAGAATCATCGCTTAGTGCATCCGGCTGTGCAAGAGGTATTCCCTGATTTGGTAAATTAAGGTTAAACAGTTAATCTAAATAGTTAACACACCCACCCCACTGGTAACTTTTAAGGAATATCTAGCCTAAAGTCTCTATCTGGGGTGACGGTGCTAATCTGGTAAAAAAGTTGGTGTTGCATATTTGCAAGATGATATTTTTCACATAGAGGCGTACAAAGGCAGAGAGAATAAGAAAGGAGTTTTATATTTTAATAGTTAAAACTAAAACTTCATCCTTCTATTCAGCAATGACCAAAGTTTAATCAAGAGAAGAAGTTGTTTTTAGTGGCAAGATCAGATTATTTCTCAAAGCATGGTGGAATTGAACCTAATAGCGCAGCTAGTGATGCAGCTTAAGAGGTCATCTAAATTTTATCTTAAGTACATCATTTCATAAATCAGATACGGAATTAGTCATTATGGATGAACTGTGTCTAGGTTCATGAAAATTTTGATTTCCGATACTTTTTTGCAGTGACGTGTACTAAGTTATCCAAGATTCTTGCTTTAACTCCACTAACGACCTTCTAGAAAAAGAGCAAAGTCCTTGGTGTCACCCACAGGCAAAGTAGGTTTTTTATCAAAACAGAATAAAGATGCCAGTAGTCATAATTCATTCTAACTTCTGTACGACTGGCGGATGAATAATCGGCATTTTTACACACCAAAAAAATTGAAAATTTGGTGGTCAACTTTCGTAGTGGCCGGTCTGAATCCCCCACAGAAAGATTGCATAATTCTGTATTCTTTTTCAAGTTTTCATATTTACTACAACTTTATTTTCGCACAGTACTTACTCACTCAAATAACTCTACTATGAGCAGTAAATCTTCGCTATCCAACATGCCTCAACCCGATTCTTATCAGTCCCAGAAATTTGAAGAGCTTATCTTACAAGAATATCTGCGTCAAGCACAACAGACATTTAATTTATGTCAAGTGGCGATTTACACTTCCCTATTTATTAGTGTAATTGGAGCAGTCCTATTATTTTGTGGCAAAGCTCACGAAGGAACTGCCACAACTGCTACAGGCTTAATATCAACTACATTTTGTACTCTGATGGTAAGATATTCCAGTCATAAACTAGAGCAATTGAGACGGAGTTTAAGAGAAATTCGCTCTCGGAAGCGGTAGGTAACTTTTTTGGCAGGGTTATTAGGTTTGAAGCTTCTTGGGGATTCATCCTGGAAGCTGCTTTTTTATCAAATTTATACATTCATTTTCGAGCTAAGAATTCGTCTAACTGCACAAAATCAAGCTTGGAAATACTTGGCGCTTAAGCCCTTTGTTCTATGCAACCTCACAGGTAATCAGTATCAAAAGTCTTCTAGTTGACATAGATTTATGTGATAAAATCAACTTTTTAAAGCATTACCAAACTACTTTGTGTTTCTTCTTCTAGTTCATAACCATTAGCCAATTTTTCAATTGCTTGGTCAAGCATTGCCAAACCTTGATCTACCTTTTCAACCAAACTTAGCTGTCCTCTGAGTTCGGCAGCACCAACGAAACCCTTAGCATACCAAGTCATGTGCTTACGGGCTTGACGCACACCGCGATCGCCTTTATATTCCCACAAGGCTTGTAAATGATCTCTCGCACATTCCAAACGCTGAATCGGAGTAGGTGTCGGTAATATTTCCCCAGTTTTCAGGAAGTGATCGATTTCTCCCACCAAAAACGGATAACCCAAAGTCCCACGGGAACACATCACACCATCAGCACCAGTTTGTTCTAAACATCTCACCGCCGCTTCAACGGAAAAAATATCTCCATTCCCAATTACTGGGATAGAAAGCACTTCCTTTACACGAGTAATCCATTCCCAACGGGCATTGCCATTATATCCTTGGGCGCGGGTGCGTCCGTGGACTGTAATCATTTGTGCCCCGGCATCTTCCATCCGCTTGGCAAAGTCGAGAATAGTAATTTCGTTGTCATTCCAGCCAATACGGGTTTTGACTGTCACAGGTACATCAACAGCTTTTACCACTTCCCGCACAATTGCTTCTGCTACTTCTGGTTGCCGCAACAACGAAGAACCACCACCATTTTTAGTGATTTTATTTACCGGACAACCCATATTAATATCTACGGTATCAGCACCTTCTGCAACCGCCTTGATTGCTGCTTCTGCCAAAAAATCGGGACGGCAATCAAATAGTTGAACGCTAATTGGGCGTTCGTTGGGATCTACCTCCATGATTTTGGGTAACTGCTTAACATAATGCAATCCCGTAGCATTCACCATTTCGGTATACATCATCGAATCTGGCGCATAGCGACGCACGAGACGGCGAAACACCATATCCGTCACTCCAGATAGAGGCGACTGGAGAACCCGACTTTTCACCTCAAACGAGCCAATTTTAAGGGGTTGGGAAAGTCTAGCTTGGAGAATAGGGGAAAGCGAAATCATACAAAAAATTAAAAATTATGGGAAGGGAAAATAACAGGATTATTTATGGGTATCTGTGAGCACTGCTAATTGTAGTTTAGGTATCCTGACTTGGAGGCTGTTTTTGTATTTCTTGCTGAACTTCCTCTAAACTCAAACCTAACTCTTTTGCCATTTCTTCAAAACTCAATCCCAATCTCAACAACAAAGGTATCATTCTAAACTTTTCTTCACGCGCTCCTTCTTGCTTGCCTTCTTGTTTACCCTCTTGCTTTCCTTGTTGATAAACTCGTGTTTGTTTCAAATCGCTTAACCCAAACATACCTTCAATCTCCTCTGGACTCATCGTCGGAAACTTATAAACCAAAATTGTCTCTATTAATTCTAGTAACTGCCGCCGTTGTGGTTCAATGTTGATTTCTTGCTGAGTTCTCTCTATTAGCTGCCTAGCAGATGTAATTGCTGTTTCCTCTTCATCGACCACTAGTTTCATAGTAGCAATTCCGACTGGCAGCGATGCGGTTTCGCCCAATTCGTTAAGATAAATGCGAGTAACACGATTGCTAGTAAAAAATTCGCTGTAATTATTGATATCTGCTGTATCTAGACTGCGATTGGGATAGATAACTACTCCTCGCCAAGAATTTTTAGGTTTATTTTGACGTAAATATAAACAAATTTCTGAAATTAGGCGTGAATAAATTTCTGCGTCGGTTTGAAACTGGACTTCAACAAAATAAATCGGATTTTCTTACCCTTGTGTTGGGAGAAAAACACCATCTATACGGAATGTTGTTTGCTTGATTTCAATTGAGGAGAATTTATACCCCTCTGCGGTTTGGGGTGAATTACCAATTAATTCAAAAAATATCCCAGGAAGTTCCTGAAAAAGGCGGTAAAAAATGCTGTCAGTTTTCACACTTGATGTATTGCGATGATTTAAACCGTTAGATTTTACCGTGAAATACTACTGGTAAAAATTAGTAAGCCGACTGCGAGAAGCAATCGGCTTAACAAATTCATTATTTAGTTGCAATTTAGCCGTGAGTTGCACCTTGAGGAGGATGTGAGACAACTTTTTTGGCTAAACCCAAAGTCTGCAAAACTAGGATGCTCCACCAAGTAACATCAATCTCCCACCAAGACAACCCAGATTTTGCCATGTGGGGATAAGTATGATGGTTGTTGTGCCATCCTTCTCCATAAGTGACGAGGGATACCCACCAAAGATTACGAGCGCCATCGTTAGCATCAAAGGTGCGATAACCCCACAGGTGTGATGCTGAGTTCACAAACCAGGTTGAGTGCCAAAGCAAGACACATCTGAGAAACACTCCGTAGAACACAAAAGGCCATCCTCCTAATCCATATAGGAGTAGTGCAAAGGGTATTTGCAATAGCAAAAAGTAGCGATCCAGCCAACAATAAAAGGGTTGTCTTGCTAAATCAGGGGCATATTTTTTATAGGTGTCATAGTCAAAAAATTCTGGGCGTGGGTAGAAAATCCATAATATATGACTCCACCAAAACCCTCTTTGAGCAGAGTAGGGATCTAAATTGATATCTTCCGTGTGGGCGTGATGCTGGCGGTGTCCACCTACCCAAAAAATTGGCCCACCTTGCAAAGCCAGCGCTCCAATTAGGGCGATCGCATACTCTAACCACTTGGGAACTTGGAAACTCTTATGGCTCAGTAGTCTATGATATCCCAGGCAAATACCAATGCTCCCGAATAACCAGTGGAGAAACACTAGCAAACCTAATGCTGGCCAGGAGAAAAACCAAGGAGACATAAGTGCTAAGGCATGAAACGTAGTAAAAAAAACTACGTTTGTCCAACTGAGTTGAGGTGATTTGCCTCTCTCAGGGGCGATGGCTTCTCTACGAGAGGCTTCCCCAACGCCAACGCTTTTAGCGAACGCCCCAAAATTTCCGGTCATAAAAATTCCTGTTGATGGATGATGAAGCAATTTGCCTTTTCTCGGATGCCACCCCACAAGGGATTTACCCGCACTGTATACTAATTCGTTACAGTTGAGTAAAGCAAGTATCACTTACATTTGTTATGCTAGCAGAACTCTGATACCCCTGCAAGTGCCACTTGCATTTTTCTATGTCGTCTCACCTCGTTTCTACTCGTCAACGCTTGATTCAAGCTGCACTTGAGTTGTTTTCTGCTCAGGGAGTTAGCGCTACCACAACCCGCCAAATTGCTGAAAAAGCCGAAGTCAACGAAGTGACTCTATTTCGGAATTTTGGCAATAAGCATGGACTGCTTTTAGCTGTGCTGGAAGAGTCCGCAGCCTTTAAGGATTTAGGTGAATCGCTGGTGCGGCGGGCAACGCCTCCCGGCAATGTGTACCAAGCTCTGAAAGATTATGCAAGTGATAGCTTGCACGCATTAGAACGAGTGCCAGAGTTTGTCAGGTCTGTGGTAGGTGAAGCCGACCAATTCCCGGCAGAAAATCGCCGCGCACTAGGCAGGGGAGTCACAGAGGCAAACCATTATGTAGCTCAGTATTTAGCTACTGTAATCCAGCAAGGGCACCTAAATACTTATTTACCAGCAGAAAAATTAGCCAGTTTGCTAAATGGGATGATCTTGGGATATGCCGTAATTGAGTTCACCAGCGAATTTCACGAACTTTGGGAGGATCGGAATGATTTTCTCGAAAATTTGGTGGAGTTGTTTTTACATGGAGCTATGTCATCCTCAGCAGAATCAGCAATAAACTGCTTACAAGGAGGATTCACCACCACAGAAGTAGCTGATTTACCAGCTAGTTTAGTTCACGAAATTTTACAACAAGCCAGGAAATCGGGAACCCGAGATCACGCGTTGGCTTATGTGTTATTCGGGGCTGGGTTATCCGCCACAGAAATAATTAGCTTGGAGCGATCGCACCAAATCTACGATACTCAAGGGCACTTCCTGCAAATTACAATCCCCGGATGTATCCGTCAAGTACCAGTGAATCAGTGGATTTTGGGCAAACGCTACGGTTCTTTTACCAATAATCCCTTAATTAAATGGCTGAAAAGTCGTAAAGATACTCAAACAGCCATGTTTTTGAATGAAACAGGTACCCGCATCTCAGAATCAGAGCTTGAGACACGTTGGCAAGTATGGAGTGAGGGACTATTAACTCCCCAAGGACAAACGCCAGCGATCGCCCAGGCACAACAAACTTGGCGCGTAGAAATGTTGATGCGGGGAATCACCTTGGAAAACCTGATTATATTAACAGGTTGCGATCGCATTCAATTACAACCCTATGTCCGCCGAGCTAAAGAAAAAGCTGCCCTAGAGCAAGCAACCCGTTTAGATCACAAGCCAGGATAGGGTACGCCTAAGCAATTAAAAATTAAAAATGAATAAATGGAAGGGCAGTAAGCATTTTGGTGCCGAATCAATTGCTTAATTCAAGGGCTCCATAATGGCTCTTAAACCATTGCTAGAGAGCGTTTTGAGCATTTCTTTAGCGTTATATTCACTGCTAAATACTCCTGCTTGCATAACTCTTTGACCTTCCCAAACTGTGGGAAAGGCACCAGGAGCAAGCGATCGCACTAAATCTTGATCCCTATCAGTTAAGAGTGGAACTACTACGCGATAACGGATACCAAATTGTGTTGCAGAGTTACCACCATAAGGAATACTTGCAGAACTTGTTTGCATATTCCGAGCATTACCAATAGGGATATTCTGATCGGGAAGTGGTAAAAGTGCTGAAGCATTTGGGGCAGTCGCTTCTAGTATTGGTAATGGCTGCTGTGTTTGATTCCTTGTGCTGGCAACTGAATTGGATGGGTATTCAGGGGCAGTAAATTCAATCGTATTAGGATCAATCCGCACATAATTCAACTGTGGTGTGTTAGGCGGCTGTGCTGGACTTGAAGTTGCAATTTGAGTATTAGTTGGTATTTGTCTCGCCGACAAGCTGCTAGGAGTCGGAAATCCAGCAACTTTAGATGTGGGTTGCAGTTGATTGGATATAGGCGTGGAAAGTGGAACCTTAGCTGGCACTAATGGTAGCAATTGAGTGTTTAATTTTGCAGAAACAGGATTATTTGCTGAAATGCTGTTGCTGTTTTGCCTATTAGTAGTTTCAGAGATTTCAGGAGCCGAGAAGGTGATTTCCCCAGTTGGTGGTATTTCTTGTAATACATTGTTGGGAGTCGATTGAGAATTTTGTGCTGCTAGTGCTATTGTCCCGTTAATATCTACCTTGCCAGTGATGCGATCGCTCACAAGATTATTACCGCCAGCAGAAATCATCTGTTTAGCAGCACTGGCGTTAATGTCGTAACGGGCATTATTTTGAAATTGATTACCCCCAGGTTCCGATGCACTACCCAAATCTGGCATGGCTTGAGCGATCGCAACTAAACCATCTTCTTTATTATTTTGAATAATATTATTTCGTAAAATCGGGTGCGCCTTTGCTTGCACGACAATTCCCGATCTATTGTTCTGAATTTGATTACCTATAACTATCGGAGCGGCATTTTGGGCAATATTAATGCCAAAACCCGTTTGGTGAAAGACATTTTCTTTCACTTGGGGACTGGAATTCCCGGCAATTGTGATGCCATTGGCTCCATTGCGATCAAAGTAATTCTTGCTAATGGTTGGTGTAGCATTACCACTGACAGAAATCCCATCTTGGGTACTGCCGGTAAATGTATTTTCCGCGATTACCGGATCGCTAGATTCAATCCATAAACCGTAACCCCGGCGATTGGGGTTCGTCACCGTCACCCCAGTGAGTAAGGCTTGGTTTGCCCCGATAATTGTGACGTTTTGACCGCCAAAGCTCCGACTCAGGTAATCACCGCCTCCCTGAATGATAATATCCTTACCTTGATTGCTAGGGTTGCCTTGAATTGAAACACCGGGTTTCAGCATTAAGGGAAATTCCTCTCCTGTCTCGGCGCTATAAGTGCCCGTGGAGAGCATAATTACAGTATTGGGGTTAGCTAATCGCAACGCATGGGTAATCGTTTTCACAGGAACGGATTCGCTACCATTACCTGCGCCGTCATTTCCACCATTTGGGTTGACAAACAGCATGTTAGCCTGAGAATTTTTTGTCTCACCTAGAGGTGCTGAATTTGGTGTCGATGGCATCTGAGCGATGGCATTATCCAGGAACGTCATACTTGTCGCTCCCATACTTACGGTAAAAGATAATACCGATAAACTAAAAAATAAAAGTCTTGCTGATTCCAGAAACTTCATCTTTGCAAGCATAATATCTACTCTACGGTACTTAGAAAACACACAGTAGTGAATCATATTTAACACAACTCCTTAGAAGTAACAATAAATTCTTATACTCTTAGAAAGTATTATGTCGATAATATTACTCACATATTGACCGATTAGCGATTTTTAATACAGGGTAATAAATAATATTGTGTCTGTTCGAGAATACCTTGCTCTAAAAGACACGCTACGCGATCGCCAAAATCCCCTCACCCTAAAAGAGCTTGTAATTCAGGATTTACGCAAAAAATTCTTCATCGAGAGACAAACACTCTCTAAATACTATCTATGCAGTCTCAATTTAATTTGCCCATTGGAGATTTTCTGATGTATCCCTTTCGGCTAGTCCTTTGTAAGCTCGTTGTTCACCCTAAAATACTTGACTAACCTTAGTGCAAAACTGTAGCCTCAAACTACCC
This sequence comes from Nostoc sp. LEGE 12450, assembly GCF_015206895.1. Taxonomy (GTDB): domain Bacteria; phylum Cyanobacteriota; class Cyanobacteriia; order Cyanobacteriales; family Nostocaceae; genus Nostoc. Next base: position 10,428 of record NZ_JADEXU010000114.1, on the reverse strand, counting down.
TTATCACTGCATATAAGAACATGGGATAATTTATCGTAACCATGATTACTACGCTTTTTCGCGTAGATTCGGCAAAAATTGAGTAAAAAAAGCAAATTAATTGACTTATGGTTACTAAGAGATATGATAATTCACATTTTGATGAAAGCACTAACGGGGTTGTTGTAATGGTCGAGCCATACAGCCAAAAAGAGCAAGTACAGCAAGTTGTCTATCGCATTTTAGATGCCAATTTAGACCGCGCTCGTGAAGGCTTGCGAATTATTGAAGAATGGTGTCGCTTTGGCTTGAATAATGCCCAGTTAGCTCTTGAATGCAAGCGCCTACGACAAGAATTAGCCAAGTGGCATACCCCAGAATTACGAGCGGCGCGAGACACACCAGGCGATCCTGGGACTGAGTTAACTCATCCTCAAGAAGAAGAACGAGCTAGTATAAAATCAGTATTGCAAGCTAACTTTTGCCGTGTTGAAGAAGCATTGCGGGTGTTGGAAGAATACAGCAAGCTTTATCAGCCAAATATAGCTAAAGCTTGTAAGCAGATGCGCTATCAGGTTTATACCCTAGAAAGTAATTTAATGGGTCATCAGCGCCATCAATTGTTGTGGCGATCGCGTTTGTATCTTGTTACTTCCCCCAGTGAAAATTTGTTGAATAACGTCGAAGCTGCACTTAAAGGGGGATTAACGCTTTTACAATACCGTGACAAAACCGCCGATGATTCTTTGCGTTTGGAACAAGCCAGAAAACTCCGGCAGTTATGCCATATCTACGGTGCTTTGTTCATTGTTAACGATCGCGTGGATCTAGCTTTAGCTGTCGATGCAGATGGGGTACATCTGGGACAACAAGATATGCCTATTGCTATTGCTCGGCAATTACTCGGTTCACAGCGTCTGATAGGTCTTTCTACCACAAATAAAGAAGAGATGCAAGCAGCAATTGCTGAAGGTGTAGATTACATTGGCGTGGGGCCAGTTTATGAAACTCCCACGAAAGTAGGTAAGGCAGCAACAGGTTTAGAATATGTCAGCTATGCTGCAAAAAATTGCTCAATTCCCTGGTTTGCCATTGGCGGAATCGATGCCAATAATATCAATGATGCGATCGATGCTGGAGCCAAACGTGTAGCAGTAGTGCGATCGCTCATGCAAGCTGAACAGCCTACCCTGGTAACACAATATTTGCTCTCCCAACTCAATCGCATTAAGCCAGAACTTTAAAGAGTCATTTGTCATTAGTCATTTGTCATTAGCCCAAAGTGAGTAACCAATTACCCATTACCCATTCCCCATTCCCACATTTATGTCTAATGAGATTACGATTCAGGTAAATGGGGAAACCCATAGCTGCTCATTTCAAACTTCTTTACCCAATTTGCTCCAAGAGTTGGGTTTCAATCCCCGCTTGGTGGCTGTAGAATATAACGGCGAAATTTTACATCGCCAGTTTTGGCCACAAACAAAATTGCAGCCAGGCGATCGCTTAGAAGTGGTAACTATTGTTGGTGGTGGTTAGTTGATGTGAGCTAGCAAACCCAAATCCTTAAGGCTGCGTCGTGTAATCTCGATGCGGACGGGTGCATCCTCTGGTTTATACATATCAAGGGTTGTTGCAAAAAAGTAGACGTTTTTGTTTTGTTCTAAATAACCCACAAACCAACCAACGTTTGGTTTAGTATTTGTTAACCATCCCGTCTTTGCCCGCAGTGTGTAGTCTGGAGTTTGTTCGCGTACCATAATGTCTTTGACAAGATTTATTGTCCGTTGCGAGAAAGGCAAATCGCCTTGATACAACCGTTGCAAAAACTTGATTTGCTCTTGGGGTGTAATTTGCAAAGGCTGTTGTAACCAAAAATGATCGATGTCTGCGGCGGTGCCAATCTGACGATTTCCGTAACCTACTTTGTTAATAAATTGCTGCATCCGTTCATATCCAGCCTTGCGCGCTAGTACTTGATAGAACCAAACTGTTGAATCTTTAAAGGCCTGACGCAAATTCGTATCATGATTCCAGGCATCAATATCTCGATGAATTCCATCCCAAGTGAGAACCGCCACATCATTAGGAACTACACCTGTTTCTAATGCCACCAGCGCGTTAAAAATTTTGAATGTCGAAGCTGGAGCGATGGCAGTTGCATTACGTTTAGGATTGTGTTCATAGATGCGGTTATTTTTTGAGTCGTAAATCAAGATTGAGCCTTCACGCCCAAATTCTTGAAAGTGTCGCCCAAAATTTGGCGCTTTAATAACAGGACGTTCAGATAAGGTTGAAGCTGGTTGAGCCAGAATAGGCATTGTTTGGAAGCTAGTTAGACTCAATACAGCAACACATCCAAGAACTATAAATATAACAGCTTGTATTCGGTAACGCCGAAGAGATTGCCACATCTGAAACAAGATATTTTTCATTGCATATTTAATAAAATCACAAAGGAGATTTTACACTGCAATCTCGATCGTTTGCGAAGAGATGAACATCTGTGCATCCCTACTCCATCTGCATTCATCTCACAAAATCGGGTTTTTCCCCTCTGATTTGTAAAGCGATCGATGGAGAGTTCTACGCTTGGCTAATTCTTTACCTTTGCGGCCAAGTTGCTCACGTAGCTGTTGATCTTTGCACAATCGATTGAAAGCTTGAAAAACTTCATAACCAGAATTGGGATTAACTAGTATCCCATTTTCTTCATGCTGAACTGTATCTAGAACACCGCCTAGGCGAGGGGCAATGATCGGCTTACCGAAGTAACTTGCTTCTAAATAAACCATACCAAAACCTTCCATATTATTAGGTTTAATATCTAATAAGGTCAGCATAGCAAATATGTCGCAAGCTGCATAATAACCTGCTAATTCACGCTCTGGCACATATCCAGCAAAGTGGACGCACTTATCTACCCGCAAACGATGCACCAGAGATTTCAGTTCCGATTCACTTGGGCCTTCACCGCAGATTATATAGTGGACATCGACCCCAAAAGTTAGCAACAGTGGGATGTTATCAATCACTCGGTCGAAAGCTTTATGTTTTACTAGCCTTCCTATAGAGAGAATAACTATTGCTGAATCGGGAATGTTGTATGCCTGACGCACGCGAACACGCAAATCATCAAGGCTACTAGGACTCCCGACATTATTACCAAATTTTTCTGGTCTAATTACTGGGTTAATAACGTAAGTAGGAGTATCTAATCGTAAAGCAGTTCTAAGGTAATCTTGTGTATAAGAACTGTTACAAACAATACCTTCGGCTCTATGAAGTGTTAATTTAAATAGCGATCGCAGTACGGGATTGTGTAATGTACAAAGAAAATCATTACCGTGCAGATAGATAAAAAAGCGAATAGGTAATAAATAGCTCAATAGCAACAGTGAAGGAAAATCATAGCCGTGGCCCCACTCTATATAACGGTAGTGATAGCGAAAATAGAGTTTGATTGCTAGCACAAATGAGCAGACAATATTGACAAAAGGCTTCAGGATATTTCCCACAAAGCCACTACGCCAGGATCTAGGATAAAACCAGCGATACACTGGAAATTGTTGACCTTCATCAAATACTTTATCTCCTGAGCAACTAGCCGCCAGCACAATAACTCGTTCTGGATCTTGGAGACAACGATTGTACATATATTCTCCAATTACAGCTTCTTTCGGCAAGAATATCCGGGATATGACTAGGATATCTGGGTATGCAGCTTTGTCTCTGATTTCGGCTGTTAGTTGAGAAATATGTTCCATAATCAAGTTGATAAATTTACTTCAAATAATTTTGAATTTATTTACAATTAGGATTACTTTCCAAGCCATAATTATTATTTTATTTCTTTTAAAACGAATCTGGTAGACAAAATTGAAGGCTATTTTAGAAGATTAGCCAGCAAGATTGTTTTTTTATTGTGTTGATTTTATTTTGGCGGTAAAACTCTCAACATTTGAGAATTTCTGTGCATGATGGACAATAAAATAAAATCTAGCACTTGTAGTCCAATGTAGTCAAATTTCTCAATGAAGAACTGTTGCAAAAATTACGAAATTTACCTACGTTCACTAGAATATCTTGAATAGTCTAGACTGGTGTGCCAAAATGCCAAAAGTTTAGATAAGTATTTGATAACTATCTGTGTCTGCTTAGTGCTGCTGATAAGCATCACGTCTACTTGTAGCACTACTATGCATACGTAAGCATCAGGTCTATACCTGTCCTTTATATTACTTAAGATCGAGAGATATCCTTTTGGATTCTGACAGAACAAGTAGGGTGAAGTATTAAAAAATTAGTCAAAATAATCATGAGAAATGAGAAACATCTGTATAATCCAAGACTGTAGCCCTGGAACTGCCCAGTCTAAGACGTAGCCAAAATTGCCCGTAGGCGTAGCCCTTCTCCTGTCGGAGACGCTGCGCTCATGAACCACCCGTCGTAGACATCACAAACTTCTGTGATGATGAACATATCTTAAGGTACGGTTCCCCAGTGGAGAAATCCCCCCTGCGATCGCTGCATACGCCAGATAAGACGCGGTAGATTGAATATGTAGCATTCACTTTTGAAGGCTACAAAGCTTGCTTGTTACGGACTGGCGTTAGTGACATAACCGCAAAACTCCTACCAGCATGGAGATAAATCATAAAAATTCTGTTTTCCAAGCGATTGTATTATGCGTAAAAAACTACAACAAATCAGCAAACCACTGTTAAAAACCTTCTTAGCCCTAGGACTGGTGTTAACTTTGGTTCTTAGCCACGCCGATGGAGCATTAGCGGCCCGCAGTGGGGGTCGAATCGGTGGTGGCTCTTTTAGAGCGCCTTCCAGCCGCACCTATACACCGCGCACTTATGCACCTCCTGGAGGGGGCGGATACTATCCTGGTGGTGGTTTTGGTGGTGGTTTTGGATTTCCCTTCCTACTTCCTTTCTGGGGTATTGGGGGAGGATTTGGTGGTCTATTTAGCATCTTAATTTTCTTTGCGATCGCTAATTTCTTATTGCAAACTTTCCGCCGTGTCTCTGGCGGTGAAACACCAGAAGCAGATTACAGCAGTAACTCTCCTGTTTCTGTAACTCGTTTGCAAGTAGGTTTGTTAGCTCAAGCCCGTGAATTGCAAAATGAACTCAACCATATTGCTGAAACTGCTGATACTAACACCCCAGAGGGAAGAGCAGAAATTCTGCAAGAAGCCAGCCTAGCTTTACTCCGCCATCCCGAATACTTTGTATATGCAGGTGGTGGCACTCAACAAGCCAGTTTAAATTCAGCCGAAAGTCAGTTTAATCGGCTGTCGCTGGCAGAACGCAGCAAGTTTAGCGAAGAAACTCTTTCTAACGTCAACAATCAGCTAAAAGCAGCCCTTGCCAAAGAAGCTTTACCCCAGGCTGGTGAACTAGACAACCCCACCCGCCTATTTACTGAAGGCCCTGGAGAATACATTATTGTCACCTTGCTGGCGGCAACACTAGGCAAGTTTGATATCCCCACAGCGATTAACAGTGCCGATGATTTGCGTCAAGCTTTGCGCCAAATTGGTAGTATCCCTAGCGAAAAACTTCTGGCAATTGAAGTACTTTGGACTCCGCAAGCTGAAAATGATACGCTGACATCTGATGATGTATTGGCAAATTATCCTGATTTGAGACTTGTTTAATCTCTAAAAATTTCCCGCTTTACTGCCAATAAAAAATTTGGCATCTAGGGGAGACAAATAAGCTCCTTTTTGAGTGCAATAACTAGAAAAACCGTTTGTCAATAACAAGCGGTTTTTTGTATAACCTAGATATACCAAGAATTACGCACTGAGAACTAACATCTCGATCCACCCTAACCTTTTTAAAAAGGGAGAAACTCTCAAAGCGCCCTTTTTAAGGTGGTTGTGGGATTTATTATACGTAAGTCTTAATATACTTAACTATCTTTTAGAAAAATTATTCTTAGCCAAGACTTTGGTAATATTATCAAAATGTTATACACCTAAAGCGTTATCTTATGCCTAATGTTGAAGCCGACGAAAACCGAGAGCATCGCATTAAAACAGAGATCATTGTAGATGCTGAAGACAAAGAAGACCGGGCTATGGGTTGGTACTACTACCTCGAAGAGACTCTAAATTTTCCCTTTGTGGCTAAATGGACTAAGAAGGGACGCAAATCAGGCTCTACCGAGGAGAAAGAAGTGGAAGTGCTGGGAATGGCCCCAGATGATGAGTGCTTAAAAGATATGCTTGTAGAAGTGGCTTACATTAATGGTAAGGATGATGATGTATATTCTGCAAAGTTATCTGAAATAGCAGCCATTGACGCTGACAGCGAAACTCAAGAAGCGATCGCAGACTGGCTCTATTGGATTGCCAGAGGATACAAGTTTTAAACTCTAGGATAAATATCGAATGACGCGGCAGGGATTACCAGCAGCGACAACATTCTCAGGTATATCTTTGACAACTACACTGCCAGCACCAATGGTTGTGTTATCGCCAATAGTGACACCTGGACAAATAATTGCACTGCCACCAATCCAGACATTATTACCAATGTTAATTGGGGCAGCTAATTCTCTACCAGAAAGGCGAATTTCTGGCTCTGTAGGATGATAGGCAGTATAAATTTGTACATAAGGAGCGCATAGGACATTTTCACCAATGTGAACTGGATTGCAGTCTAAAATTACACAGCCATAGTTCATATAAAATTTGTCGCCGACAAAAATATTACTACCATAATCACAGTGAAATGGTGGCACAATTGATACTTTGTCACCTATGTTTCCAAATAACTCTTGCAAAATTTGTTGCCGTTGATCTTGCTGTTCTTCAGTTGTAGAATTGTACCTTCGTAACAGACGACTAGCTCGTTTATTTTCGGCAGCCAATTCTGGATCTTCTGCCAGATATAATTCGCCTGCGAGCATTTTCTGTTTTTCGGTTTTTTCCATGACATTCAGAATAGTTGTGAAAAAAATCAAAGTATGTAAATAAAAATGAACTAGGCTAAAACCTTTATACTTATTGCCTATTGCCTATTGCCTTATCCCAACGACAACTATTTACGCCCAGTTACTTAATTAACTAAATATGGCATAAGTGGCTTTTCCTTGCCGTTTAGCTCGGTACATCGCAATATCAGCATCCCGTAGCAGAGTTGCAGGCTCCTCATAATTACTAAAATTCCAAGCAATACCAATACTAGCTGTAGTAGATAATTCATATCCATTCACATAAAGTGGCGATCGCAAGGATTCTTGAATCCGTTTGGCAACATTGGTAGCGTCGGTAATGTCTTTAATATCCTCTAAAAGAACTGTAAACTCATCACCACCAAATCGCGCTACAGTATCACCACCACGTAAGCAGGACTCTAAACGTCTAGCGATCGCTACTAAAAAATCATCCCCTATTCCATGCCCAAAGCGATCGTTAATATCTTTGAAACCATCTAAATCCAAAAATAAAACTGCAAAATAATAATCGCTTCTGCGTTTGCTGCGCTCAATTGTTTGTCTGAGCCTGTCTAGAAATAAAACACGATTTGGTAATGCTGTCAGCCCATCATAAAACGCATTACGGATCAGTTGTGCCTCTGTCTGCTTGCGTTTGGTGATATCTTGAAACACTAAAACTGCACCAGTAATATTACCATTGCGATCGCGGATGGGTGCAATTTTATCCCCAATCGCGATCTCTTTGCCATCTTTGGTAATCAGTATACAGTTTTCTGGAAAATCCAAAATTTCACCTGTTTTGATTACATTTGCAGCTAAATTTTCAATTTTTTCTCCTACATCTTTGTCAACTAAGTTAACTACTTCTACTAAATCTTTACCGAACGCTTCACTTTCCTTCCAGCCCGTGATTATTTCTGCTGTGGGATTCATCATTTGAATACAACCATTAGCATAAGTCACAATCACTGCACTGCTCATACTATTAATAATTGCTGCCAGCCTTTGTTTTTCTTCGTATAATATCTTTTTACTCTGATGTTTGTATAGAGCCATTTCAATCGCAAAATGTAAATCACTTTCAATAAATGGTTTGACTATGTAACTAAAAGGCTCACTTAGCTGGTTTTCATATAATGTTTTATATTCCGAATACTCTGTTAAATATACTACAGGCACATGGAAGTGATTCTGGATGATATCTGCTACGTTCACACCGTCAATTTCACCAGCTAGGCAGATATCAATTAATACTAAATGTGGAAGAGTTTCTGCTACCTTTTTTATTGCTTCTTCACCAGACTTAGTAGTTTCTGATACGGAATAACCTAACTTTTGTAAACTTTTTCTAATATTTGAGGCTATGATTTTTTCATCCTCAACAACTAGGATTTTGCGGGCGAACATGGTAAAACAACCTGTTTGCTAAGGTTCAGATTTTTGTTGTCAGTATCAACTCGATACAAAAGTTCTTATTTCATCATAAACAATCTTTAACTACTCTGTAGTATTGCTTGATATAAATAATTAACTAAAGAGCAAATAGCATCATGTTATTAACCTCCAATAATTTCTGTGTTTGTCAAAGCTAATTGTAATTAATGTATGCAGTTAATATCATGTTATTAACATAAAATGTAAATTACCATATAATTACCAGCAATCAAAAATTTATTTTCAATATGCAAGCAATTATTTTTTTAAATAAAATAAACATCAAGTATAGTATCTATGTCAAAATTAATCAAGAATAAAAGTTAATAAAATCACAGTCTACCACTTTCAAATAAGTTGGAAAAATTAATATAGTATCTTGTATTGTAATATGGTAATATCGATTGATTATAATACTACTAAAAATTAATCGTTATCTGGAATTAAAGAGTTTAATAAAACGTTGTCTAAAAATAGCGTTTGTCTCAGCCGGGATGCAAATTATCGTCTCAAAATGTCTTATTACTAATTCTGTAAGGTTGTTTCAGAACAAGGAGATTTTGCCCCTTGTTTCACCAAGCAATCTTGATTTCTTACAGTTTCGCAAAGAATTGTTATGAAATTTTGAATTGTGGATGAAAGAGTATCAATTAAAAGTATTTATAGGTTTTAGTTAATACTAAATCACAAATTGTTTTAACTGAAAATATGCAAGTTAAATGTTCATCAGCAAATAACATGATTTTTTAGTGTTTTTTGATAACGAGCAAGTGCTGGGGGCAATGGCAGGAAACATTCTCTTTGTGAGATACTTCCGCGCTCCATATAAACCCCCTCTTTTTGCTAGTTTATAGATATTGACAAAAAAAACACGTTTTGTGCTTTAGAGATTGGACTTACTTTTAGTAAGTTCAATGCTAATTTTGCCACCAAAATCTGGAATAGGTGCAGCAGGTTTGCTCAGAATGACTTGGACTTGTGTTACACGATCGCACTCTTGGAGAATAGAATCTGCGATCGTTGCTACCAATTTCTCCACCAAAGCAAACTTAGACGTTTTGACCAGATGTTGTATCAAGCTAATGACGCTGCGATAATCTAAAGTGTCTTCGATCGCGTCAGTCTTGGCCGCTGTGGAGATATCCAACCATAACCTCACATCCACCTCAAACCATTGTCCTAGCACCTGTTCTTCTGGTAGATACCCAGTGTAGCCATAGCCGCGAATTCCCGTTAAATGAATGCAGTCCATAAAAGTTTGAGAGCAAATTGGGCATTTTGTAGAAAGTGGAGCAAGAAAGTATCGAGGATCGGCTTCCCTCCCTTTGACTTCTTTTCACCAAACTTTCCCAGATGGATTTTAAATTAAATTTCCCTAAACAAAATCTAAAATTTCAGATTGTTTTATAGCTATGTTTGATTTAATGCCGATCGCTTATAGGAATGTTAATCAACTTTGGGCTTACATTTTAACAGAGACCCTAAAGCGGTTGGGATTGACTTGTGCCATCATTTGTCCTGGATCGCGCTCTACACCCTTAGCGATCGCCTTTGCTCAACAAGCACCTGAGATTGAAGCGATTTCCATTCTCGATGAACGTTCAGCCGCCTTTTTCGCCTTGGGACAAGCTCAAGCAACTGGTCGCCCTGTGGTACTAGTTTGTACCTCTGGTACAGCAGGAGCAAATTTTTATTCAGCAGTCATTGAAGCTTCATATAGTCGCGTACCACTGTTAGTATTAACCACGGATAGACCGCCAGAATTGCGAGATTGTCACTCAGGTCAAACCGTAGACCAGTTGAGATTATATGGAACCTATCCAAATTGGCAAACAGAGTTAGCCTTACCCTCTGCTGATCTGGGAATGCTAGCTTACCTGCGACAAACAGTAATTCATAGCTGGGAAAGGGCGCAAACTCCTACAAAGGGGCCAGTACATTTGAATATTCCCTTTCGCGATCCCTTAGCACCTGTTCCTGATGGAACCGACTTGAGTTATTTACAGTCCCAGTTCCACCCAGAAGAATTCTTCGCAGGAATAGCAAGTATTACTC
>NZ_JADEXU010000113.1 GCF_015206895.1 Nostoc sp. LEGE 12450 | reverse complement strand
TGTAATCAATGGCGTTCAAGCTAGAGGGGAAAAAAGCAATTACAGTACACGACGTGTAAAATTTAATTCTAAAAACTCTGGTTAAAATTCTGTTACATAGCGGAAAATTTTAGCACCCACTTACTTAGGTTTAGAGTTAGGTGACTTGGTAATGCAAGCATTTTCACAAGCTAAAAATATGATAACAGGAGAGCAAAACCTGAAATTACTTTTAGAATCTGAATTAAATCAAGTCGCGGTTATTGCCGAAAAAATATCTGATAGATTCGCCGTTACATATACAGGAATTGATACCTCTCTAGCCCCATCCTTGGATAAGAAAAACAGTATTGCTTTTGCTTATGAAAAATTGATTAATGGTAAGTTTGGGCATTCTGGAACTCTCAGCGTTTCTGGTATGCTGACTCGTGTACTGAAAAATGTATCAGTAAAAATCTGTGGTTACTCTGGGCTGATGCTTCCAGTTTGTGAAGATGTGGGACTGGCTACCAGAGCTAATGAGCAAACTTATGATATTACAAATTTATTATTATATTCAGCAGTTTGTGGTTGTGGACTGGATACAGTTCCGATTCCGGGTGATATAACGATAGAAAAAATTGCAGCTTTATTAATTGATATGGCAACTTTAGCCATCAAGTTAGATAAACCACTCTCAGCTAGATTATTTCCAATTCCAAACAAAAAAGCTGGGGAAATGACTACATTCAATTCCCCATATCTCGTAGATTGCAAAATATTTACATTTGACTAAAATTATTCCGAAAGCAAGCTAGGAGAAGTTAGTACAAAAACATCCCTACTTCCTTGAGCGTCATACTGTGGTTTTATGGAAGTGGTGAAGTGGAAAAAGTCATGATCGTTAACTAATAAAAGTTCTCCCGGATTTAGAACTTTGCTAAATACAGGATTTTCTTTTTTGGCAGCATATAGATGTGTTTCTCCACCTTGAATATTATCTCTATCTACTGAAAATATACCAATAAAATCAGTACCATCTTGATGGATACCTTCAGGTGCTGGATTACCCAAATTATCTGCGGAACAAATAGTTCTAATTTGATGAACTCCAATTTCAGCTTCAGGATGAAGTTTACAAGAATCACTAAATGCTAAAACTAGATTTGTAAAAATATCAAGTTCTATGAGTCCATCATCTAATTCTGCGAACTCTCTTTTTATATCACCCACTAATGGATTATACTCTTTACTTTGAAAGAGATAACCATGAGGTAATTTGATTAACTGATTTCCAGAAACTGTGAACCGAGATAATCTTCTGGAACGATAGTTGCCTTTGATGTAAGGATCAATAGGCATATTACTAAAAAATGGCTTGAAACCTTCTAGATTGATTGAATTTACTTTTCTTAGAGTAAACAGAAAAGCATATTCTAATTCCGTTGCTGTCTCCAATTTTTGCATAGGATTTACCTCCTTGCACGTTGAAATCTCCCGGATTTTTTATGGGAGGCTTATAATGCTTAGTATATGCTACTTTTTATTACTATGTTGTCAATTTAACTACAAAAGTTGACAATCTATGATATGTAAAGTTGCTTTATTTCTGTCACAAGGTGGAGTCCCTGCTGCAAAGATTTACTGTTGAGAGTTAGGTGGGTAAGGAATCGACGTATATTTACTAGCAGCAACAAGGTTTTATAATGATGGATTGGCTTTACCGTTACCCACCTTTGTATCCGGGTATTTTACTCAAGCGTTACAAGCGATTTTTTGCTGACGTTCAACTTACTTCTGGCGAAATAGTGACAGCACACTGTCCTAATACAGGGCCAATGACTGGAGTATCAACTCCCCAAAGTGCTGTACAGCTTTCCAAAAGCGATAATCTTAACCGCAAATTGGCTTACACTTTAGAACTCATTCAGGTACATGACAATGAGCCAACTTGGGTAGGCATAAATACTTTTTTGCCCAATCGGGTAGTAAAGCTAGCTTTGGCAAAATATCTTTTCCCAGAATTGGGTGAGTATAGCCAAATCAAGGGCGAGGTGGTTTATGGACTAGATAAAAAAAGTCGAGTGGATTTTTTCTTGACGGGGAGTGATGAGGAACGCCCGATTTATTTAGAAGTGAAAAATACAACTTTGTCTGAAGGGAGATTAGCCCTATTTCCCGACACGGAGACTACAAGAGGGCAAAAACACTTGCGAGAACTGATGGCGTTGCTACCTTTAACTCGTGCGGTGATGCTTTACTTTATTAATCGCGGTGATTGTATCGAGTTTTCCCCTGGCGATCGCACAGATCCTGTCTATGGTAAATTATTGCGGGATGCGATCGCTCTTGGTTTAGAAGTCTTACCTTGCCGTTTTGATATTTCCCCCGAAGGCATCCGTTATTTGGGTTTGGCAAAACTAAAAATTTAATTACACTTAATTAAACAATAAATCCATCTAGACAGGATCTAGATGGATTTGTTGGTAGTTGGTGTTTACTAAAAAACATTCAACCAGATTTTAATAAAAATACGACTACAGGTAGTCGCCACCCCAGAAATAGCATTCGCTATTCTGAAGTTTGCTTATGCAGGAATCAAAACTGTGTCAATTACGTGGATGACACCGTTATCAGCAGCAACATCTGCTGCTGCAACTGTTGCATCATTGATTTTTACACCATTAGAAGCGTCAATTTTTACTTCTGAACCTTCAACTGTTTTAGCTGTCTTCAGTTTAGCTACATCAGCAGCCAGTACCTTTCCTGAGACTACATGATAGGTCAAGATTTTCTTCAGCTTAGGAATATCTTGAAGTAATGCGTCTACTGTACCTGCTGGAAGCTTGTTAAATGCTTCATCAGTGGGTGCAAATACTGTGAATGGGCCATTGCCATTCAGTGTATCTACCAGACCAGCCGCTTGGATTGCTGCAACTAGAGTATTGAAAGAACCGTTATTAGTAGCAGTGTCAATTATGTTGGCCATGTGCTTTACCTAGTTCTGTGTAACTTGTTACAAATCTAAACTATTTATTCAATAAAATCTATCTATCGTTAGGCGTATGTCAAATCAATTTCTTGATTGATATTATAAAAGTTTTTATATATTTTTATACCAATAGAGAATTATATTCGTAGTTTACCGCCACAAATATCGCTCCTTTTTTTTACACATCGGTAAGTGCGATCGCTTTTCACTAGTATTAGTACAGTACTAATACACCAGCTTAATTACCAACTAAATTAGGTAAAAAGTTGCCTAAAACTATTTTGTTGGTAAAAATGTATTTTAGTAATATATGACTATTTTACAATAAACCTATACCAGGCAAGTAATTCAGGGGCATTTTAAAGTTTGACTTCCCTTGTCTAAGCTTTATGTCAGGATTTTATAACCAAAAATGTTGGTAATAAGCGTATTTAACTGATATTATTTCATCACTAAATACATTTCACTTTTTGTTTGTGTAATTCTACTTGGAAATAATAACGGCTCATCATAACTAATGCTTTTAGCAATTACGAGTCCGTTTGTTTATTTCCAGAATTTTTCGTGCGTAGCAATTACGTCAAAGCTCTCTCTAAATGAGATTTATCCATATCCTCTGCATTCTATGCAGTTTATTTTCTGTTGCCTCTACGTAAGCCAGGTACGTCAACAATGAGACTTTTAGGTAATATTTTCCCCAAACTATAAATTTCATGAACAGAAGAAGACTTATCGCTTGGATAGCTACAGCAGTTACCAGCATGATGTTGGTAATAGGCTCCCAGTTTATCAATTTATCGCCAGCAAGCTCCACAACCACACTTAACGTGTATGCGGCTGTCAGCTTAACAAACGCACTGAATGCAATTAAAACCCAGTACCAAAATGCTAACCCGACTGTCAACGTTGTTTATACATTTGGTGCTTCTGGTACCTTGCTGAGTCAAATACAAGCGGGAGCTCCAGCAGATATTTTCATTTCTGCTGCTACCGACCAAATAGATGTCTTGCAGAATGCAAGCCCAAGTAAGTTGGTAGCAGGTAGCCGTAAAAACGTTGTCAGAAATCGTCTAGTCTTGATTGCCCCTACGACACCTCCTGTTAGTGCTGGTAGCGCTGCTCTCACCAGCTTTAATGGTTTGACCAATGCCAATATTACTGGTATTGCTATAGGTGACTATACAGGTACTCCTCCACTTGTGCCAGCAGGAAATTATACCAAACAAGTTCTCACTAGCCGAGGCATTTTCACTACTCTCAGCCCTAAATTATACCTTGCGAGCAATGTGCGTAACGTTTTAACTGCTGTTGAAAATAAAACTCTTCTAGTTGGAGGCGTAAATAAAACTATCGACGCAGGTGCAGTTTACAAAACTGATGCTGCCATTTCTAACAAGGTAAGAGTCGTACAAACTGCCCTAACAACAGAGAGCGATCCAATTGTCTATCCACTGGGTATACTCACCAGAACTACAGTTTTAACGACAGCACAAAGTTTTTCTAACTACTTAACTGGTACTACTGCCCAGAATATCTTCAAAAATAATTATGGGTTTCTTGCGCCTTAATTACCACAAAGTAAATCAATTAAGTGGTCGTTGTCATGAATTTTGAACTATTTGGAGTAATGCCTTGTGAAGTTCACTAAAAAACTCTCAATTATTGTTTGCAGTTTGACCACTGCATTCCTTTCTACTGCTGTAATTACCAATACTTATAAGTCGGCAGTACAAGCACAAACCGAAGGACAAGAGCTAATTATCAACGGGGGATTTGAAACCGATCCTCTCGCAGATATTAATGATCCTAACATTGTAAATTCAAATGTTACAGCATGGGTTAAATCTGGTGAGCCGATAGATATATTAGGTGTTACAATTAGCAACTTTCCTCACACTGGCAATCAAGGTTTATCGCTTGGTTCATTTTCAGGTATTAGCTACATAGCACAGACTATCCCTACAATTCCTGGTCAACACTACCAACTTACTTACTATTTTGCATCCATAGAGGAAGCACCTAACCTGAAGAATAAATTTAAGGTTTTTATAGGTGGAAAGAAGGTTTCTGTGAAAAAGGATACTCCTTACCAACCCTACACGCAATATACCTTAGATTTTAAAGCGAAAGCAACATCCACAGAGATCAAGTTTGGTTCCAAAGCCAAGTATGCGTTTTTATATTTGGATGATGTGAGTGTCAAAGCTACATCTGAACATCAAGGAGAAAACTATGGGGATGAAGTAATCGATGATGGGGATGATTAAACCTGATGTAAAAGTCTGTCAAGTTTAATTTGTAGTAAGAACTTTAGTCCTTTATTTCATAAGCCCTAAAGTGCTTACTACAAGACCTCAAACTAGCTTGACAAAGTAATAGATGTAACTATCAACTTGTTTGAATTTTCAGAATTTTAAATTATTCGGAGTCAAGTTTCATGAAGTTAACTAAAAAACTCTCAATTATTGTTTTTAGTGTTACTACCTTAGCTAGCACTGCTTTGATTACCAATACTTATACTACAGCAGCACAAGCAGTAGAACTTGTTAGAAATGGAAGCTTTGAAATCGACCCACTCGTAGATCCTAACAATCCCAACGTTACAAATCCTAATATTACAGACTGGATTAAATCTGGCGATCCGATCGATACATCAGGGATTAGAATTAACAATTTTCCTCAGTATGAGAGTGGTAATCAAGGTTTATCGATTGGTTCGTTTGTAAATCCTGCTTATATATCCCAGAATTTGGCTACAACTATCGGTAGTAACTATAATCTCAGTTTCTTTTTAGGAACAGACGAAGATAGCAGTCAAGTTGATAATATATTTCAGGCATTTGTCGATGGAAATAAAGTCTTTGATAAAATAAATACTATAAATGTTGCTGGATCTCCTTTCACACAATATGACTTGAATTTTTTGGCAACAAAATCATCTACAGAGTTAAAGTTGGGTGGTAGAGCCAGCTATGGTTTTTTATACTTGGATAATGTGAGTGTAGAACCTCTGGCTGTGCCTGAGCCATCAAGTATTGGAGGAATAACAATTGCCGGCTTGTTGGGAATATGGCTGAAGAAAAAGAAGACAATTAGCTTGAAAGAATAGCCCTTTCTTGTCACTCTCGGAAAACAAAAGAGCGATCGCTATACAATCTTAATCGGGTGTTGCACGATCGGGTATGAGTAAGCTGATATAGCCACTTTCAACCAAAATAACTGGGTTGGTTTCCGGGTTTCCATTTAATATTGCAACCAACACTCGGCTTTTGGTCGCTTGTAACAGGTTTGCCTGCCAGCACTGCTTCAATAGCTGCGCGTAAATCTGCGCCTGTTACAGGTTTACCATTACTGGGACGGCTATCATCTAATTGTCCCCGATAAACAAGTTTGCGTTGCTCGTCAAATACAAAAAAATCAGGTGTGCAAGCTGCTGTGTAAGCTTTTGCCGTCTCCTGACTCTCGTCGTAGCATAAGGTAAAATTAAATCCTTGTTCGGTGGCAAATGCTTGTAACGACTCTGGCGCATCATCTGGATAATTCTTGGCATCGTTAGCACTGATAGCAACGATCGCTAAATCACTTGTAAAATAATCTTTTCCTAACTGCACTAATTCTTGTTGGATGTGCTTTACAAATGGGCAATGCCGACAAATAAACATTACCAACAACGCTTTTTTATCTGCAAAGGTAGAAAGTGAAGTTGCCTTTCCAGATACCACTTCAGGTAGATTAAAATCTGGTGCTTTTGTGCCTAGTGGCAGCATAGTTGAAGCAGTTAAAGCCATAGTTCACCTAATATTTTTACGCTAATAAGGGCTTTTGCTATCAGTATATTTTCACTCTAGCACTAAGCTTTCCATAAAAGAAGAGACGGTAAATCTACCGTCTCTTAATATTTATTGAGAATTACGTTATAAAAAATTAGTTTTTATAGATTTGCCAAAACACCAACAATACCGTGTCCTGTGAATACTTCTAATGCTATTAGAGAAACAAAACCAATCATTGCTAAACGACCGTTGAGCATTTCTGCATAAGGAGTGAAACCAGTGCGATCGCCTTGCTCATCTATATAAACCTTTGGCTCGATCGCAAAGTTGTTCAGTTTGCCTTGGTCGTCAATTATAGCAGTGCTTGTACGCATGGATTTTTCCCTGTTTTCTCTTTATGTAAACAAGTGTAACAAAGTTATTAATATTTGTAAAGTATATTAATCTGATTGATCAAGTAAAAACCCAAGCCAAAGAAGAGATATGATGATGGATTGAGTTCAAAGCCATGTCTAAGCAACAGGCTCCGCTCCTTATTTGTAAGCACTTTCAGTCATAAATCCATTCCCCAACAGCTAATGCA
Source organism: Nostoc sp. LEGE 12450 (assembly GCF_015206895.1). GTDB lineage: Bacteria > Cyanobacteriota > Cyanobacteriia > Cyanobacteriales > Nostocaceae > Nostoc. The sequence continues at coordinate 20,050 of NZ_JADEXU010000113.1, read as the reverse complement.
TCGATTTCGAGTAGAGGTTATTGCCAAAACACCAAACCCGCAGCAGGTGATTTATGCCGCGATGCACCAGGACTATACCGATGGGTTCGTGTTTGATGAGCGCGACTCTTGGCCCTCGGAGTCACAAAGCGGCGAAGTTATTGTTAAGCGACTTTTAGCGGGTGAGAGGGGACACTATGGGCCTCTAGAGCATCCTCAGATTGTTTTCAACTGTGGTTATTTTCCTCACAGTGTAATGCAGCAGGCTCGTACTCATCGGGTAGGAGTATCATTTGATGTTCAGTCTTTTAGGTACACAGGCAACCAATTTATTGATGTACTAGAAGGCAAGAAAGACATAGAAGATGTTTTTTACCTACGCCCTGTTGGTTATTACACTGATAGACAAGGCAAAAAATACCATTATTCACCAGAGCAACGAGCAGCAGATTTAGAGTGGTGTTTGGAAGCAGCTAAACGATATCAAGCTGATTTTGAGGCTGGGATGTCTGAAGAACACGCAAGAGGTAAAGTGCCTTTTGATTATCGTCAGCATTTTGTAGTTAGTTTCAATTTAAGGTCTTTCTTGCATTTTTGTGACCTGAGAAATAAGAAAGATGCTCAACTTGAAATTCAGAAGTTGTGTGAAATGATGTGGCCTCATTTTGAAGATTGGGCACCTGCGATCGCGCAATGGTATGAAAAACAGCGTCTTGGTAAAGCAAGGTTAGCACCATAATCATTTTTGAACTGGATTGAAAACGATGTCTACGACGGGCTACGCCTACGCACTTGGATTTTTTGGCCTACTAGGTTCTGGCTCAAGGGGATTGTCCAAACTGCCACCAGAAAATCATAAATAAAAAATTAGTAAAATGTTTTCATGCGTCGAGACTCAATATTTTACAAACTGTTTCAACAGTCTCCAACTTTGCTATTTGAACTGTTGACAAATCCTCCAACTAACGCAGATAGTTATCGTTTTGATTCAGTCACCGTCAAAGAACCGAAATTTGAAATTGACGGAGTATTTCTACCACCTGAAAGTGATGGTGCTGGAATTGTATATTTTTGCGAGGTGCAGTTCCAGAAAGATGAACAACTTTATGAGAGAGTATGGGCTGAATGTTCGTTATATTTCTACCGCAACCGTGTCAGATTTAGCGACTGGCAAGTAGTGATAATTTACCCGTCGCGCAGTATCGAACAAAGCGATATTCATCCTCATCGTTCATTGCTGAATGGCGAACAAATACATCGGGTGTATTTAGATGAGTTAGGGGATATTCGTCAATTACCTATATGGGTAGCATTGATGGTATTAACTACAGTGGATGAAGAACAAGCGCCAGAAGAAGCAAGGTATTTGTTAACAAGAACCACTCAAGAAGCGCTATCACAATCAAGTCGCGCCATAATTGAATTAATAACGACGATCATGGTGTATAGGTTTGAACAATTAACTCAAGCGGAGGTAGAGTCTATGCTAGGAATCACGCTTAAGGAAACGCGAGTTTACCGAGAAATTAAGGAAGAAGGACGTGAGGAAGGACGTGAGGAAGCGACAGCTAATCTTATTATCCGGCAATTGACTAAGCGCTTTGGGGAGCTTTCTGAGGAAATACGCTCCTCAATTTCTGGTTTACCTTTGCCTGTTCTGGAAGATTTGAGTGAAGCACTGTTAGATTTTACTAGTTTGGCCAATTTACAGGTTTGGCTAGAAGCGCGATGAAAAAATGGCCCTAAGCCAAGCCCAACGGTAAACTCAATTGTCCACTAGATACATCTGCAATCAAATTATTACCAGCACTGCAATTGGTGAATAGATTTAAGTTCTATATTTTGTGTAAGGTTTTTTTAGATATCATATCAGTCTAAATACGAGCCAAAGTCACAATTTCTTGCTGATCCTGATATTTTCCCTGGCGTGCTTCATAACTAATAGCGCAGGGTTCGCCTTCTAAAAATAGCAACTGCACCACGCCTTCATTAGCGTAGATACGACAGTCAGCACTAGAAGAATTAGAAAATTCTAAAGTTAAATGACCTCGCCATGCAGCTTCAGCAGGTGTTAAATTTGCAATTATGCCACATCTTGCATAAGTTGATTTACCTATGCAAATTACTGTAATATTTTCAGGAACCTCCAGCTTTTCTAGAGCAACCCCAAGTCCATAGGAATGAGCAGGTAAAATAAAGTAACTGCCACTGGTATCAGTATGCAATACTGTTGGCTCTAAATTATCGGGATTAAAGTTTTTGGGATCAACTACAGTTCCGGGAATGTGTCGAAAAATGCGGAACTCAGCCGGGGAAAGGCGTATATCGTAACCATAAGAAGACAAACCGTAGCTAATTACAGGTTGAACCGCTACAGACTCATCTTTTTGCACTTTTCGGATTAGGCTTGGCTCAAAGGGCGAAATCAAGCCCTGTTGAGCCATTTCAGTAATCCAGATATCGTTCTTAATCACAAGTTCGTTGCTAACGTTAATTCAAACAGACTCGATATATTAGCACGAACTGAGTACTTTGTTTAGGGTCGATAACTTCGACGGATTTCTGTAATCTGATCTGCTACATCCAAGAGAGATTTGGGCATTTCTGGCCCTGTGAGAATGATATCGACGTGGGGAGGGCGTTTTGCCAGAAACGCTAAAACTTCGGTTTCAGGAATTAAACCAAAGTTAATCGCTAAACTTAACTCATCTAAGACCACGAGAGAATACTTGCTCTCACATACTACTTGTTGTGTATATTGCCACAGTTTTTGTAAGGCTTGATTTTCCGTATCGTCTAAATGTGGTGTATCGATACAACGAGGCAAATCACAGCGAATCCAATCTAAATTTTGTCCTAATTGTATGGGTCGATCGTGTCCTTGACGAATACCTCCTTTAAGGAACTGCACGATTAATACTGACGTTCCTTGTCCAGCTATTCTCAGTGATTGAGCTATAACGCTCGTAAAAAAATTACGATGTGAGCTAGTGAAAACTTGCACTAGTCCTTCAACTGGATATGGCAAGGTAAGGGTTGAATTGATGTTTTGAGTTTCTAGCTGGGCAACCATAGGGTTAAGTTCAAAAAGATACAATAATTAATTTTCTTTGCTGTCAGTAATTATTACAAATCTGCCTGTATAATCAATCTGTTTTTTCACAGATGTGGTGGATTTGACAAATTGCATTCTTAGTCAAACACTACGTTTGTGTGTAAGTCAAGAGTTGTTTTGATTTCAATTTACGTCTTTTCCCTGTAGATAGTTGTAAAAGTTAAAACATAAGAGTTACAGTTCCAATTATTTAAAAAAGCTGAGGATAACGTCTGAAAATCCCTAGATGTTAGATTTGTCGGTTGTTTGGGCAAAACAGACTTAGCAAGTAGTGAATTTGACAGCATGAGGAGCGAATTGTTGTGAGATTGGTGATTCTGGGAGGTTCAGGATCGGGGAAAAGCACTCAAGCACAAAGGCTTGGCAGATACTTTGATATTCCTCTGATTTCTACAGGTGAGATTTTACGGGAAGCAATATCTGGCAATCAGCCCCTGCCGGAATTTCGATGGTCGGAAGCCGATCCCCGGACTTCTCTTTCGGTTTACGCTAGTCTAAATGAACTAGGTTATCATGCACTGCCCTACATACAAAAAGGGGAGTTAGTTCCAGACGAAATGATCGTTGATTTGATCAGAGTTCGCCTCAGACAACCAGATATTAACTGCGATTGGGTCTTAGAGGGTTATCCTCGTACTGCCTTCCAAGCTGAGGAATTAGATTTTTTATTGGATGATTTAGGGCAAAAGCTAGATTGGGCAATTTATCTCCAAGTTCCAGAAGCTGTCATGGTTAGTCGATCCTTGGGGCGATCGCTACCAGATGACCAACCCGAAATCGTGCAGCGCCGTGTAGAATTATTCTACGATCGCACCATTCCCATCCTAGAATATTACGACCGTCGTCGCTGCCTATTGACCATCAACGGCGACCAGTCACCAGATATGGTGCAGCAAAATATTTTGACTCTGCTTTCACTTCCTTAGACAAGTGATGAGTGGGAGAGTTAGAAGTTAAGAAGAATTCTTCGCAATGCCTAATGCCCCTCAAATGATGATTTGCAACACTAAGGTAATCTTAAGGCAGTATTGTAAAATTCGAGGCAATTCCAATGGCTTGGCAGCGTCCAGACGGCCGTCTTCCTTACGAACTACGTCCGATCAGCTTTTACCCCAGTTTCACCCGCTTTGCCCCCGGTTCTGTTCTCGCAAGATGCGGTGATACTCAGGTACTTTGTACTGTTAGCGTTAATAAGGGAGTTCCAAAGTTTCTCGAGGGAACTGGTAAAGGCTGGTTAACTGCTGAGTACCGAATGCTTCCATCTGCTACCCAAAAACGCCAAGAAAGGGAATTATTGAAATTATCTGGACGGACGCAAGAAATTCAACGTTTAATTGGACGTAGCTTACGCGCAGCAGTTGATTTTGAGGCATTGGGAGAACGCACGCTGACTGTGGATGCCGATGTCTTGCAAGCAGATGCTGGAACTCGAACAACAGCGATTACAGGCTCGTTTGTGGCATTGGCTCATGCGATTTCTAAATTGTTGCAAGAGGGCGTATTAGAACGATCGCCTCTGTGTGGACAGGTAGCAGCAATTTCCGTAGGATTACTGGAGGGAGAGCCATTTTTGGATCTTAATTACATCGAAGATGTGGCTGCAACAGTCGATTTTAACGTGGTGATGAATCAACACCTGGGAATCATTGAAGTCCAAGGAACAGCCGAAGAAGGGAGCTTTAGCCGCACTCAGTTGGATCAACTCCTAGATGTCGCCCAAAAAGGAATTCAGGAATTGTTAATCGTTCAACGCGAAGCGATCGCTAATTGGGAATCATTGGTTGTGATTAATTAGTTTTATTAATTTTTAATAAGAATTAATAAATTTATTCTCTGTGGTGTTAATCAACAAAGTATCAAGTAACTGGGTGTAAATAAAAATAATTATGAGAGTAGTTAGTACGACTGACTACTGACAACTTAGCGTTGAAGGTGATAATGAGCATCTACGTTTTTCCAGCCTACTTAATCCATGATGTTAAATGTTTCAAAAGTTAAAAAGGGGAATTGTAATAAGTTCGGTATGGTATTGCTGGAAGCCAGCAATATGATGATGAAGCCATGAGCAAAACTGTTGAAGTTCTACCGGATCAGCCGGCGCTGGTTGCACGAGCGCTAAAATTAATTCTGTCTAAGTTAGAAACTGCTATTGAGCAGCGAGGGCGGTTTACCATCGCCTTATCTGGCGGCAGTACACCTAAACCGTTATATGAAGCGATCGCTACTCAAAAACTGCCTTGGGATAAAATTCATATATTCTGGGGGGATGAGCGTTACGTACCACCAGATCACCCCGATAGCAATGAACTGATGACGCGTCGTGCATGGCTAGATCGTGTTGATATTCCAGCAGCTAACATTCACCCCGTACCAACTTTAGAAGCCAATCCAGAACTCGCGGCTGCTAAGTATGAACAACATCTCAAAGAATTTTTCAATTCTTCTGGGGTAGAGTTTCCCGTATTGGATGTAGTATTACTGGGAATGGGTGATGATGCACATACTGCATCTTTGTTTCCTCACACAGAGGCTCTCAAAGTACGCGATCGCCTGGTGACTGTGGGTAACAAAGACGGAAACCCCAGAATAAGTTTCACATACCCCTTCATCAACTCTGCTCTCAATGTGATTTTTCTGGTTGCTGGTGCTAATAAACGCCCAGCTTTGGCACAAGTCTTTGCACCTGTCGCCGATGACTTCGCTTACCCATCCCGTTTAATTCGGCCCCAAGGTGAACTTTGGTGGCTGCTGGATGCGGCAGCAGGTTCGGAACTTCAACATTAAACTTGGGCATTGGGAATTGGGAATTGGGAATTGGGAATTGGGAAGAGGACTTGGGGATAAGGAGAATTGGGGACAAGGGGAAAGACTTGTTTCAAGTTCTCACCTCTTGTCCCCTTGTCCCCTTGTCCCCTGCTCCCTCCTCCTCCCTTTTCCGTATCAAATCGGCAGTAATTGCTAGAATCTAAAGCTAGGGCCGCCCTCTGCTTGCCAGTCCTACCTATATTTATGATGATCTTGAACAAAGGCTAAATATCGATGATCGTCTGCCCTAATTGCAATCATCCCAACCCTGATGGTGCTGTCCAATGTGAAGCTTGTTATACACCGTTACCCGCGACTACTAACTGTCCTAGTTGTGGGGCAAGTGTGCAGGCAGATGCTGCATTCTGTGGTCAGTGTGGCTATAACCTTCACTCCGCAGGAGTTCCACACGTTCATAGTGGGGTAGCTACAACAGTTACTCCCGATGTTTCTGTGGAAGTACCACCGTTAGTTCCACCCGATCCACTGTTAGAACTTTTACAACCAGATGCTTTGGGAATGAGCGGTTCTACTAACTCTCATCCTCCCAGTTCATCTTTACCAGCAACAGAGGTGGCAGCTCCCCCAGTAGCTCCGCCAGAGGCAGCTGTTATAGAAAGCAGCCCCCCAGAAGCAGAGCCAAGCGTCGCAGTACCCGTAGTTTCTGGACAAAGTATTCCTACTCCACCACCGTTGGAACCAGCGCCACCCTCTGAAGCTGAACTACCTCTACCAGCTGCACCAGCACCAACTGCAACCGTTGCCAGAACGCAATTGCAGCAGGTTATAGCGCGGTTAATCCATGTTCAAACCGATCGACTAATTGAATTGCCGCAAAATCTCTCTGTGATTCATATCGGCAAGCCCAATGACCGGATTCCTCCAGATATAGACGTTTCAGGGTTTCCAAATTCAGAAGTTGTCTCGCGGATTCATGCAGATATTCGTGTTGAGGGAGACGCTCACTATGTAGAAGATGTGGGAAGTTCTAATGGCACTTACATTAATAACTTGCCCCTTTTACCAGGGAATCGTCATCGATTGCGACCAGGCGATCGCATCAGTTTGGGTAAAGGAGATTTAATGACATTTCTGTTTCAACTTGCTTAACTGATTTTCCATCAATTGTGACATCAGTCTAAGTATTTTCTGCCCATCCTCCGGCATCCTTTTTGGAGGAGAAACAAATGCACCGCATTAGACGAGCGACGGATAACTATGTTGTTTTTAGTAGCGCCATAGTTTATAGCCGTCGCTTCGATGTGCGAATTGTTGCATTGTCCAGCAACTCCATTACCTCAATAATTACACTAGGATAGATAAAATACACTGCCAATTTTAAATTTTGAATTTTCCAGAAAATCTAAAATCCAAAATAGAGTGACCTATGAGGGAACCAAGTAAAAATTTTGAACCCTTGCTCACCCAAGAAGCTCCGCCAGTTGTTGAGCGTATGGGGCTAACCTGGCTAATTGCAGCAGCGATCGCAACTGCTTTATTGTGGCAAGTACCAGGAGGTGATTATATCTTATACCCATTTACAATCCTGGCAACCTGGTTCCATGAAATGGGTCACGGCTTAATGGCACTCCTATTAGGAGGACAGTTTCAAAAATTACAGATTTTTAGCAATGGTTCCGGTGTTGCAACTTATGGCATCCGGTCGTCATTCGGGCCAATTGGCCCGGCAATGGTCGCAGCTGCCGGGCCAATGGGACCGCCTCTTGCAGGCGCAGCTTTGATTTTGGCTTCCCGTAGTTTTAAAGCAGCTTCCCTAAGTTTAAAAATATTAGGGAGTTTTTTGCTATTTTCTACATTAGTTTGGATACGTTCCTGGTTTGGATTGGTGGCAATTCCCTTGTTGGGTTTAATAATTTTGGGTATCGCCCTGAAAGCACCTCGTTGGGCGCAAGGGTTTGCCATTCAATTTCTGGGTGTACAAGCTTGTGTGAGTACGTACCATCAACTTGATTATCTATTTAGTAGTTCTGCTGGTCCCCTTGGACTCTCTGATACAGCGCAAATGCAGCGATATTTGCTTTTACCTTACTGGTTTTGGGGCGGGTTGATGGCGATCGCATCTCTGGTGATTTTAGTCCAAAGTCTCCGCGTTGCCTATCGTTCAGAATGAAAATACAAATTAGCGATCGCTCTTTTGCAGTCACGAATTCAACCCTCAGTACCTTGATTGCTGAATTAGGTACAGAGTGCCTGAAAGTACAAGCATTAGTTAACCAGTTACAGTTAACTAGTTTAACTGCTAACCAACAAGCTGAAATTCTAGCAGAACTCTTAGCTGCTGCGGTTCATCTACATAGTCATTGTGACGAAGATTTTCAAACGCTAATTGCTGAGGAAATGGAAAATTTGCCTAATGATGAGGATAGTCTCCGCGTTGCCTATCGTTCAGAATGAAAATACAGATTAGCGATCGCCAATCATTACCTAAGCTGACGGTTGAGCGCGAATTTCATTGGCGCAAGGACGACCATTTTCAACATCAGCAATATTAGCAAAAGTTGTTTCTGCAATATTGTGGAGAGCTTCTGCTGTAAAAAAGGCTTGATGTCCGGTAATTAGTACATTGGGGAACGTTGTCAGACGTTGGAAAATATCATCTTGAATAATTTCGCCAGATAAATCCTCAAAAAACAATTCCGATTCTTGTTCGTAGACATCCACACCGAGATAGCCAATCTTACCAGACTTCAATCCTTCAATCACTGCTTGGGTATCAATCAGCGCTCCCCGGCTAGTATTAATTAGCATTACGCCTGACTTAATCTGTTCTATAGCCTCAGCGTTAATTAGGTGATGCGTTTCGGGAGTCAAGGGGCAATGTAAAGAGATAATATCAGAGTTGGCAAATAGCTCAGGTAGTTCTACATACTTTCCACCTAGCGCCTCCAATTCTGGATTGCGATAAACATCATAGGCGAGTAGGTTACAGCCAAACCCTTTCATAATCTGTCCCAAAATCAGACCGATTTTGCCTGTGCCGACAATCCCCACTGTGCGCTCATGCAAATTAAATCCCAACAGTCCATCTAGGGAAAAATTGCCTTCTCGGACACGGTTATAAGCCCGATGAATTTTGCGATTCAGACTTAAAATCAATCCTACGGCATGTTCTGCTACTCCATAAGGTGAGTAAGCGGGAACACGCACAACAGTAATTCCTAAATCTGCTGCGGCTTGTAAGTCTACATTGTTAAACCCAGCACACCGAAGGACAACCAGCCGAGTACCCCGTGAGGCGAGAAGTTTTAAAGTTGGGGCATCAACTTGATCGTGTACAAATACGCAAACCGCCGGAAATCCGGCGGCGAGGATAGCAGTATCCCGATTTAAACGAGGTTCAAAAAACACTAATTCGTGTTGTGTGGGAGAATTTACAGTTGACAAAAATTGTCGATCGTAGACTTTTGTACTGAAGACTGCTACTTTCATGCAAAACCTCAAGCTCTATGCTGCATGGTATTCGACTACATAATACCTTGGCAGTTAGAAAAGCGATGTCTAAGACGGGCTATTCGCTATCGTATTTTTGAATTGTTTGTGCAAACGGTTTAATAACTATAGAATTTACACCCTAAAAACCTAAAACCTGTTTCTTACACTCCCCTCTAGCCTTATTGAAATAAAAAATATTTAGCTAAAAATTCCCCTTTTAAGGGGGTTGGGGGATTTCTTCCGCGTAAGTCTGAAACTAAAGTAAAAATTTAGAATTCAGAATAAATAATTAAGGTAGATTACTGACTTTTGGCTGCTCAAAGTAGCCATACATCACCCGCGAAACTTGACGAATAAAATCCCTAGCTCTAATGTCATTATTTGGTCTACGCACGAAAATTCCTGCTAAATAACGTTTACCTGTTGGCGTTTCAATAATACCTGCATCACCCAGTACAAATCGCAGAGTACCTGTTTTATGAGCAATATTTGCACCAGAACCTAAACCAGATGGAAGCAATGCTCTATTATGACAACGAATCATAATACCTAAAACTTGGGATTGACTTCTATCAGAAATTAACTGATTCTTTGTAACCAAAGCTGACAGTCTTACCAAATCTTTGGCACTAGTTTTATTAGTTCCTTTAAAGTCTCCTAACATATTGTGAATCACAGTACTTTGCAATCCCCAACGGCGGAACTTTTGATTTAATTTAGATACACCACCTAAACGATCGATAATCATATTTGTAGCAGTGTTATCGCTAATAGTCATCATCTTGGTTGCAGTTTGCAAGAGACTCAGCTTAGTTCCCACTCGTTGATACTGCAAATCTCCAGAACCGCCAGTGACATGTTTCCGTCGCATCACCAAAGTTTCACCAAGTTTGATTTTCCCTGCATCTACTTCTTGAAACAATGCAATCAAAATCGGATACTTAATTGTGCTAGCAGCAGAAAATGCTTTATCACCATTAAAACTAAAATAATCACCTGTTTTTAAGTCCATAAAAAAGATTCCGGGAGTGAGGAATCTATAGCGAGCCATTAATGCTTTAATAGGAGTTTTTAGCTCTGATATCTCACGTCCTAGAGGAACTACACCAGTAAATTTAGAACTATTTATTGGGTTGGTAGGATCGCCTAGAGGAACCGGAGGAATAAATTTAAGTTTTGGTAATTGTAAATCAGATTGATTTGCACTCCAGTCATTTACATTGCCAACTTGATTGCTGTTGGGATTCGCTTTTACTGGAGACGAAAATAAAAAAATACTTGTAAGGCTGAGTAATAACCAGCGTAGTTTCATGTAGTGCTGTAAGGATAGTGTTGGATTTATTTACAGAGATTTTCTCAAGAAGTTAATGAAATCCGGATTGATTGACATAGTAATCACTAAGGTATCCCATGTCAATAGATATGAAAAACAGATTTATTGGAAAATTGAAAATAAAATGTATGGTAAAAAAGCACAAGATAGAATATGGAGAATATGCTTTTATCACATCAATTGATTATATTTTTATACAAATAGTAAGAGATTATGATTGCAGTTTTAATTTTCCTAGCAATGATTTATACATACATAGCGATCTGGATAAAAAAGCAATTGCTTCTATCTAATTCATAATTATTAATTCATGAGATAAAATTTGGATAATTAGTTATGATTTTTACACTTAGTAACTAGGGTATTAAAGGTTATTTATAAAGTGTAAAAATAAAATTACCGTAGTAGCGTGTCAAGGCTAAAATAGTGCAGTCGAAAAAGAAATGGTATAACTATACTGGTTCGGTAAAATAGTCTATGTAGTTTCACTAATGCCAATCAACCCACGCATCTGCTAGAGATTTGAAAGGTTTACTGTTATATAAGAAATGCTTGCCAGAGTCTGGAGTGCATCAATTGTGGGCATCGATGCCGTCAAAGTAGGGGTAGAAGTCGATGTCTCAGGGGGATTACCGGGAATTGTTGTCTTGGGACTGCCAGATTCAGCGATTCAAGAATCGAGAGAAAGAGTTAAAGCAACGCTGAAAAATGCAGGTTTCGCCTTTCCTATGCGGAAAATTGTGATCAATTTAACTCCGGCAGATTTACGCAAAGAAGGCCCCTGTTTCGATTTGCCCATTAGCGTGGGAATTTTGGCGGCTTCTGAGCAAGTTAGCGCTGATTTGTTGGGGGATTATCTATTCTTAGGTGAAGTGTCTCTAGATGGCAGCTTGCGTCCGGTGGCTGGTGTCTTACCGATCGCAGCAGCAGCCCAAAAAATGGGAATTGCAGGTTTAGTTATCCCTGCTGATAATGCCCAAGAAGCGGCAGTGGTTCAAGGCTTGGCTGTTTACGGCTGCAAACATCTGTCTGATGTGGTGGATCTTTTAAATAATCCAGGGCGTTGCAAACCTGTGCAAATGGATAGTACAGTAGACATAGCAACAGTATCTTACCCTGGCGCAGATTTGCATGATGTGAAAGGACAAGCTCATGCGCGTCGAGCTTTAGAAATTGCTGCTGCTGGTGGACACAATTTAATCTTTGTCGGGCCGCCTGGTAGTGGGAAAACCATGTTAGCACGGCGCTTACCAGGAATTTTACCGCCCCTGAGTTTTGCTGAATCTTTAGAAGTGACTCGCATCCATTCGGTGGCTGGTTTATTGAAAAATCGCGGTTCGTTGGTACGCGATCGCCCTTTTCGCAGTCCCCACCACTCAGCATCCGGGCCTTCTCTGGTTGGTGGCGGTAGCTTTCCTCGTCCTGGCGAAATCTCATTATCTCACAGAGGTGTGCTGTTCCTAGACGAATTAACTGAGTTTAAACGTGATGTGCTGGAATTTCTCCGTCAGCCTTTAGAAGATGGCTATGTTACAATTTCCCGTACCAGACTATCGGTAATGTTTCCCGCACAGTTTACTTTGGTGGCGAGTACCAATCCCTGTCCTTGCGGTTACTATGGCGATACCATCCAACAATGTACTTGTTCTCCCCGCCAACGCGAGCAATATTGGGCAAAACTTTCTGGGCCGTTGATGGATCGGATTGATTTACAAGTTGCGGTGAATCGCTTGAAACCAGAAGAAATTACCCAACAACCTACGGGAGAAACATCAACATCAGTGCTACAACGAGTGCAACAAGCAAGCGATCGCGCCATTACCCGCTTCCAAGAAGAAGCAAATCTGCGTTGCAATGCTCAGATGCAAAGTCGTCATCTCCAGAAATGGTGCAAGCTAGATGATGCTAGTCGCAATTTATTAGAAGTAGCCATTAGAAAATTAGGTTTATCGGCAAGAGCTAGCGATCGCATTCTCAAAGTAGCACGAACTATTGCAGATTTAGCAGGAGATGATGAGCTAAAAACTAGTCATGTGGCGGAAGCGATTCAATATCGCACAATCGACAGAATGCAATAAAACTATTAAATTCCTCCTCAAGAACGCTTTACAAACTCCCTTGGGAGGATGTCGCCACCCAGAGAATAAGTATCAAATATATCAGGAAGTAAGCGATATCCTCTTAGAAGGAGACTGGTTGGATGAATTTGCAGGCGATTTTGAAGTTATTCCAAGAGACATTCAAAGAATGGAGTGAGGATAAAGCCTCACGTTTAGCGGCGGCGCTAGCTTATTACACGATTTTTTCGATTGCACCGTTATTAATTATTGTAATTGCGATCGCAGGGGCAGTATTTGGAGAAGAAGCAGCAAGGGGTCAAATTGTCGGACAAATTCAAGGTTTAGTCGGGATAGAAGGCGCAAAGTTTCTCGAATCAGCCATTCAGAATGCTAACCAACCAAAGACAGGAGCGATCGCTTCTATCATTAGTATCGTAGTTCTACTAGTGGGTGCTACAGGTTTATTTACTGAGTTGCAAGATGCCATGAACACAATTTGGGAAGTTAAACCCAAACCTGGACGCGGCGTAACTAACATCATTCGTCTACGAATTTTGTCCTTTGCAATGGTGATAGGTATTGGCTTTTTACTATTAGTTTCTCTGGTAATTAGTACAGTTTTGACAACCTTAGTAACATACTTTAGTAACTTGTTACCAGGTGTTGATTTTCTCTGGCAACTTGTCAATCTTCTTCTCTCTTTTGCTATAACTACAGTCTTATTCGGACTAATTTTTAAAGTTTTACCAGATGTCAAAATTGCTTGGAGTGATGTTTTAGTTGGGGCTTCTCTCACTTCAGTTTTGTTCTCTATTGGAAGATTTTTATTAGGACAATATTTAGGTAATGGCAGTTTTGGCTCAACTTATGGTGCAGCTGGTTCGCTGGTGGTGATTTTAGCTTGGGTGAACTATGCGACGCAGATTCTTTTCTTCGGTGCTGAGTTTACCCAAGTTTATGCTAGAAGGTATGGAAAGGGCATAACCCCAACAAAACACGCCATTCCGTTATCTGATAACACGGAATATAATGGCAAGGCTCCAACACAGCAATCGTCCACTAACAAAAAGCCACCTTCTAACTTGATTAATCGCTTATTCCAGTCTTTCAAAAAGTCCAAGCGCTTAAAGCAAAGAAGGAGGAATCCACGATTTTAATCCTTCAATCATGGGATTATATGTTTGTAACTCTGATAAATATTGAAGTATTTAACCTCTAATAAAAATCAGTTTTATGAAATCAAATTGCAGATAAATAACCTGATACTGGATTTTTCCAGAAGTCTATTCAAAAAGGAAGAAAATCAGTGTTAATGGAAAAATGGTTTTTTATCGATTGGCAGGCAATTTTTGTTCCTAGCATTAGCGTAGTTGAGTTGATTATCCGTGGCTCACTAGTCTACTTAGCACTGTTCACGGTATTACGTTTCCTTCCTAGCCGACAGCTAGGAACACTAGGAATTACTGATTTACTTGTAGTTGTACTATTTGCTGAAGCTGCCCAAAATGCGATGGCAAGTAATTATACATCGATTACTGAAGGCGCTATCCTAGTAGGAACTGTGATTTTTTGGAGTTATTTATTGAACTGGTTAGGCTACAAAATACCTCAGTTCCAACGTTTTATGAATCAGCCACCGCTATTACTGGTAAAAAATGGTCGGATGATTCAGCGTCATTTGCAACGAGAGTTAATTACAGACGATGAGTTGATGAGCAAGTTACGTCAGCAAGGTGTAGAATTTTTAGCCGATGTAAAGTTTGCATATATGGAGGCTGACGGTAGGATTAGCATCATCACCTTTGACTCAAAAACTAATCCCGTCCCTGAGCCAAAAGCAGCATTAAAAATTGATCTACATTAATTAGACTGTAAAATATGACGGTTGTATTCTGTGCCGAACTGTGATTGAGCGTTATACTTTGCCCGAAATGGCTAATCTGTGGAGTGAAACCTATAAACTAAAAACTTGGCTGCAAGTCGAGATTGCTGTTTGTGAGGCTCAAGCTGAACTAGGTTACATTCCATCTCAGGCGGTTGAGGAAATTAAGGCCAAGGCAGATTTTGACCCCAAGCGGGTGTTAGAAATTGAGGCTGTAGTCCGCCACGATGTCATTGCTTTCTTGACAAATGTCAATGAATATGTTGGGGAAGCCGGACGCTACATTCACCTGGGTTTAACCAGTTCGGATGTTTTGGATACAGCTTTAGCACTGCAATTGGTTGCCAGCCTGGATCTATTATTGCAACGTTTGGAAGATTTGATTCAGGTAATTCGTGAAAAAGCACGGGAACACCGTCATACAGTGATGGCTGGTCGATCGCATGGGATTCACGCTGAACCGATTACTTTTGGTTTCAAGCTAGCTGGCTGGTTAGCAGAGGTGTTGCGACACCAAGAACGCTTGAGAATTCTCCGCCAAACCATTGCCGTGGGTAAGATTTCTGGTGCAGTGGGAACTTATGCCAATGTTGAACCCCGTGTAGAAGCGATCGCTTGCCAAAAACTCGGGCTCAAACCCGATACGGCCTCAACACAAGTTATTTCCCGCGATCGCCACGCCGACTATGTGCAACAGTTAGCTTTGGTAGCAGCATCCATCGAACGTTTTGCTGTAGAAATTCGCAATCTGCAAAAAACAGACGTTCTGGAAGTTGAAGAATTCTTCTCCAAAGGTCAAAAAGGCTCCTCAGCTATGCCACACAAGCGTAACCCCATCCGTTCCGAACGGCTGACTGGGATGGCGCGACTTGTTAGAAGTCATGCAGGCGCAGCTTTGGAAAACATAGCTCTCTGGCATGAGAGGGATATTTCCCACAGTTCTGTAGAACGGGTGATTTTACCAGATGCTTGTACTTTGACGCATTTTATGTTGTCAGAAATAACCGACTTGGTGAAAAACCTGTTGGTCTATCCTGAAAATATGGAACGAAATCTCAACTGCTACGGCGGCGTTGTGTTCAGCCAAAAAGTGCTACTTGCCTTAATAGACAAGGGAAGCAGCCGCGAAGAAGCTTATGCGATCGTTCAAGAAAGCGCTCACGTCGCTTGGAACAAGCCAGGAGGCAATTTCCAGGACTTAATTAGCAAAGACCCTCGCGTTACCCAAAAGTTGTCTCCAGCAGAACTAGAAGTCTGTTTTGACCCCCAGCAGCATCTCCAGCATTTAGAAGAAGTTTACCAACGATTAGGAATTTAGAATTAATTGGCTTGTAGTGAGCGCTTAAGCGCTTACTACAAACTTTTGACTCAAAAAATAAACAATAAGCGAAACCCTCGTTTTCAGATAGTGGCAATTTATGTAGATGCGAAGCGTCTACCCGCAGGGTATTGCCTCTACCGTATGTAGTTAAGTCCTATTATAAAAACGTGAATTCGACAAACCTATTCCTGCCTTAAACTCAAGTTCAAGTCTTTCCCTCTCTGCATCGGAGAGGGACAGGTTTTGCGTAGTAAAACCAGGGAGAGGTCTTTTTATTATGCTGATTAGACGGATACAACATAATCCGTTGAACCCAAGTTAAAAAAGAGTACAAAAATATCAACAACATTTAGTATTGTATTGCTGAAGACTGTCTGTTTGATGCTGTAATTATTCTTAGCGCTGGGTAGTATACATAACAAATACTTACTTGTTTATTAGTGCTACGAGTGCCTTAATGATTGAAATCTTAGCCACACTTTCTGCCTCTGCCGCAGCAGGAATGAGAATAGGCATACCTTTGCTAATTATTGGACTATTGCAGGGTAGTAACTTATGGTCACAAGTTCCAATTTTATCCCACATTTCCCCACCAATATTGTTAGGCTGTCTCACCTTTTGGTCTTTAGTTGAATTATTAGCCTCAAAAAAGCTATGGGGGCAAAGATTACTACAACTAGTTCAGTTATTCATGTCTCCCATCGTAGGGGCAATTATGGGATTAGCAGTAGCTAATGCCACAGCAACACCAAACTGGCTAATTGCCTGTATTGGAGGTTCCTTAGCTTTAGTACTCCAGCTAGTTCAAGTTGGTTGGTTCTATCGCTTACGTGGCTTACCCTTGTGGGTAGTCTTTCTTCAAGATACCTTATGCATTGCTCTAGTACTTTTTGCCTTTGATGCTCCCTGGCAAGGAGGATTAATTGCTTTAATACTGCTCTGGTTTGCAGTTCGTAGCGCCAAGCAGTGGTATGACTGGTATCACAAGGGCAGAAGAGGGCATAGGGCATAGGGCATAGGGCATGGCTAACAATTGAGATGAGGAAATATGGGAAGTAGGAGAACTAAGGGGAGATTTGCACTAAGCTTTTCGCCTCTGCCCAATGCCCTATGCCCAATTCCCCATTCCCTTTACTGCAAAAGCCCAATCATGTGCAAGAAGCCGTGACCAGTAATTAGCTCAATGATTAAGGCAATAAAGCCCAACATGGCAATTCGACCATTCCAGACTTCAGCACTAGTTGTTAGACCCCATTCCCAACGTTCTTGGGGGTACATTTTCACCATTTTTTTCATTTGGGCAGCTTGCGAAAGCTTGAAGCTGGGGTTTTTCAGCGCATCAATCACTAAGTCTGCAAGTGCATTAATAAATACTGGATGAGTATTAGGAGCCGGAACGCGGCGGAAATTGTGAATTCCTGATTCCTCTGCTACTTCCCGATACTCAATATCAATTTCTTGCAGTGTCTCAATATGCTCTGAGACAAAACTGATAGGCACGACAACCAAATCTTTTACGCCTTGTGCGCCTAATTCTTTAAGCGCATCTTCAGTATAAGGTTGGAGCCATTCTACTGGGCCGACACGACTTTGGTAAGCTAAAGTATGGGCATTGGGACGATTGAGAGTCTGCATAATTAGAGCAGTACATTCCTCAATTTCTTGCTGGTAAGGGTCGCCAGCCTCTTCAACGTAGCTTTTCGGAACGCCGTGAGCGCTGAAGAATATATGAACCTCGTTTGGATTTGGAAACTGCTCAAGTTCTTGGGCTATCAGTTCCGCCATTGCTTGGAGATAGCCTGGTTGTTTGTACCAAGAAGGAATAACGGTATATTCAATAGGCTGAAGTTTTGGATCTTCTTGCCAAAGCTTCTCTAAAAGCCGAAAGCTGGAACCACTAGTACTGATAGAAAACTGGGGATATAGTGGTAATATTACCAGGTGTTCTATATTGTCTTGCGTGATCTGTGCGATCGCTTCTTCTGTATAAGGATGCCAATAACGCATTCCCACGTAGATATTGGCTTCTTGCCCTAAATAACCCAACTGTTTTTTTAAAGCTTCCCCTTGCGCTTCTGTAATCCGCCGTAGTGGGGAACCACCACCGATTTGCTTATAATTTTGTTGAGATGTTCTGGTTCGCCGCGAGGCAATAAACCAGGCTAGGGGTTTTTGCAACCAGCGAAACGGTAGGCGAATAATTTCTGGATCGGAAAATAGGTTATACAAAAACGGCCCGACATCTTCTAGCTTATCAGGGCCACCGAGATTGAGTAATAATACGCCTACACGACCCATAGCTGTTACTTTCCCCCAATCTTTTCAGATTTTTTACTAATGTTAACAATATATCTTTATTAAATAATAAAGCTTAATAGCAAGGAAATATGCAATGGCAACAATTTTAAGGGATTGGAGTTACCGCTATCAGTGGCTTTATGATAGTATCTCTCGTTTAGCAGCCTTAAGTGTAGGTGGTGAAGCCCGTTTTCGGCAACTTGCTTTGCAAGCCTTAACAATTCACTCAGATACTCAGGTTTTAGATTTATGTTGCGGCAGTGGTCAAACGACACAATTTTTAGTAAAACTTTCACAAAATGTAACAGGATTGGATGCTTCACCTAAGTCTTTGCAACGGGCGCGGCTAAATGTCCCAGAAGCGTCTTATGTCGAAGCTTTTGCCGAGGAGATGCCATTTACAGATAATCTGTTTGATGTAGTGCATATCAGCGTTGCCTTACATGAAATGCAGCCTCAGCAATTACGAAAAATTATTAATGAAGTTTATCGGGTGCTGAAGCCAGGAGGGGTATTTACGCTGGTGGATTTTCACGCTCCAACAAATCCGATATTGTGGCCTGGGATATCACTGTTTTTGCTATTGTTTGAGACGGAAACAGCTTGGCTATTGTTGAAAACTGATTTGGCTGGATTGTTAACTGAGACTGGGTTTGATGTGAGTAAGCCAATTTTATATGCAGGTGGTAGTTTGCAAGTGATACAGGCCAAGAAGTGAGATATAACTAAGGCGATCGCTGTAACTTTTTCTTAGAAAAAAACTTCGATCCCTAATAGGGATTTTAGTTGATTGCGATAATACTGCTGCAATTTAATTTGTCTGTATTGCTCGTTTCAATCCCTAATAGGGATTTTATTTGATTGCAATCAGAAAAATTCTCATACTTGGCAAAAAACTAGTCTGATTGCAAAGCTGTTCACGAGCCATGAGCTTACTACAGACTTTGTTTGATTTCTCGCAAAAACAATTGCCACCTCTCAAACCTCTGCATTTCACTTTTAACACTCAATTTCGTTATGAAACTTAAAATTTTTCCTTAGCAGCTAACATCTGTAAAATCTTTTCTACATGATCCAACTCTCCAACGATTCGCCGAATTGGGTGAGGCCAAACCTTGACAAGGGTAGGAGTTGCAGAAACCTGATTGAGTTCTGCTTGCTCTGGATGACTTAAAACATCAATTACTTTCAGAGTATAAGGATGTCCCAGCGATCGCTCCAACAATTCGTGTAAATTTTGCAGAATGCGTTCGGTGGTACTGCTATGTCCGGCAACAAACAAGCGGAGAACATAGCCTTGTGTGATGACTTCCTTTTTTTGTACTATTACTGGCTGGTGGTATTTTGGCACAGGTTCAGAAAGGTCTAGACGAACAATTAAATCGTGATCTTCCCAAAGCTGCCCAAATGAGGAACGATAAGATGTTAATACCATGCGATCGCACAAACCTTCTTGCCAAGGAGCTGCTTGCCATACTAACTCCCCTGTACCAAAAATGGCATTAAGCAAAGCTTGATGTCTAATTACTGCCGGATAAGCTTCAGCAAAAGTTCGCACTTGTTGAGTGCGCGGATCTAACCAGTGGTCAATAGTCGCAGTATAACAAGGCACTAAAAAGTGTGGTGGCTCTGGCAAATCTAGAATTTCTTGCAAAGCCGAACACAAATGCAAATGCCATCGACCTTGTTTGCTAGGGTCGATGCAATAAATTAAATCTCCTCCAGGTGTAAAGAGGGCAATGCCTTTAAACAACTGGGGTGTAGATAGTTTGTTTGTCGTCAAGTTATTCACAAAGGCTAGGAA
>NZ_JADEXU010000373.1 GCF_015206895.1 Nostoc sp. LEGE 12450 | reverse complement strand
CTCCTGCCCCTCCCCTCTCAATCTGGGGGTGGGTCACGAGCAATGGTGACAGTTGAGACGAAATTACTCGGTTTGCCGCTCTTGATCGCATCGAAAGTGCCTTTAATAGTACCAGCAATGGGAACAGCAACAAGCGTTCCTAACAGCCCAGCAATCTCAAATCCCATCAAAATAGCTACAAAAATCCAAATGGGATTCAGTCCGATAAAGTTGCCGAGTAATCTGGGAGCTAACAAGTTATCTTTAAGCTGTTGCATAAGGATTGCCGCGATCGCAACTTGAACTGCTAACCACCAATTTTGCAGTAGTACTAAAATCGTCACTAGACCAATGCCAAGAGATGCCCCAATAAAGGGAATGAGTTCTGAAATTCCAATTAATATGGCAAACAACAGGGCAAAGGGTACCTTCATGACTAAGAAAATTGGTGTCAGGGTTAGCATCATGAATAGCCCTAGCAACAACTGACTAAGGAAGAAGTTCTGGAAATTTAGGCGTAAGGATGCGGTAAGAGGCTCTCCAATATTAGAAGGCAAAAGATTGACTAGACCATACCAGACGCGATCGCCATATAAAAGCATATAAAATGCCAGCACAATGACTAACACTACGTCAAATAAGCCTGATAACAGTGTCCCAGCAAATCCCACTGCCCCAGAAGCTAGCTGTTGCACCAGATTCTGAATGTTGGCATTGATTTGACTGCTTACAACTCTGAGATCAATCGGCAAACGTCTTTGTTTTGCTAGCATCTCAAATTGCTCTAAGTTTGCTTGACTAGCGCCTAACCAATCAGGGATCTTATTTAACAGTTGGATTGTTTGGTCAATGATCAACGGCACTAGGGTGACACCTAGAATCCCAAACAGGGTTAATGTTGCTAGTAAAACTATGATTACCGCCTGAGTGCGCGTGATTCGGGCACGTTCAAAGAACTTAACTGGGTAATTTAATAGAAAAGCTAAAATTGCCCCAATGCTCAAGACGGTAATAGGATGCTGGAAGTATCGAAAAAGCACCGACAGTAGCCAGACATTAAGAGCGATAATTGGACCGCTCAGACCATAAATTAACAGGCGTTGAAGGGAGGCCGAACGGCGCATTTTATGCAACCTATCTTAAGATATTCCTGAAAGAATTTGTAAAATTCTTGATGGTACTGATTATCATCATAGATATTTTTAACAAAGATATGTATAAGCGTATCTGATAGCAAGGAAGTAAATCAAAATGGACAAAACCGTAGCTGACCTCCGCAAAGACTACACCTTGGAAGGTTTAAGCGAAATCGAGGTAGACCTCAATCCTTTTATCCAATTTAAAAAATGGTTCGATCAGGCTTTAGCAGGTCAACTCCCCGAACCCAATGCGATGACTCTTGCTACCGTCACACCCGACGGTAAGCCCTCAGCCAGAATGGTGCTACTGAAGGATTTCGATGAACGGGGCTTTGCTTTCTTCACCAACTACAACAGCCGCAAAGGACAAGAACTGGCAGAAAATCCTCTGGCGGCTTTAGTCTTTTGGTGGGCAGAACTGGAACGTCAAGTTCGGATTTGTGGGTATGTAGAGAAAGTTTCTGAAACTGAATCCGACCAGTATTTTAATACTCGCCCTCCTAACAGTCGACTGGGTGCGTGGGTATCTAATCAAAGCGAGGTGATAGAAAGTCGAGAAGTTTTAGAGCGACGTATGCAAGAGTTTTATAGCAAATATGAAAATCAAGAGATCCCCCGACCGCCTCATTGGGGAGGTTTACGAGTGATCCCTACAGAAATTGAGTTTTGGCAAGGACGCTCTAGTCGCTTACACGATCGCTTGCTCTATAGCCGTTTAGATAATGGCACTTGGAAAATTG
>NZ_JADEXU010000112.1 GCF_015206895.1 Nostoc sp. LEGE 12450 | reverse complement strand
TATTGCAGGGGGTGATCGTGCTGTAACCGTTGGCTATACCGACAATGGCTTTGTTGAAATCTTCATCTTTAAAACCAACTGCACGCAGCATAGCTCGATTTGGCGATCGCTGTACTCCTTGCGTTACAACTTGGCTTCTCAAATTCTCCGACATAGTTACATCATCCTCTGACTTGCATATATGAGTATGATATGTAGCAATTTTTGACATGTCCAATATATATTTATGAATATTTGAGACTTATAAAATATCAAAACTATGGAACTGCGACACCTGCGCTACTTCATTGCTGTAGCTGAAGAACTACACTTTAGTAAAGCCGCAGAGCGACTTCACATCGCTCAACCGCCCTTAAGCCAGCAAATTCAGCAGCTAGAAACAGAATTAGGGGTAGAACTTTTTCAACGCAAAACTAAACGACAGGTGCAGCTAACGGAAGCCGGACAAGTATTTTTGCAAGAAGCTTATCAATTGTTCGCTCAACTGTCCAAGGCAATTGATCTGACTCAACGGACAGGTAGGGGTGAAAAAGGACAACTACGAGTAGGTTTCACCAGCTTGGTAACTTACGATTTGCTCCCTGTGATTTTGCGGCGGTTTCGAGAACAGTTTCTAGAGGTGGAGTTAGTATTGCAAGAATTAACAACAACTCAGCAAGAACAAGCGCTATTCAATCGCCGCATCCATGTAGGTTTTGCCCATCCACCTTTAGAAGACAACACTTTCAATCAAGAATGTATTCAGCAAGAAGGACTAATTGTAGCTTTGCTAGAAACTCATTTCTTAGCTAGACAAGAAAATATTTCAGTGCGATCGCTCTTGAACGAAAATTTTATTATGTTCCCCCGCCATTTGGGCCCCGGACTTTATGATCAAATCCTGAGTCTTTGCCAGCAAGGAAATTTCAGCCCAAAAGTGACTCAAGAAGCAATCCAAATGCAAACAATTATCGGGCTAGTATCAGCAGGAATGGGGATTGCGATCGTACCGTCTTCTTTGCAAAATCTTCAAAGGGCTGGTGTAGTTTATCGCGTTTTAGAAGAAAAAACCCCGTTAGTAGAAACGGCTGTAGTGTGGCGACAAGAGGATATGACACCTGTTTTACGGGAGTTTCTACAAATTGTGAGAAGTGTCTGTGGTGAATTAATCAGTTAAAAAGGCGATCAAGTTAGGGTAAAATTCATCCCCAAGTACGAAATTGATTGGTATGTTTTCTACGGTTTTTATTACTCGTCTATCAAGCATCAAAGCTGAAAATAACCTCTCAGGACTTACGCACGGGTAACGGAAAACGTAGACACGTTCGCGTAGCGTCTCGTAGAGAAGTGGCTTGCCGCAGGCTACCACAGAGGGCGCAGAGGTCACGGAGAAATGAGAGTTTTAGAGGTTTTTTGCGTAAGTTTTAATCTCTAAAACTGTATCAAATGCCATTTGTACCAATAAAATTGGTAAATTCTTCTTGCTAGACAAATGCTCTGTTTATTGGAATTTGGGGCTTTTGAGCGATAATAGCAGCTAAAAAACAACCACTTGCAAAAATAATTTGCGCTTCGCAAGCAAACTTGCAATTTCTGTGATAGTCTTTTTGTATGGGGAATCAAGATAGCGAAAGCACAAAAAGTCGTCAGAGAGAAATGATATAAACTCAAAGACCATACTTTCGCCTTGGCAGATATTAAGTTAAATCCGCTACGGCTTTTTGAAACTAAGAGACAAAGCCAATGAAGCAGGATAGTGACCTCCGTAATAACTTGAAGTCCATTAGAACTCGCTTAGGCATGAGCCAACAAGATTTGGCTAACATCGCTAGTGTGACTCGTCAGACTATTAGTGGTGTAGAGTCGGGATTATATGCTCCCTCAGTTGCCATAACACTTCGCTTGGCCAAAGCGCTTGGCTGTCAAGTTGAGGATCTATTCTGGTTAGAGCGGGATTTACCTGAAATCGAAGCCGTCCTTGCCAAACCTGTTCCTAACGGTCAGCAACTACGAGTTAGCGTGGCTCGTGTAGGAGGACAATGGATAGCTTATCCCTTGATTGGTAAGGATGCTTTTCGCCAAGATATGATTCCGGCTGATGGAGAAGGTACTAGCCAAATAGGTACAAATAAAGTTCGAGTCAGGCTACTAGACGATAATCTCGACACACTTCACAATACCGTTGTGATTGCTGGTTGTGCCCCTGTGATTTCACTATGGGCAAGAGCCACCGAACGCTGGCATCCCCAACTGCGAGTTCAATATAACTTCGCCAATAGCATGGCTGCATTGCACAGTCTATGCAGAGGTGAGGCGCACATCGCTGGGATGCATTTGTACGATCCTGAAGCTGGTGAGTATAATACTCCCTTTGTTCGAGATGTTCTGGCTGGGAGGGAAGCAGTTCTGATTACCCTTGGTGTTTGGGAAGAGGGACTTTTGTTGAAGCCTGGCAACCCGATGGGAATTAGAACAGTTACTGACTTAGTTGCTGGGGGAGCGACTATTGTTAACCGCGAAATAGGTTCTGGTAGTCGGATGCTTTTGGAACAAACACTCCAAAAGGAGCAGATACCATTCGATGCTGTTCAAGGCTTTGACAATGTATTCAAAAGTCACCAGGACGTTGCCCAAGCTGTAGGATTAGGAATTGCTGATGCTGGTATGAGTACGGCATCTGTAGCTACCGCTTTTGGTCTGGGATTTATCCCTTTACATCAGTCACGATACGATTTGGTGATTCTCAAGGAATATCTCGAAGTTGCACCTGTACAGCAATTGCTTAGTACTTTGGGACATCGGATGGTTCACTCACAATTTGAAATTCTCGGCGGTTACGATATCAGCAAAATTGGGGAAGTTGTAGCGACTGTTTAGAGTGGATTGCAATGGTTGGTTGTGTGCTTAAAGGAATACTTGGCGTAAATTGAAATTCCTGCTGCAACCACTCTTAAGGTATGAGCAACCTTTGATAATTCATAATTCGTAATTCGTAATTAAGGAATTCGGATTGAATTTGGGTTTCCAGTTTGGAATATGTAGCTTTCTTTTTTCCAATTGGTACTACTACCGCTAGAGAAATCATTTGAGTGGGCGGATGGTAATACTTGCAATATTCCTTGAGTGATGTCTCATTGCTCTAGCCATTAGTCAGAAAAAACAATGACTAATGGCCAACGAAAACTTACCAAAACTTGAATATGTTGTGGATTCGGGCTCTTTTTGCTGTAGAACGAGCGCCTCCAACGACGTTCTACATAAGGCCAGCGCTGTAATTTTACAATGCGAGTACCTCCGGCACAAAGTGCGTAGTTTACCGCCGTAGGCATCGCTTCATGAATCGACAGACCCACCAAACAAACAATTGCAGGATAAATTATCATGTCCGACGAAAAAATTAGACAGATTGCTTTTTACGGTAAAGGTGGTATTGGTAAATCTACCACTTCCCAAAATACCCTTGCTGCGATGGCAGAAGTGGGTAAACGCATCTTGATTGTCGGATGTGACCCCAAAGCTGACTCTACCCGATTGATTTTGCACTGTAAAGCCCAAACCACAGTCTTGCACTTAGCTGCTGAACGGGGCGCTGTGGAAGATATTGAACTTGAAGAAGTGGTAATAACTGGCTTCCGAAATATCAGATGTGTAGAATCAGGTGGGCCAGAACCTGGTGTTGGTTGCGCCGGTCGGGGTATCATCACCGCTATCAACTTCCTTGAAGAAAACGGCGCTTACTCAGATGTAGATTTCGTATCCTACGACGTGTTGGGCGACGTTGTGTGTGGTGGTTTCGCTATGCCAATTCGTGAAGGTAAAGCCCAAGAAATCTACATCGTTACCTCCGGTGAAATGATGGCGATGTTTGCAGCTAACAACATTGCTCGTGGCGTTCTCAAATATGCTCACACTGGTGGGGTACGTTTGGGTGGGCTAATTTGTAACAGCCGCAAAACTGACCGGGAAGATGAACTGATTAGCACCCTTGCAGCCAGATTAAGTACTCAGATGATTCACTTCGTCCCCCGTGACAATATCGTGCAACATGCCGAATTGCGGCGGATGACAGTGAACGAGTACGCACCCGACAGCAAGCAAGCTCATGAATACCGTACATTAGCAGACAAGATTATCAACAATACAAATCTCGCCGTTCCCACACCCATCGAGATGGATGAGCTAGAAGATTTGTTGATTGAATTCGGTATCCTTGAAAGTGAAGAAAATGCTGCGAAACTAATTAGCCAAGCAGACGCAGCTAAAAAACAAGAAGATGCTGAAGGTGAAGCATTAGAAGCACTCAAAAAAGGAAACGTAGAAATAGTTTCCGGTAACGAGAAGAAGTAAGCTTATTCTTCAGAATCAGGTGGTAAATACAAAGTAAATATTAGGTGGGCTATTCTCGCCCACCTTCTCACCCATCATTTAAAATGGAGGTAGTCGAATAGCTAATCTCAACTCTGCGCGTTTCTTTTTCACCGTGTTAACACTAATCAACTAACGTGTACAGGACAACATTAATAATTTAATAGTCTAGTTCATGTTTTTGTTTTCTCCTTCTCTAACCTAGATGATGTTTATGTTTTAGGGGATGGGAAATTCTCTTTCTCATTCCCTTTTATCCATCTTTAGATACCACGGTGAATAAATGAAAATCCTCTTCAGCCTTTGGGAATTCAGCTAATATCTAAAAATTTCTACCTATTGTCACCAAACAAATGAATCCCACGCCAGGAAAAACCAACGATTCACTCAGTGACTCTAATTCTGAAGATGCTCGTCAGCAGCAGATACAAAAGAAAAAAAAGTCTTCCACACAATTACCCCAACCTGGAACTACTCAAGGGAGTTGCGCTTTTGATAGTGCAATGATGACTCTTGTACCAATCACTGATGCTGCTCATGTAGTTCACGGGCCAAGTGGCTGTGCTGCCAGTATTTGGGGAAGTTACAGCAGTCTCTCATCTGGTTCGATGCTGTACAAGATACGCTTTAGCAGCGACATCGATGAGAACGATATCATCTTCGGTGGAGCCAAAAAGCTGTATAAAGGCATTTTAGAATTACAAAGACGCTACAAACCTGCGGCGGTATTTGTTTATTCCACTTGCATCACCGCTTTGATTGGGGATGACATCGAGGGAGTTTGCAAAGATGCCACCGAGAAAACAGGAATACCCACTATCCCTGTACATTGCCCTGGATTCATTGGGAACCAAAATTTGGGCAACCGTGTCGCTGGTGAAGCAATGCTTTCACACGTTATTGGAACAGCTGAACCAGATACAGCTACACCTTATGATATCAATCTAATTGGTGAATACAATATTGCAGGTGCAATATGGAATGTTCTACCGTTGTTGGAGAAATTAGGTATTAGAGTTTTGGCAAAAATTACAGGCGATGCTATCTACAAAGAAGTTTGCTGTGCCCATCGTGCCAAACTTAATGTGATCCTCTCCTCCAAAGCACTAATCAACGTGGCTAAAAGGATGGAAAAACAATATGGTATTCCTTATATTGAAGAGTCTATTTACGGGATAGAGCAAATCAATCAATGTCTAAGAAATATTGCTGCCAAGTTGGGTAATTCTAGTTTACAAGAACGTACAGAAAAGCTAATTGCAGAAGAGACTGCTGCAATAGACGAAAAACTCGCTCTTTATATCACCCAATTACAAGGTAAGCGGGTTCTCCTTTCTATTGGAAGTTTCAAGAGCTGGTTGATTATCTTTGCTGCTAAGAAATTGGGGATGGAAGTTATTGCTATTATTACTAATAATAATACTGAGGAGGATAGAATTAGAGTCAAAACTTTACTGGGTCAAGATGGCATAATTCTAGAGCAAAATAGTCCTCAAGAAATTTTACAGATAATTAACGCAAATCAAGCTGATATGTTAATTGCTGATAAACACCATCAAGACATCTCTCTTACTGCTAGGATTCCATTCCTAGACGTTAATCAAGAACGCAACCATGCCTATGCAGGCTATATGGGAATTTTAGAGATAGCACGAGAACTCTATGCTGCTTTTTACACCCCTGTGTGGGAACAAGTATCTCAACCAGCCCCGTGGGAAACAGGAAATTCTCCAGAGGAGAACATCTAATGGCGATTATTAGCGTTACGAGTACATCTGTTGCAGTTAATCCCCTCAAGCAAAGCCAGACTGTAGGTGCAGTTTTAGCCTTTTTAGGGTTGAAGGGAATAATGCCTTTGTTACACGGTTCACAAGGCTGTACTGCTTTGACGAAGGCAGTATTAGTACAGCATTTCCGTCAGACGATTCCCCTTTCCAGTACGGCGATGACAGAAGTTGCAACCATCTTGGGTGGTGAGGAAAGGGTTGAACAAGCAATCTTGACTTTGGTGCAGAGATCCAAGCCAGAAATTATCGGTCTTTGTAGCACTGGACTCGTGGAAACCAGAGGTGATGATATGGGGCGCTTTGTTAAAGAAATTCGTCACCGTCACCCAGAACTGGATTATTTACCAATTGTGCTTGTCTCTACACCTGATTTCAAAGGTACATTACAGGATGGCTTTGCTGGCGCAGTCGAGAGTATAGTCAGGGAAATTCCCCAAAAAGGCTCCAAACAAGACCCTTGTCCCACACAAATCACTATTTTAGCGAGTTCTGCTTTCACACCAGGCGATGTACAGGAAATCAAAGAGATTGTCGCTTCCTTTGGACTTGTACCTATTGTTGTACCTGACCTTTCTGGCGTACTATATAGTCATATAGAAGATTCCTCTAGTGCCATTACAGCTAATGGCACTACATTGGCACAATTGCGTTCAATTGGCACTTCTGTATTCACTTTGGCACTAGGTGAGAGTATGCGAGGTGCAGCGCAAATTTTGGATCGGAGATTCAATATACCCTATGAAGTATTTAGTGAACTGACGGGACTACTAGCAGTAGATAAATTCTTGCAAGCATTGGCAGATATCAGTGGTGTTAGCGTACCGGAGAAATACCGCCGTCAACGCCGTCAGCTAAAACATGTGATGTTAGAGAATCACTTTTACTTTGGGTGCAAGCGAGTTGCTTTGGCGCTGGAACCCGATTTACTTTGGTCAACAGTTTCTTTTTTGCGATCGCTAGGAGTTCAGATTCACGCAGCAGTGACAACAACACGCTTTCCTCTGTTAGAAAAACTTCCGATTCCTAGCGTCACTATTGGCGATTTGGAAGACTTTGAGCAACTGGCGGTTGGATCTGATTTGCTGATTACCAACTCTCATGGAGTAGCGATCGCTCAACGCTTAAAAATTCCTCTCTACCGTCAAGGGA
The DNA here is from genome assembly GCF_015206895.1 of Nostoc sp. LEGE 12450. GTDB lineage: Bacteria > Cyanobacteriota > Cyanobacteriia > Cyanobacteriales > Nostocaceae > Nostoc. The sequence continues at coordinate 20,096 of NZ_JADEXU010000112.1, read as the reverse complement.
TTCCTATTTGTGACCGCTTAGATCATAGTCAATTTACCAAAGTTGGCTATCGAGGTACTATGCAGTTTTTGTTTGATATTGGTAATCTGTTTTTAGAGGCTGAAGCAAAGATTAAGCATTAAACAGATTAGCAGTTATTGTCTCGATTCATCCAAGCAGGTTATCGGCAAATCAGGTATTACTTTCAACAGAGACTGAAGCTTTTTTACACTACAGCCCTAATTATTGCTTACCAAAATCAGGCATAAGTCCATATATTAACCTTGGAATGGCAGGAGTTTTTACCCTAGCACACAATAGACTTCTTGCAGAAGTGGGGTAAGGGGTAAAAGGGAAAGGGATAGAATTTCCCCAAACCCAGTAACCTTTACCATGCACCCCAACATCTTGGCATTTGTTACTTTTGCAAGATGTCTAATCAATAGTGAAGATTTTCCTTCCAAGGGCGCAACTGAACTAGAGGTGCTGATTCAGGGAATTTTTGACAAACGCCGTTTCCTAGAGAAAGTATTGCACTTGATAGTGTTAGGACTTACGCAGGGGTAACGGAAAACGTAGACACGTTCGCGTAGCGTCTCGTAGAGAAGTGGCTTGCCGCAGGCTACCACAGAGGGCGCAGAGGTCACGGAGGAATGAGAGTTTTAGAGGGTTTTTGCGTAAGTCCTAAGTGTTTAAGAATGGAAGTAGCATTAGGAAAAAATTGCTTCGCCGACCTTTTTTTACTACACAATACTCCAAAAAATCTTCGTGCTAAGGCTGGTAAATCCTGAGTTATCAGTGATTAATAGAAAAACTAATTCCAATCCACAATGCCTAATTTCGTGTTATGAATAAATCCCTTCTTCCCGCAGATGATCTGCCTCCAACTGGAGCAACTCTACTTAACGAGTTATTTTACAGGCAGCTAGAAGAAGCTACTTGTAGGCGATTTTATCAAGCCTGCGTCCCACCTATGCGAGTTTTACTATCAAATTGTCACTGGTATTTCAAAATAAATACTAGTCCTCTGATGTTAATCATTATCTGCTATGACATAGAAAGTTATCTGCATATTGTTGATGCTATTCCACAGTTCATCAAACAGTTGAAGCAATTTTCTAACAAGTCCAAAATTCAGCTTTTTACACCAGATAATAAAGGAGAACCTTGGGAAATAGAGATTGAAGAAACATCAGATGAATAAGCCATCACATTATGGAATTTGATGAATTCACAGTTGGGGGACAATATCAACTGGCTATTAGTACTACCTTCGGCTGACTGTTGAGCCGTGCAATTAATGGCTCGGCATCATTTTGGGGAACCATAGGTGTAAGTTTTGCGCTGGTCGGTATTTAATACTTTTCGGTTAAACCCAATAATCTCTCTTTTGGTCTGGGGAAAGGTTAAAGGGCAATGGGTAAAGGGAAATTCAAACCCTTTCCCTTTACCCTTTTCCCCTTAACCGAGAAGTATTGAAAGTGGAAGAGGCAGTGCAGATGGTGCAGGTGAGGCTAGATTACCCAGAGCAGGGAGAAAGGTACTGAGAAACTTCGAGCGATCGCACCCAATTCAATTTTCAATTCTTTCCTTTAAATCATTGAATGTATAAATCACAACATTAATGCCAAAAATAATTATATATACTGGATACTTTTTTGTCTTTCTATTGGTTGATGCACAGAAAATTTCTGAATAGTTTCCTTAAAGAAGAACAAGACAATCTGTCGGAGAACTGTTAGTTACAAGTTGAGCTTTTAATACTACTGAAGTTTCTTAGAACTACAATCAGCAGCTCAAAATCTGATGAAAGGAATCGAAAGTTATGGCAAAAGTTGTTGGAATTGATTTAGGGACAACTAACTCTTGTATTGCAGTCATCGAAGGCGGACAACCACTCGTGATTGCGAATGCAGAAGGACAACGCATCACTCCCTCTGTAGTTGCATATACAAAAACAGGCGAACGTTTGGTTGGTCAAATTGCTCGACGACAGGCGGTAATGAATCCAGAGAATACGTTCTACTCGGTTAAACGGTTTATCGGACGCAAACACGATGAAATCACCCACGAAGCAAGTGAAGTTTCTTACAAAGTCGTTCGTGATAGCAACGGTAACGTCAAGCTCGATTGTCCAGCGCTCAAAAAACAATTCGCGCCTGAAGAAATTTCTGCTCAAGTTTTGCGAAAACTTACAGATGATGCCAGCAAATATCTAGGAGAACCCGTTACGCAAGCAGTCATTACTGTGCCTGCTTACTTCAATGATTCGCAACGACAAGCGACCAAAGATGCAGGCAAAATTGCAGGGCTAGAAGTACTCCGCATCATTAACGAACCTACGGCGGCGGCACTTGCTTATGGTTTAGACAAAAAAGGCAACGAAACAATCTTAGTCTTTGACTTAGGGGGCGGCACGTTCGACGTTTCGATTCTAGAAGTTGGAGAAGGCGTGTTTGAAGTCAAAGCCACGAGTGGGGATACCCATTTAGGCGGCGATGACTTTGATAAAAAGATTGTCGATTATGTTGCAAATGATTTTCAGCGTCACGAAGGTATTGATTTACGCAAAGATAAGCAAGCCCTGCAACGGTTAACCGAAGCCGCAGAAAAAGCCAAAATTGAACTTTCTAGCGCCACCCAAACGGCGATTAATCTCCCCTTCATCACGGCAACTCAAGAGGGGCCAAAGCACCTCGATATAACCTTAACTAGGGCGGAGTTTGAGAAACTCTGCGCTGACTTGCTCGATCGCTGCCGCATTCCAGTTGAGCAAGCTCTCAACGATGCCAATCTGAACAATGCCAATCTTGATGAAGTTGTCCTAGTAGGCGGTTCCACCCGAATTCCCGCCGTGCAACAACTCGTTAGACGCATCACAGGCAAAGATCCAAATCAGGGAGTGAACCCCGATGAAGTAGTTGCTGTGGGTGCAGCAATTCAAGGTGGAGTACTGGCGGGAGAAGTGAAAGATGTGCTGCTGCTAGATGTAACACCGCTTTCTTTAGGGGTGGAAACAATGGGCGGGGTAATGACAAAAATTATTCCCCGCAACACGACGATTCCGGTAAAGAAATCCGAGACGTTTTCAACCGCCGCTGATGGCCAGTCGAATGTCGAAATTCATGTTCTGCAAGGAGAACGGGAACTTGTGGCAGACAATAAGAGTTTAGGTACGTTTCGGCTCGATGGCATTCCTCCGGCTCCGCGTGGCGTACCTCAAATTGAAGTGACGTTCGACCTCGATGCAAATGGGTTACTATCGGTAACTGCTAAAGATCGCGCCACTGGTAAAGAACAATCGATTACAATCTCAGGCGCTTCGACGCTGGATAAACGCGATGTGGAACGCATGGTACGAGATGCAGAAACTCATGCCCAAGAAGATCGCCAACGCCGCGAGCAAATCGACACCAAAAATAATGCGGACTCGCTGGTTTATCAGGCAGAAAAACAACTGCAAGACTTGAATGGTCGAGTTTCTCAAGCAGATAAAAGTCGGGCGCAACAATTGATTGACGAGTTGCGATCGGCAATTGAGCGAGAAAACTACGAGCAAATGCGATCGCTCACAACGAATCTTCAACAAGCGCTTATGCAAATCGGTAGCGCCGTTTACGCCCAAGCTAACGCAGCAACTAGCAATCCTAATCCAAGAAATCAGCCAACCGGACAAAACAATGACGATGTGATTGATGCCGATTTTGTTGGTTAAAGCGTGGAGACTACCGACTTTGAACAACTCAATGATGAAGGAGAATTATCACTCACAAAAAACCTTTCAAGTGCAGAATAGTCGGATTACGAGTATCAAATCATGGCAACTGCAACCGATTTCAAAGATTATTACAACATTTTGGGAGTTAGCAAAACTGCAACTTCCGACGAGATTAAGCGAGCTTACCGCAAACTTGCCCGCAAATATCATCCTGACGTGAATCCTGGCAATCCAGAAGCCGAGGAAAAATTCAAAGACATCAATGAAGCCAACGAAGTTTTATCAAACCCAGAAAAGCGCGAAAAATATGACTCTTTTGGGCAGTACTGGAAGCAAGCGGAGGTTAGCGGTACTCCTCCTAGAGGAACTAGCACGTATGCAGAGAATTTTGACCAATATAGCAACTTTGATGACTTTATCAATGATTTGCTAGGTGGTTTAGGGGGCAGGACAAGAGCAGGACGGACTTATTACCGTACCTCGGCTAGGCAGCCTGATGACTTTGGCTCATTTGGCAGCCAAGCACCAGCACCCGATAGTGAAGCTGCGATCGCACTTTCCTTCTCGGAAGCGTTTCATGGCGTTCAAAAGCGGTTGCAGTTGGATGATGAAACTATCAACGTTCGGATTCCCGCAGGTGCTAAACCGGGTAGTCGAATTCGCATTAAAGGCAAAGGTCGCCCCAGCCCTTTTTCTCAACAGCGAGGCGATTTGTATCTCACAATTGAGCTGCTTCCCCATCCATTTTTTCAGTTTTCGGATGACAATTTAACTTGCGAAGTTCCTATTCGTCCAGATGAAGCAGTCTTAGGCGCTCAAATTCAAGTACCAACACCAGAGGGCCGCGTCACATTGAGCGTTCCTAAAGGTGTGCGTTCCGGTCAATCGCTGCGGTTGCGAGGAAAAGGCTGGACGCAACCAAAAGGTGGGCGAACTGACCTGATTGTGAAACTTCAGATCGTGTCTCCGAAAGAGTTAAGCGAAATTGAGCGGGATTGCTATGAAAAGATTCAGGCCAATAGCAGCTTTAATCCACGTACTGCATTACAAGGAGTAACGTTATGAGCCAGTTTAGCCTCTCCAGTACAGTTGTTTCTCATGAAGGCGATCGCCTTTATACATTTGAATATGCAGCCTCAGTTACCCAAACTTCAACGATTGTAATTGAGCGATTTGTACAACTCGGATTGATCGAACCGAAAGGCTCAATGTTGCACTCACGAGAGATTGCGCGAATTGCTCAAATCCAACGCTTGCGTCAAGATTTGGGTCTAAATCTCGTAGGTGCAGCAATGGTTGTGGATATGGCTCAAGAAATTGCCCAGTTACGGGCACAGCTAAAAGCGTTGCAGTCTTCTTGAAAAACATCACCCAATCTCAGATATGAAAAAGTTGGCGCGATCAAAACTGTTTTAGGTAAATTTTGGCATTATCTTGGCACTTCCAACTTTGCCAGATACCACTCAACTTCTAAGCCAACAATATGCTCCAACCCTCTTTGATGATTGGCGCAAAATACCGCGACTGGAAAAGGGATAAAAGTGAACGTGTAGCTTGCCGCCCTAGGTAGGCATCGCTTGTGGTCATGCACATTTCATGTTGCCTTGTCGAACTCAATATAGAGGTGCTTCAGTGTCCGCATGAGTACGTTCGGTAAATACTGGTATCCCTCTTGTGCCAAGCGAATGTCCTTCAACCGTAGCAGCAAACGCTGATATGCGATCTGCATTTCTTTACGAGCAAGCATCGCACCTAAACAAAAATGAATGCCATGACCAAAAGATAAATGGTTGCTGGCATTATGGCGGCGAACATCGAAACGCTCACCCTCAATAAATTTTATGGAGTCGCGGTTAGCAGCATCGAAGCGGAGCATCACTAAAGATCCAGCTTTGAGATCAACGTCTGCGAGTTTTGTATCTTGCGTCACAACTCGCCACATTCCTGCTGTCGGACTTTCCATTCGTAAAACTTCTTCAACAAAGTTCTCTAACAGGGAAATATCTGTTTGTACCAACTTCATCTGCTCTTTATTGTTTGTCAGTAACAACATTCCACCTGCGATCGCACTGGTGACAGTCTCATTGCCTGCGACTAATATTTGCTGAATTATACTCAGCAGTTCAGCAGTGTCGAGCGATCGCTCTCCATCTACTTTTGCCTGTACCAAGTCAGTGATCAAATCATCTTGAGGCTGTTTTTGGCGTGACTCTATGACATCATGAAAATAATGCTGGAAAGCAACAACATCTTTAGCACACTCAATCTCCTGCTCTCTAGAAAGTATCTGACCTAAACGCGCAATAAAAGCATCAGACCATTGCTTGAACTTCGGCAAATCTGCTTGCGGCACACCTAACTGTTGAGCAATAACTTTGAGCGGTAAGGCTACGGCAAACTCACTCACGAATTCACACTTGCCGCGATCAATGAAACTGTCAATGAGTTCATCAACAATCTGCTCAATCAAGTCACGCATTTTGTTGATACGCGACGAGGTGAATGCCTTATTCACCAGCGATCGAAATCGCTCGTGTTCTGGTGGATCTGCCGTGAGTAGGGTGTTCATCTGAGGCCAGCCAAGAGCCGAAATTTTCTGCAACTCATCATCCTGTTCTTCTTTGCCAGCTAGTAAAGTAGAGAAATTGCTAGAGAATACTCTTGTATCCTTAAGAATTTCGATCGCTAATTCATAGCGAGTAACAAGAAAGAGTTTTGATTCCGTTCTAGGACTTGGTAGCTCCATAATTGGTGCTTGCTCCTGTGCCAGCTTGTAGAATTCATAAGGGCACACAAGCACTTCTGGGTCAAAGAAGTTGTAGTCTGACAGCTGCTTCATGCTTCTAATGGTGGTCAGTGATGTTTGCTTTGACTCATTGTGCAGTCAACATCATCTTAACAAGTTACTCACAATTAGCTCATTTTTGAGAGATTAGAAGAATCTATCCCACTAATATGATTTGTTGTAAAAATCTTCATTTAGTTGTAAATAAAGAACGAAAAATCAGGATTTTACAGCACATCTGAGTTGAAAAAATAGACGTTTTTAAATTAGTGGGATAAGTTCCTACGAGACGCTCCGCGAACGCCAACAGCGAACGCCCAGCAGTGTCTCCATGCTCTCGATTCTATCTGCGTTTAATCATTTATGCTGTGTATGGTGCATATCGAAACACGGTTGCAATGGGGATAAGCTCTTCTTAAGGCTTCTCCAAAGGAAACGAAGACAGCAAACGGCGATCGCCCTTCCTTGTTCTGATTCATATTAGCGTAGCGGGGCGCAGCCCATTCTGACGAATGTATTCTTCTTGAATATTTGTTGATTAGATAGACCTTATACCTAATGGCAGATATTCTGCTTTTTATCACACCTGTTATAGTCAAATAGCTTAAGCGAAGAAGGCAAAACTAAATGGCGGCTGTAAAGCCTGTAGAAATTGCAGCATTAATTCGGGAAACTCGACAGCTACTGCAACTATCCCAAGTGAAGTTTGCAGAGAAACTTGGTGTGTCATTTGGGAGCGTCAATCGTTGGGAAAATGGACGAACCCGACCAATTCCTTTAGCACTCAAGCAAATTGAAACACTGCTGCATAATATGGGAGCAGAGGGTGAGGAACTGTTAGCCAAATACTTTAAAAATCAGGGGTAGCAGGGATGTCATCTAACAGAGAAGGCATAACTGCCAGAAGCATTTTTATTGAGGGTGGCGAGGTTGGAAACCTGATGCGATCGCTCGATTGGTCAAAGACTCCTTTAGGTGATGTAGCTAATTGGCCTCAGAGCTTACGGAGCGCGATTAGCATATTGCTGCCTTCTAAAGCCCAGATTTGTCTGTTCTGGGGAACGGAATTAATCACGATTTATAACGATGCCTATAGCCCAGCTCTAGCCTCAAAGCATCCTTGGGCATTAGGTCGCCCAGCTAAGGAAGTATGGAGCGAAGTCTGGAATGTTTTAGAACCTTTGGTTAATGGAGTTATTGCAACAGGAGTTGCATTCTGGGCGCAAGATTATTTATTTTTCCTGAATCGATATGGTTACATAGAGGAAACTTATTTCGATATCTCCTACGACCCTGTGCGAGACGAGAGCGGGAGCGTGGGGGGAGTATTTTGCATTGTAAGTGAAACAACAGGACGGGTGCTGGGAGATCGCCGCTTACAAACTCTGAGCTTACTGGCGAGCGAAACGGCTCAAGCAAAGACTGTAGAAGCAGCTAGCTTGAGTGCAATTCAATCTCTAGCAACAAATTCTTATGATATTCCATTTGCCATGCTGTATCAGGTGGAGGCAGACGGCAGTAATGCAAAGCTGGTTGGAACTACTACTCCAATCGAGCAAATAGAAGCAATACCATCGAGAGTGAACTTAACTCAGCAGAGTGATGCGTGGAAACTCAACCAAGTTTATCAGACCAGGGAAGCAGCAATCATTGATGATTTGACAACTCGGTTTGGGGCTTTGCCTAAAGGAGCTTGGGACAAACCTCCGTCGGAAGCTTGGGTCGTGCCGCTGCTCCCAGTTGGACAACAACAAATAGTTGGATTGCTGGTATTGGGCATCAATCCACACCGCGCTTTCGAGCAGGAGTATAGAAAGTTCTTTGATTTGATAGTAGGTAATATAACAAGTGCGATCGCCAATGCTCATGCTTATGAAGAAGAACGCAAACGCCTTGAGGCACTAGCAGAACTGGATCGAGCTAAAACGACCTTCTTCAATAATGTCAGCCATGAATTTCGCACTCCTCTAACGCTGATGTTGTCGCCGCTTAAAGAAACGTTAACCGAATTAGATGGAATGATTCCAGCTAAAGCAAAAGTGCAATTAGAGATGGTGCAGCGTAATGGAATACGACTGCTCAAGCTGGTGAATACTCTGTTAGATTTCTCACGCATTGAAGCCGGACGCACTCAAGCCATCTATGAGCCAACCGATTTAGCTAAATATACCGCAGAACTAGCAAGCATTTTCCAATCTGCTGCTGAGTCTGCGGGATTAGAATTAATTGTAGATTGCCCTCCTTTAGCAGAACTCGTTTACGTGGATCGGCAAATGTGGGAGAAGATTTTATTAAATTTGCTCTCGAATGCATTAAAGTTCACCTTTGAAGGAAAGATTACAGTTTCTTTGCACTCGCTTGGCAATATAGTGTCATTGGTGGTGTGCGACACGGGTACTGGTATTCCAGCACAAGAGGTTCCCCGCTTATTTGAGCGGTTTCATCGAGTTGAAGCTGCTAAAGGACGCACCTTTGAGGGAACGGGTATTGGGCTGTCGCTAGTCCAAGAATTAGTCCATCTACATGGTGGGACGATTACGGTTGACAGTACGTTAGGTCAAGGAAGTACCTTTACTGTGCAATTGCCAACTGGAACGGCTCACTTACCCCAAGATCGTCTCAAGACAAGCCAAAGCAGTGTTTATAGCGTTGCTGGTGCAACATCTTATGTTGAAGAAGCTTTCGGGTGGCTTCCGAAAGAAGCTGTTGAGCAAGATTTCTCTTCTGCCTCAGATAGTCCCCCTACTTCTTTTGCCCGAATTCTCCTGGTGGATGATAACGCAGATATGCGCGATTATTTACAACGGATTCTTAGTGAGTACTACACAGTGGACGTAGCTGTTGACGGTGAAACTGCTCTAGCTGTTGCATACAATAGCCCGCCGGATCTGATCCTCAGCGATGTGATGATGCCAAGAATGGATGGCTTTGAGTTGTTGCGGCAGTTACGAGGTGATTCTAGAACACGTGAAATTCCAATATTGCTGTTGTCTGCCCGTGCTGGAGAAGAATCGGCAGTCGAAGGCTTAGAAGCTGGAGCAGATGATTACTTGGTGAAGCCATTCAGCCGACGTGAATTGCTGGCGCGGGTTGCCGCCAATCTAGGATTGGGACGAGTCCGCCTTGCTGCTAGTCAGCAGCGCTTTCGCTTCCTGGCTGAATCCATTCCCCAAATGGTTTGGACGGCTGATGCCATCGGGCAGGTGGATTATTGTAGCCCCCGGTGGGGTGATTATACCGGATTAGCCCTTTTACAAATCCACGGGTTCGGCTGGCAAGACCTGATCCATCCAGAGGATCGAGAACACACTATCTCGGTATGGACTCAAGCCGTTGAGACGATCGCAAGCTATGAGGTTGAACATCGCTTGAGACAGGCTGATGGAACCTATTGTTGGCATCTCACCCGTGCTTTACCAATGCTGGGTGAAAACAATCAAATCATTCGCTGGTATGGCACTTGCACAGACATCAGTGAGCAAAAGGTTGCAGAGTCAGCTTTACGTCGTTCTGAAGAACGCTATCGAACGCTGTTTGAGTCCATTGACGAAGGCTTTTGTGTGATCGAAATGCTTTTTGATGAAAACGGCACGCCGAACGATTACTGCTTTTTAGAAATCAGTCCGTCGTTTGAAAAACAAACCGGACTCAAGGATGCACAAGGCAAAAGAATACGCCAGCTTGCTCCAAATCATGAAAAGCATTGGTTTGAAATTTACGGGCAAGTGGCTATAACGGGCGAACCCATTCGCTTCGAGAATCAAGCTGTTGCCTTAGACCGTTGGTTTGACGTTTATGCATTCCGTATTGGGCAGCCGAAACATCGAAAAGTTGGTGTCCTTTTCAAAGACATTAGCGATCGCAAACTTACCGAAGCAGCCCTACGAGAAAGTGAAGAGCTAAAGGAACGAATTTTACAGAGCAGTCAAGACTGCATCAAAGTTTTAACCTTAGACGGGCGGCTAATCTACTTGAATCAAGGTGGGCTGAGTCTTCTAGAAATTGACGATCCGGCATTATTCTTTAACGCTAAGTGGATTAATTTTTGGCAAGGCGAAGACCAAGAAAATGCGGCGAGTGCCCTCACCGCCGCGTTATCGGGCGATGTTGGTCAATTTCAAGGCTACTGCCCCACGGCAAAAGGAAAGCCGAAATGGTGGGATGTCATTATCACGCCGATTCGAGATGCATCAGGGCAAGTTGTCCAACTCTTATCAATCTCGCGAGATATCACCAAGCAAAAGCTTGCCGAAGCTGAACGCGAACAACTGCTTGAGCGTGAGCAAGCTGCTCGTCAGCAAGCTCAGACAGCAAATCGAATAAAAGATGAGTTCTTGGCAGTGCTATCCCATGAATTGCGCACGCCGCTTAACCCGATCTTGGGTTGGACGAGTTTGCTTCGCAAAGGCTCCTTAGACAAGAGCAAAACTGCTTATGCAGTGGAAACCATTGAGCGTAATGCTAAACTCCAGGTGCAATTAATTGAAGATTTGCTGGATATTTCTCGCATTTTACAGGGCAAACTGAGTTTGAATGTGATGCCCGTCGAGCTGGGTGCAGTCATAAAAGCCGCCTTAGAAACTGTTCAATTAGCAGCAGCTGCCAAGTCAGTGCGAATTCAAACAACAATTCCATCCACGCTTGTGAGGATTAACGGAGATGCAGCGCGGTTGCAGCAGGTAGTGTGGAATCTGTTATCGAATGCAGTCAAGTTTACGCCCAATGATGGTGAGATTACAGTTGCATTAACAAGAGTTGAAACTGAGGCCCAAATTACTGTCAGTGACACTGGAAAAGGTATTAATCCTGATTTTATCCCCTACATCTTTGAACATTTCCGGCAAGAGGATGGGGCAACAACCCGTAAATTTGGCGGATTGGGATTGGGACTAGCGATCGCACGCCAAATTGTCGAACTGCACGGAGGCAGTATTCAAGCCGAGAGTTTAGGTATTGGACAAGGGGCAACTTTTACCTTGAAGTTGCCGTTGCCCAAGCATAATGATTACCGAATAAGCAATCAACCAATTTCCGATACGCTTACGTCTTTTACTTTGCCGTTGCTGAATGTGAAAATACTTGTCGTTGACGATGAATTCGACACCCGCGAGTTAGTTGTCTTTGTTTTTGAGCAGGCAGGAGCAATTGTTACTTCTGTAGCATCGGCGAGTGCAGCATTGTCAGTTCTAGTCGAGTTCAAACCTGATGTGCTGGTCAGTGATATTGGAATGCCAGAAATGGATGGTTATATGCTAATACGTAAAATTCGGGCGATGCCACTCAATAAGTCAATTCCAGCCCTTGCACTAACTGCTTACGCTGGAGAGATTAACTCTAAGCAGGCAGTAGAAGCTGGATTTCAACGGCATATTTCTAAACCAATTGACCCAGAGATACTTGTGCAAACTATTGTAGCTTTAATCTCTTGTACATAGTATTACTTGACAATTACCACATCTGCGATCGCCGTACTCCTTCCCTACGGGACGCTATTGCGAACAAAGAAGCAAGCTACGCTGTCTTCGTATCCTTTGGAGAAGGCTTAAGAAGAGCTTATAACTATGTCTTGCACAGAAACACTGGGAAAGAAAACGGTATCAGGAGCAGGAACTTCAGGCAGCTGCTATGCAGCTCGGATGCTAGCTCAGTATGGGATTCATGTTCCGTCCACATCCCCCGCTAATGTAGAAATAATAATTTGGGGAGATATAGGAATCCGCTTTGATTTTTGTTCGCGCAACGTGGCGTAGCCATACTTACTTGTGTGGGAAGGCAATAAGTAATAGGCAATAGGAAAGAAGGCTTTTTGAGTTGTACGGAGTTTTTTCATGCAATCTGCTGTATGAGTCCTATAGACCGGTAATTATCATAAGTAGAAACATTTAATGATTCGTGGTGACAGGAGGTAAAATATTACGCATTGTTGGCGATTGAACGGGTGGAATACGGGATTGATGCGGTCAAACAGTTTCAAAGCTCTATATCAAAGCTTGAAACCAAGATAACTGTTTACTGTTAACTCTTAAAGGAGCGCGATCTGCCAAGATGGGTGTCTGAATCCTACTTGATGGCAAAGTTAGACGGGTCTTGATCTCGTCGATGCTTAGTGGGAATGGGTGTTGGCTGCCCATGACCCGCAAGGGCTGCGGTTTTTTCCAGGGATTCCCTCAATCGCTTGGCTGCGTAGATAGACATGTCTCGCGGTACATTAATGCGATCGCGCAAATATCGGAGAGCGACATCAGCTCCCGATGGAGGTACACAGTCTTCACCTGTCATCATGTGTGTTAAAGCACAACGTAGCGCTTGATCAAACAATTTATCATCTAAGGGGTTGACTCGGATAATATTGATGCGATGCTCAATGGTTCGCTTAAGAGCTTCCATGCGGGAGTTTTCGGGTTCTGGATAAGCAACATCTGGTAGCCCAAACCAGGGGCCATTATCCACCCGCGCTTTGTTGAGAAGCATCTGGGTTTCACCGTTTTCCCAACAGCCCCCCATCTGGGGAGGCAAATCATGCGCGTGGGTGTGAAAGTCGCTCTGGGTACCGCAGTAGGTCGGTCGGCTTTCCATTGCTGCAAACCATGCGCTCAAGCGGGGGTTTTCCTCACGCAGTGAGTAGCCCTTGTAGTAGTAAAGGCTCGCATTCATCCGTTCGAGATATGGGGTAAAAATAACATCGACGATGCCAAAGCTATCTAGAAAGTAAGGACTTGGGGTGCGACCCAGAGCCTCCTCGACCTTAGCCACCACTGCGATAAATTGTTCTCGGTTGCGTTGTTCTTGTTGAGAGGAACCGACTCTAGAGCATAGCCAAGCGCACCAGGCCCTAAATAAAAGTCGTTCTAATTGACGTAGAGGAAGCACCGTGGGGTCTTCCATCCCTTGGTTCAATGGAGCAAAAACTTTTTCCAAAGCGATCAAAATGTCATCGCTTTCCTTAATAATCCGTCCATCTAGCTCGATCGCAGGGAGCATTCCTGATGGTACCTTACGTTTGTACCAGCTTTCTTTCTCCCCATAGCAGAACATTGTCACTTTTTCGATGCGGTAGGGTATCTGTTTTTCCTCTAACCATAACCAAACTTTTTGACAGTAAGGACACCAGGCATGGTTATCGCGGTACAGCGTTACCCGCACATCAGATTCTGGCTTCCCAAACAAGCGCAACCGGGCTTTAGCATTGGTGAGACCATTAACGGTATCTATTTGATAGTCCGTTAGGGCTTCTAGTTCTTCCCAGCTTAAGGGTGCGGTAGTCATAGGGTGAGTTGCGTAGGACAATACTTAGGGCAATTCTATACTCTACAATATTTTCAATTAGACATCTCCAGAAATTAAATATGCGTTATCCAGAATCCTTGTAGAGACGTAGCAGTGCTACGTCTCTACATTCATTTTCACCAGATGTCTATTACACCAAGGCTTAATTTAACCGATAGGTTTGCCCATCAATTCTTTCCACTTCTCCTTGAAGAAAAAGTTGAAATGATCTGGTATACCTCAAACTCTATAGCAATTCTCCATTACTTGACTTTCAGTGCCGACTTCCCTAATGACTGACAAATAACGTCGTTTTGCGGTGTATGGATACGGCTGCACAGAACGTCACGGTAGTGTCGCTCTAAAGGATTTCTTTTTAACATACCAGGATTACCAGTTAGTTCCAAGGCAATCTCCACAGCACGAATCGAGTTAGTTGTAGTAAGGTATTTAACAGCTTGTGCCTGTAATCCTACGTTAGTATCGTAATCGCCCCGATCAATATCTTGAGCCAAACTATAAATTAATCTATTGTTAGCAAATAGCAGTGCCTCTATTTCACCTACGGCAGTTTGGAAGCGTGGCAGAGTTGCTAGTGGTTCTTTGAGATTAGAAGGCGATCGCTCCCAAAGATATTTAACCAGCCAGTCTCGCGCACTGTTAGCCACACCTAGATATAAAGCACTCACTGTCAAACTGCCCCAAGTGGAAATCAGTGGATCAAGTGATGGCGCAGCAGATATGGGACTGATATTCAGAGCGTACTCTAAGGGAATTAATACATTCTCCAAAATCAGATCGTGGCTGCCTGTAGCTCTCATCCCCAAGTGATCCCAGGTTTCGACAATTTGCAAACCGGGCAAATCGCGCGGAACCAAAAAATTGCCAACTTGTGGTTCATCTTCAGTTGTCCGCGCCCAAACCACAAAGTAACTGAGGATGGGACTACCCGTAGTGTATTGCTTGTGGCCTGTTAAACGCCAACCCTCTGTTGTCCGTTCAGCAATTGTGGCAGGTAATCCGCCTCTAGCTGGGGTTCCTAATTCTGGTTCAACACGGGCGGCATTGATCAGGGCAATGCCTTCAATGGATTCACGACACAATCTTTTATATACTTCTGGATGCCAGCGACGGCTACGGGCTACATTGGCATGTTGGAGATAATGCATCGTCAGTACTAGGGCAGTTGAAGCATCGCCACGTGCTATCCCTTCAATGACTTGGCAGATAGTTGATAACCCTAAACCCTCACCACCTAATTCACGGGGAATGGTGAGGCTGAGTAATTTTGCCTCAGACAAAGCTGTAAAATTCTCGAAAGGAAAGGAACCCTCTTTATCGTGTGCGCCTGCACGGGTGGCAAAGTCTTTAGCTAGAGCCTCAACCTGGTCGAAAATATTGGGAATTTCTAAGCTTTTGATTACAAAGGTGTCTGGCAGTGCTTGCTCCAACTGTGACATAAATACTCCTTAAAGCTCACTTTACTTTCATTCCACAAAAAATTAATATTCCTGCAAACTTAATATAGGACTTATCTTAACCCTCTCTCTAGTTACCAATAATTGGTAGCGATGTCTGCGACGGTCTTCTCTACGAAACGCTACGCGTATCTTGCTTCCACGAAGTGGTACGCCCACGCATCTGTGGTAGAAGTAGATACAGGCTAGCTAAAATGTTTCCACTTGCTGGGATGGGAATACACCATGAACCAATTTGGTTTGTTGTACATTCAAAAACTTGTGAATGTACACTACAAATGGACGTAACTGGATTCGAACCAGTGACCTCTACGATGTCAACGTAGCGCTCTAACCAACTGAGCTATACGTCCTTAACCACACGAATATTGATAGTAGCATATAGTTTTACGATCGCACAAGATAAAGACCCAAGCTTTTTTAAGGGGGTTTTAGATTTTGAGTGCGTAAATCCTAATTTCAAATAAAATCCTTATTATTTCGTTACAATCAGCTTGTGCGTTAAGCATTCAAGAGTTATCAGCCATGAAATTGATTTCCGATCCACCGATTCCTGTAAAAATTCAAAAGATGAAGGAACGGGTGCGGTGGATGCATCCAAGTTTTGTGCAACGGGGAATTGACCAAACCAGCATGGTTATTGACGATCGCAGGGAAGATAGTCCAGAATTTTCCTTTATGGTTATTGGTGATTCCGGCACCAAATCCCATTCTCGCCATCACCCCCAACGAAAAGTTGCCGAATTGATGCTGACTCACCGGGATGATTGCAGTTTTGTGTTGCACACAGGTGATGTAATCTATGTGGTTGGTTCCCAAGAATATTATTCAACAAACTTTATTGAGCCTTACCGGGAATTTATTGTAGGTGGTGACAAGCCGAAAAGCATTCCTTATGACCGCATGGTGTTTAATATGCCATTCTTGCCAGTGCCAGGTAATCATGATTATTACGATGTGCCGTTGATGTACCGTTTAGTTACTGGCACAACATCTTCATTACGTCGCTTGTTCCGCTACAAAGATATCGAGATTGGCTGGCATGGATCGTATCAAGGAAATGCTTATGCACGGGCATTTATGGACTATACCCAAGCGATCGCTTCCCCGCAAGAATTAGAACGTCATTTAGATCGACACTACACTGCTAAGACCGATACAGGGCGGTGTTTGCGTTACGAACCCGGACAATTTACCCGCTTACCCAATCGCTATTACACCTTTCGTTATGGCGGGATTGACTTTTTCGCGCTGGATTCTAATACCTTTAATACACCATCACCTTTACCTGCAACTCAAGAGGGGGAAATTTACCGCCGGGAATTGCAAAAGCGTCGCCAGGAAATAGATCGAGAAGAATTGCAGATTTTGGGAATATGCGATCGCCTCAACCCAGATAAACCTGCCGAAGCTGAACAACTCGATGAACTTAGCGCCAAACTAGACCAAATAAACGAGATCAAAATTGATATAGAGAAACAATTGGCATCTCATAAAATGCCTGCGATCGATTTTGAACAACTTGAATGGTTGCGAAGCAGACTAATTGAATCTTGGAACAACTCCGAAGTGCGCGGACGTGTAATCTTTTTCCACCATCCGCCGTTCGTTACAGAAGCTACTAAGTGGAATCAGGCACAAACCTTGGCGGTTCGTCACCGTTTGCGCTGGGTGTTTGAACAAGTGGCAGAAAATCTTGGTTCTCTAATTAAAGAACGTCCCATAGTCGATTTGATTTTAAATGGTCACGCTCACTGTTTGGAGCATCTTCGCACAACTGATACCGGATTTGCTGACTCTCACATTAACTGCATTATCTCTGGTGGTAGTGGTCATCGTCCCCGCTATCAAAGGCGAAAGGGGACTGAATTGATGGAGACTTTTACGGAAATTGCAGGTAAACCCACTCGGAAAGTTGCCGATTCAACGCTTTTTGTGGGTCGTCATGATGACAATTCTCAGAACCGCCTACCTTACTCATGTGTGCGGATTGATGTTTTGGATGGTAGCCCGCCTAAGTTTATCATCAGACCGTTGGTTACTGAACGGATTGAAGATGAGTGGTACAACCGCGAACTTGAACCTTTTGTAATTTAAACGGCAATACAATTCAGTTAAGCATTTCTTCCTTCTCTTCCTTCTCTTCCTTTGCGGTTCGTTAAAAAAAATTGACTTTGACAAAGAGTTAAGACTTCTAAGCTGTTGCGTTTACAACTTGCATTATCAGGGCGGGCAAGATGCCCACCCCACAATTATATTGAAAAAATATTAGTGCAAATTAAAGGCGCAACAGCTTACCAATTCTGTATGAATATATGATGAACGAACTGCAAAGGACACAAAGAAAGAAAGTTTGGCGCAGTTTTACAAAGCCATGATATTAACCCAAGCGTATTGATTTAAAAGGGATGCGTGCGATGTCTACGGCGGTAAACTACCCGCCTTAATCACTTGAAAATCAAATCCAAACGTTGCTGGGTTGCTTTGAGTGAATCTGCTGGCGAACTTTTACCTAACAATACAGATTCAATCGCCCGGCCTACACTGTCAGAAATGCGATTGTAACCAGGAAATATCGGACGCGATCGCCCATATTTAGCTTGATCTAAAAATACCTTCACCTGTGGTATTTTTTTGATAAAATCTTGATATTTTGCACTTTTACGAGATTTCAAATTCACCGGCAAATAACCAGTTCCCAATGCTAATTCTGTCTGAAATTCTTCACTCAAAGCATACTCAACAAACTGAAAGGCTGCTCTTTCACGTTTTGGTGTAGTTTTGAAAAAGAAGAGATTCTCACCACCAATAACAGTAGCAGGTTTTTGCCCAACAGGAATTGGAAAAACATCAAAATCGACACCAGTCTCTTGAAATTGCCCCAGAGTCCAAGGGCCATTTAATTGCATTGCAACTTTACCACTGAGCAAGTCATCTGTCTCATAACCCCGTTCTGGGCCAGATAAAATGGCGGAACCCTCCGTAATTAAATTACGCCAGAATTGCAAAGCTGCGATCGCGCCTTGATTATTTTGCAAATTTACTGCTGCTGCATTCTGTGAATCGCTACTCACCAACTCACCACCGCCACTCCACATAAACGGCAACCAGGTGAACACTGTAAATTCTCCCTTTCCCAAAGGTAGAAACATCCCATATTGATCGGTTCGTCCATCGCCATTAGTATCACGAGTTAATTTCTTGGCAACTTGTGCAAACTCCTGCCAAGTGCGCGGTAATTCAGTAATTCCTGCCGCCTTAAACAAACTCGGACGGTAAAAAATACCAACATTATTTGTAGCAAAGGGCACAGACCAAATTTTACCGTTGTATTTCATCGATCCATACAAAGCAGGGTCAATTTCGGCTTTGATTGGAGATTTTTCTAGGAGTTCATCCAAAGGTAAAAGCGCATTGAGTTCTACCAATTGACCTGCGATCGTCGGATTGTACCACAATAAATCTGGGGGTGCATTTCCTACCACTGCTGCTAAAATCTTGGGCGTTTGTTGATCCTGTTGCCCAACATAAAGCGACTCTACTTGAATATCTGGGTGGGATTGATTGAATTTGTCTACTAGCTTTTGCAGCACATCCCGATTCGGCGGCGGATTTACACCTTGCCACAGGGTTAAATGAATTACTTTATCTTGCTTAATAACAGGTAGAATACTTTGACATCCAACTAAAGCTATTATGCCTACGAATAATACAAGCAGTAATCTCCTAAGATAATTTGACAGTTTCTTTCTTTTTCGCTTGGCATAGCGAGGAGGCGAAAAAAAATTGTGCATGATGTTGATTAAAATGATTGATCGATTCTCGTAGCTGCTTCAACATAACTTTGCCACTTTGATGTAGAGTTGCACAATTATCTTAAGTCATGGTTTTTGCAAGCGTTTGTATCCTAATCTTGAATAGAGTTTTGATAATTTCAGATTATGGCAGGACACAGTAAATGGGCAAATATTAAGCGCCAAAAAGCGGTAGTAGATGCAAAAAAGGGGAAAACCTTTACTCAGTTATCGCGGGCGATTATTGTGGCGGCTAGAAGCGGCGTACCAGATCCGGCGCTGAATTTTCAACTTCGCACGGCAATTGACAAGGCAAAGGCAGCGAGTATCCCCAATGATAATATTGAACGAGCGATCGCTAAAGGGGCAGGCACTTTTGGTGGTGATAACGCTATCTTTGAGGCAATTCGCTACGAAGGCTATGGCCCTGGTGGTGTAGCGATTTTAATCGAAGCCTTCACAGATAATCGCAATCGCACTGCTGCTGACTTACGTGTAGCTTTTAGTAAAAATGGTGGCAATCTTGGTGAAACAGGTTGCGTTAGCTGGATGTTCGATCAAAAAGGCGTTTGTGTAGTACAGGGTGTGATTGACGAAGAACAGCTTTTAGAAGCATCCCTCGAAGGCGGTGCTGAGTCTTATGAAATGACTGAAGATGAGATGGCTGAGGTTTTTACTGATATTGGCAATTTAGAAACCCTTAGTCAGACGCTCAAAAATCAAGGCTTTAAGGTAACTGATGCCGAATTTCGCTGGATTCCTAGTAATAGTGTAGAAGTTACCGATCCAGATCAGGCGCGATCGCTTTTCAAGTTAATTGATACTCTAGAAGGCTTGGATGACGTGCAAAATGTCACAGCTAACTTTGACATAACAGAAGAATTGATGGCTCTCAGCATTTCTTAATCAAAATTTGCACAGAGCAAAATGTTACTGAAGAAAGGCAGAGGGCAGGAGGCAGGAGGCAGGAGGAAGAAAATATATTTTTTGCCCTCTGCCAAACGGGTTTAAAGCCCTAAATTTATTTATAAATAAAGGTAAAAAATGTATTTTGAGACGCGCAGCGCAAAAAATAC
>NZ_JADEXU010000111.1 GCF_015206895.1 Nostoc sp. LEGE 12450 | reverse complement strand
GGAGTGGGGAGTGGGCAAGAGGCAGGGGAGCAGGGGAAGTAGGGGGAGAATAACTAATGACAAATGACTAATTAGACATTTACAGGCTGTTTATTATCGGCTGAAATTACAAACTCCGTGATTGATTCTTTACCTGTAATTAATCTTGCTCCGCGATTACGGGTGAAATAATTCCATGCCCACTGAATGATTACTACTAATTTGTTGTCAAACTCAATTAAGAAGTAGATGTGAATCACCAGCCAAAACAGCCATGCAACGAAACCTTTCAGCTTGATAAAGCCCAAATCGACTACAGCAGAATTGTGCCCAATCATCGCTAAACTACCATGATCTGTATAAGCAAAGGGTGGCAAACTTTTGCCTACAAGTCGCTGTTGAACTAATGTTGCCACATATTCACCTTCTTGCTTGGCTACAGGTGCAACACCAGGTAGGGGTTTACCATTTTGATGAGAAAAATTTGCTAAGTCGCCAACTACAAAAATATTGGGATGTCCCTTAATACTCAAGTCAGGTTCTACGATAATCCGTCCAGCGCGATCGCACTCAGCACCTGTGCGTTCTGCTAGCACTTTTCCCATTGCTGAAGCTTTTACACCTGCTGCCCATAATACCGTTTTTGAGGCAATTTCTTTAACTTCATCGCCTTGTTTGAGGGTAACAGTATCATTTTCAATATTCGTTACCAGTGTTTTTGTCTGGACAACCACCCCTAAGCGCGTCAGGGATGCTTCCGCTTCTTGCGATAACTCTGGTGCAAAAGGTGGCAGAATCCGATCAAGCCCTTCTAATAGCAAAATCTTGGCTTCTGAGGTGTCGATGTTGCGGAAATCTTCTTTGAGGGTTTGATTTGCTAATTCTGCGATCGCACCAGCTAACTCTACACCAGTTGGGCCACCACCAACAATTACAAAGGTTAACCAGGCACGGCGTTTTTCTGGATCGGTTTCTTTTTCTGCGGCTTCAAAGGCTGAAAAAATCCGGCTACGCATTTCTATGGCATCTTCTACAGTTTTCAAGCCTGGGGCGAATTCTTCCCAGTTATCTTTGCCAAAGTAGGAATGCTTTGCACCTGTGGCAACAATCAACGTATCGTAAGCTATTGCTTCGTCGCCCACAGTCACTTTTTGCGCTTCTGGATCGATATTATTCACCTCTCCCAACAGCACTTTCGTATTCTTGCTCTTGCTGAGAACAGAACGCAACGGTGAGGAGATATCAGCCGGAGATAGCGCACCTGTGGCGACTTGATATAAAAGGGGTTGAAATAGATGAAAGTTACGTTTATCAATCAGAGTAACGTTTACTGCCGCTTTGGCGAGTGTTTTTGCTGCATAAAGTCCACCAAAACCACCACCAACGATCACTACTTTATGGGGTGGATTATTGTCAAGTGAATTTACCATAAGAAATATTATCGTGTATGCCGACTATTGTAACTATTCTTAACAGATTTGTATCAAAATTGTCATCATATATTTTGTATTGCTCTTTACATTTGAAGAATGATTAAAGCAATCAAAACTACAGGATAAATAGAACTTTTAAAGATAGAGGGTTAGACAATAAGATTTGGCAATATTTAACATACTCTTTGCTTATGTAAATTTATCAACGGTAGATGTAGGATTTATGCAAATTCATTCAGAACGAGTTGATTCTGGTGTTTGTGTCAAACGTGGTGAATGATTTCGCTGCCAACGACTAAAACCATAGACAAGAGCAACAAGAATTAACAAATAGGGGCTGTAAACAATTAACCAAATACCCAGCTTGAGTAAGCCAACGGAAAATGTACTCAAAGAATGGGTAGAGTTATTCCAAGTTTCCTGAACTTGCAAACCAAGGGCTGGTTGTGAACTGGTGCTAGAAACTGCTGCTTCTAGGTTCAAGGTAATAGTGGAATATGCAACTTGATTTTGTAGGCTTTTGAGTTGGGCATTAATTTGTTCTATTGTTTGCCTGACATTACTCAGTTCTTGGGCAACACTAAGCACATCTCTGACAGAACCCGCCCGATCCATAATTTTTTGCAAATTGGCTTCAGTTTTTTGCAAATTGGTTAATCTAGCTTGGAAATCTACTAAGCGATCGCCCACATCTTCTGCCGTGATATTACGACTCTCTACAGTGCCCAATTTAGCTAGTTCTTCCAGGGTAGGTTCTAGCCGATTCTCTGGTATCCGCAATTGGATTGTTGCTGTGTAACGCGGGTTGTCACTTTTGGGTTGTTGTTGGTTCAACCCGATTAAATCCCCTTGCTGTTGATTGATAATTTGCGAAACAGCATCAACAGTTTTATCTACAGAGTTGACAGTCAAAGAGATTGCTGCCTTTTTGATGAGTTGGGGACGAGAACGGGTTATTGGTGCAACTTCCGCCTTTTGGGACATCCTGCTTTCATTCGCAGGTAGTTGATTTACTGCGCCATTGGCTGCAACTTGAGGTGCAGACTGATTTGTTGACCGATCCGAAGAAGCGCAACTAGTGAAAATCAACCCTCCTAATAATGCACTCATAAATAAAGCAGATGTACGAGGCAATTTAGTCGAAGCGTACATAATCTATCCTTAGATGGATGAAGTTAAACCTAGTATTGCTGAAAGAATACTCAAAACCTCTATTGTTGCGATTTATGTAACAGGTTTGTGATTAGTCATTAGTCATTAGTCCCCTGCTCCCCTTAGTCCAAAGAGATAAAATTGAATTATTTATAGTCATCTGTGTTACTCAATTTGAGGTACAATCGTAAGCCTGCCAATAAATGACGATGCTTGCTGACAGGAGATGCTTCTATGGCCCGGATGTACTATGACGAAGATGCCAATTTAGACCTTTTGGCTGGAAAAACTATTGCTATCATCGGCTATGGTTCTCAAGGTCATGCCCACGCTCTCAATCTCAAAGATAGTGGTTTGAATGTGATTGTGGGACTATATCCGGGTAGTAAGTCAGTAGCAAAAGCTGAAGCAGCTGGCTTAACTGTGAAAAATGTTGCAGATGCTGCCAATGCTGCTGATTTCATCATGATTTTGTTACCTGATGAAGTGCAAAAAACGATTTACAAAAACGAGATTGAACCCAATTTAGAAGAAGGGAATGTGTTAGCTTTTGCCCACGGTTTCAATATTCACTTTGGGCAAGTTGTACCACCAGCTAACGTAGATGTGGTGATGGTAGCACCAAAAGGGCCGGGGCATTTGGTACGGCGGACTTATGAAGGTGGGGAAGGCGTACCAGCGCTGTTTGCAGTTTATCAAGATGCCAGTGGTCAGGCACGCGATCGCGCCATGTCTTATGCTAAAGGTATTGGTGGTACTCGCGCTGGTGTTCTCGAAACCACTTTCCGCGAAGAAACCGAAACCGATTTATTTGGCGAACAAGCAGTATTGTGCGGTGGTTTGAGCGCTTTAATCAAAGCCGGATTTGAAACTTTGGTAGAAGCTGGTTATCAACCAGAATTGGCTTATTTTGAATGTCTGCATGAAGTCAAGCTGATTGTTGACTTGGTTGTAGAAGGCGGTTTAGCTAAAATGCGCGACAGCATTTCTAACACAGCTGAATATGGCGATTACACCCGTGGGCCAAGGATTGTTACCGAACAAACCAAAGCTGAAATGCAGAAAATTCTCAGCGAAATTCAATCTGGGCAATTTGCACGAGAATTCGTTCTTGAAAACCAAGCTGGTAAACCAGGATTTACCGCCATGCGTCGTAAAGAAGCTGAACACAAAATTGAGGAAGTTGGTAAAGATTTACGCGCTATGTTTAGCTGGTTGAAAAAAGCTTAAGCAAAACAAGGATCTGAACGTAGAGACGTTTAATTGCAACGTCTCTACAATGATTTTGAAATTACGCAAAATTATTTTTTATACCGCTATAGATGTTATTTAAAATTATGTAGATAGGTGCATTTTTAATAACATCATTTGCTTTAGGTTTTGAGATAATCTGCAATGTACTCTCCATAGCGATCGCGCAACATTTGTTCGCGGAATTTGAATCCTAATGTTTTCCCTCGACAGGATATAGATTTGCACAAGCACCGCGAGACAGCTATTGAGTCATATTCAGTGGTTTCGTAGTCCCAGGTAATTTCCTCACCTACTTCGATATCGCCCAAAGCAACGAAGTCATATCCCCCAAACTGATTGTTGCTTACGCCAGTATTTGGATCGCAAGAATGATTAATTACGACAGCAGGCTCATCTAGGCTGACATACAAATTAAAATCCATTTGAAAGGAATAAATTGTTCGTTGGGGAACTTCTTCAATTGGGATACCCACCACAACAGTTTCCCCTTTGGCAAATTTTTTCGTAGCAAATACTCCTCTCCCTTTTGCTGTTTCCCGAATCGTGACATGAAAATTGAGCTTTGTAGCTGAAATCGACTCTATTGTATTCATAGATAAAGACCCACTATGTTTAAATTTCTTGCTTCCAAATTTGAAACTTGGCTTAGTTAAATTTCACTTTCGAGGTAAAAGCTCGTTAACTGCTCTGTACCTCAACTTTTGCTTGCGGCTCAATCTTTTGAGGGCTCTGGCTTAGAAGCAGAGCAACTAAGACAAGAATCGCGCCAATTAGACCGCGTATTCCCAGATGTTCTCCAAGTAGCCAAAACGAGAAAATTGTGGCGAACAATGGCTCAAGTGTATAAAGCAAAGCTGTTTCGTCAGCTGAAACCCATTGCTGTGCCAATGTTTGCAGCCAGATAACAGCAGCCGTCGCCAACAGCCCTAAGTAGACAATCACTCCCCAGTGCTGGTGAATTACCTCAAATTGGTTCAGAATTTGTGTATTATTCCAAAGCAGACCTAGCACCGCAATGAACAAAAGTTGAACACTGGTAAGCGTTAAGGTGGGGTGACGAGACGCAACCCGGTCTAGGAAAATTATGTAGCCTGCATAGACAAAAGCATCAACGAACATCAACAGATCGCCAATTCCTAGTTCTCCCCCTTCCCAAAACATCACGCCAATACCGATCACAGCGACTCCAGCAGCTAGGAAAGTTCTCAACGGTACGCGCTGACCACTCAGCCATGCTAGTAGCGGGACGATAAGTGCGTTCAAACTGCCAATGAATGCAGCCCGATTCGCTGGTATAGTCTTGAGTGCAATTGTTTCTATAGCTAAGAAAAAGAAAAGGAAAAGACCTAGTACTGTACCATCACGAAGTAAAAGTGCGTTAATATTACGTAAATTTACAGCAAAAACCGCTGCTGCTATGACAAAGCGTGTAGTAATCAATGCACTTGGTGGAAGACTACTAACGATGTCTTTAGTCAAAGGAAAAGTTGTAGCGCTAATTACATTAACAAGGATAAGCAGCATTATTCCTTTTAAACGCAATGTATTTTCAATTTGCATCAAATTAATTGATTGAATAATGTTTCTTTACATCCATAGAGAATGCGATCGCATAGAGAATGTTGGTTTTGCTGCATCCAATCAGCGCCTTTTGAATTGAGAATTTTTAGTTGGGAAAGTTCTACGAAGTAAGTTGGCACAATAAAATCAAACTATGTAAATAAAAATGAACTAGGCTAAAACCCTTATACCTATTGCCTGTTGCCTATTCCCTATTGCCTTATCCCAACGACAATTATTCACGCCCACTTAACTTAATCTGATTTTGGTAATTTTATGTCTTTTTTCACATTGCAATTAAAAAGTAAAAGAAGTTCGCATTAATCCAATCCAAATTGTATCATTTGCTGCGTTATGTTTAAAATTTCTAATCACTAAAAATCTCCTAGTCACAAAAATTATGTCACTAAGTAGATAGCGAGAAAATAATTACAAATGTTAGTAGACTGAAAAATTTTGCGATCGCCTACGGTGACTACGGTGAGTGCTTCGTGTGATCGCTTAGTGATGGATACCTGCAAATCAGATTGCTACATTATGCTTCTCGTACACTGCGGTAATCCGCTACACATCATCTATGGATGCGATGTCACCAACCCTAGCAGAAAGGGGCTGTTCTTGTTCGGTCTATATTCCATATAATTGAGAAACGCTATTTATAATCTGGTGAAATACAAAAATAAATAATTTATACTTGCAAAAAGGATTTAATTCCATAACTACTAAAAGGGTGCAGGTATGAGAAAATTTTTTAATTTCTGCTTCGAGGTTGAATTTTATCTAAAAATTGCTATTACTTGTACTATTGTTCAGCAAATATTTTATTGGTCGTTGCACAATATAGAACTCAATTTTATAACTCAAGTGCTGTTATACTGGCTTGTTGGTTCTATTTCATTTTATAGCATTGGTCTTTTCATCGAAAAGGTAATTAAGAACAATGATAATTTGAGAGAGAAACTAACTGCCAGAATTAAG
Source organism: Nostoc sp. LEGE 12450 (assembly GCF_015206895.1). Classification (GTDB taxonomy): domain Bacteria; phylum Cyanobacteriota; class Cyanobacteriia; order Cyanobacteriales; family Nostocaceae; genus Nostoc. The sequence goes on along the minus strand of NZ_JADEXU010000111.1, from coordinate 21,028 downwards.
AAAGTCAAAACACAACCATTTCCTTCGTTTACTGCGAAAGGCATCATTACTGGAGAAATCAAAAGTTTCATAGCAGCTTTAATTATCCTCTACTTAGCGCCAGAGGTAAATAGAGGAAATAGTTTGCTCTCAAACCTTGGATGGTTTTTGATGAGAATAATTGTTGCTGATTTCTGTTTTTACGTTTCCCATTCGCTACTTCACAGAAAATTTTTACAAAAAATACATTTAAAACATCATGAGTTTGCCGACTCATCAAGTTTTGTTGCTGGACATAAGAGTTTGACTGAATATATTATTGTTACTATTACAGACCTTTTACCTATCTTTATATTTGGGTATGACATCACCCAACTATGTGCTTGGACTATTATAGGTAATGCTTACAACCTTGAAGGTCATAGTTCCTTATCAATATTTTTTGTTCCATCAGATTTTCACGATCTTCACCACAGTTGTTTCAAGAGAAACTATGGAATTCAAGGATTTTGGGACAGGTTATTCAACACACTAAACCCTCCGACAAAGAAGCCAGGAATTATGTTCCCTGTAGCTTATTTGGAGCATATCACCATGAATGAAGTTGTCTAATCTTTAAATTGATTGATAAGTTTAAATCTAGAGAACCCAACTTTTGATTTTTGGCTACAATGTACACAAGCCTTTTAAAGTTGTCCCACAAGCTTTTTATTCCCCCAACTCCTCTTTTAAAGGGAAAAAATCTCTCAAAGTCCTTTAATTTATCGGAGGATTTAGGAGAATCTGGAATATTTTGGTTTTGTAGAGAGATGTGTGTACACCGTAGCTGATTCTTGGGGAGATAAAGTGTAGTTTGGCGGGGTTGGTTGCAATGAATCTAGGAATTATAACTAATTATCTAAACTTCATATTAATGAGTCAAAATTGCCAATAAATTTTGACTCATTAATTTTATGTCAAAAATTACCACCCCATTGTTCCTGGACTACCTTTAAATGGCCCAACAATATCAGAGGTAATCCATCCGCCATAAAAATCACCGGGTTGAGACATAACTAGCTCATCATTTACATAGCAAGCATCCATTAAACTAGGGTAAAAAGCATAGTATTCTTGAATCGTTACAAAATCAGATGTGGGGTCAAAATATCGCCAAGCAGCGTTATTTATATACTTATCACTGATGCTTATATCATAATACTGACACTTGCCTTTCCATTCACACCAAGTTTTTTTAGGTGTTTCTATCAGATATTCTAGTTTAATATCTTCTGAAGGAATGTAATAAGAAGGAGGATGGCTAGTTTCTATGACTCTTTTAGCTTTACTTGTTTCTGCTAAAACAATATTATTAACAATAATCCGAATTGATTTGTTTGTATCTTCTAAACGGGCCGGACGCGGATAATCCCAAACTGACTCTTGACCGGGTTGTGGAGGAATAGGATTTGGTCTCATGGTTAATAATTTCTTGTTTTTACTTTGCCATTAAAATGCAAAGGTAGTTCGCATTAATATAATTCCATTCTAGATGATTTTTTCGTACTATTTCTCCTAGATTTTAGGCTAGTAATATGTTTGCTGTCTCAACGGAAATTGAGCCTGGTCATTACAGGGAGAAATGGAAAATGTAAAAACTGCTATTCTGTAACTACTTAGCATCCTGCAAAAAATTATTTTTGCAAAACCTCATGTTGGGGTTAATGCTTGATATCTTGAACAATCCTAAAACCAGCGTGTTGATAAAAATTGGGACGGAACCAGTTGCGATAATATTTTAAAGCTTCTGTACCGTTAGTTATCCAACATCCTCCTAACATCATCTGATGTTTATTATCAAAAAATATTGCCGAATTATCTTCGTAAAGGAAATGAGGCTTATATCCTGGTAAAGGATTTAAATTATCACTCAAGTGTTCCCAAAGATTTCCGCGTAAATCGTACAAACCAGAATAGCTTTTGGCAGTTTCTAACATTCCCACTGGACTAGGTGAGCCAAATTTTAAATTTACATTGTAATTGTCTACATCTTCTACCAAACTACTATAAGTTGCTAAATGATATTCGGCTTCAGTCATTAAACGGGTATTTTTACCTTGCCAACGACAGTAAGCCATCGCTTCATAATGATTGACCTCTACAGGCCAATCTAAGGGTAAGTCGATTTCATCAAACATGGCTCGATACTTGTAAATGCCATTTTGATGTATCCAAAACTTGGGATATTGGATATTGTTTTCAGTTTTCCAATGCCAAGATTCTTCATCCCAATACGCTTGGTTTTCGTAGCCACCAGCCTTGACAAAATAACTAAAATCGGCATTGGTAATCAGATATTTACTGGCTAAAAAGGGTTTTACTTCAACAGTGCGATCGCCATAATCAATATCCCATCCATAGGTCGGATCGTTAAAGGCTTTGCCAAGTTTGACTACCCCACCTATAACTTGTATCATTTCGTTTTGAGCAGTGTAGCCATTAAAAGGGGCATATTGCCAGTTTTGGGGGCGTTTCACTCTCTCAATTGATAGTTGGCGAATTAACATCGAAGAGGTTTCAATATGAATACGCTGATGTTCAATCCCCATCATTAAAGCCCAGAGGGGATGAGTAGGGTGAATTGGTAGAGTAATCGGAGTAGTTTTAATTACTTCGGCAATTACCGTATATGCTTGTTTTCGATACTCCCAAGTTTGTGCAACTTGTGGCCATTCTAAATGACCGATCGCTTGATTTAATTCCTCTGGTACTTCTGGATCAACTCCAATTTCAAACAGAATTTCATAGTCTGGATTAATCCTTTTTTCTAATAATCCAACGCTAATTAATTTATTAATATAGAAAACAGCCGAGTGTCCCAGATAAAAAATTAGAGGGTTTCTCAAAGGATCGGGATTGAGATAAAATGTATCCTCCTCCACTAAAGTTTTCATCAGCATATCTTCTAGCTGCCAAGCATTCTCAAAATAGTCGAGGATAACTTGGCGATCGCAACTATTTAGTTTAGGTGGATGAGTAGATTGAAGACTGTTCATGATGTAACTCAATTGCTATTATAGAGACGATTAACTCTGGCTGATTTACTTGACAAACTTAATCAAAAAAATTGCTAATGTTAATTATTGATTGCATTCCGACTCTATTTATATTTTTCCAGATATGTTGAATCTTGCTAAATTAAACATATCCATGAACAAACAAATGCCGCTTCATTAGGCATTTATAAATGGCGAAAACTACTGCTATACTGTAGGACGAACAAAATACCTACCTGCCTTAAGTAAGTGCCATTCATGAACAAACCATAAGCTTTGTAAGTTAAGGTTTAAAGCCTAATTCACGGATATGTCTATATTAAATTCAAATTTTGGGAAGCAAAATTTAAGCTTGGCAAAGAATTAACCCAAACCACTGATTGGGATCTGTCCAAGTTTTCAGAGTCTTAAGTCCATGTGTCTCCAGTTGTTTTTGCATATTTACTAAATCAAACTTGCGAGAAATTTCGGTGAGAATGCTCTCTCCACCTGCAAAGCCAACTTGTAAATCTAGCGCTTCTAAAGATACCTCATGACTCTTTTGGCAATGCAGATACATTTCAATTTGAGCATCATTTTCATTATAAATAGCTTGGTGAGTAAATAAGCTGAGGTCAAAATTACCTTGAAAACGCCAATTTAAATGAGAAAGGATATTTAAATTAAAAGCAGCTGTTACTCCCTGACTATCATTATAAGCTGGCTCCAAAATTTCCTTGGGTTTTTGTAAATCAATCCCCAAAAGAAAGTAGTCCCCTGCTTGCAAAGTCCTAGTAATTTGTCTTAAAAAATCATCACATTCTCGTGGGTTAAAATTCCCAAGAGAACTGCCTAAGAAAAAAATCATCCGTGATGCTGCAAATGTTGATTCTAGCTTTATCAACGCTTGTTCGTAGGTTCCTATCAATCCCTCAACAAAGAAATTCGGATATTTCTGTTGTAGTTTAAGTACGCTATATTTAAGGATGCCATGACTAACATCAATGGGTATATATCTACAGTGGCTTGCAATTTTTTGGTAAGCATCTAGCAAAAAAAGAGTTTTTGTAGAACTGCCACTGCCTAACTCTACAAGTTCACAATTACCTGTTATCTGAGCTATTTCATCGGCATATTGGCGTAAAATCCATGCTTCTGTTCGTGTTGGGTAATATTCTGATAATTCACATATTTGTTCAAATAGTTCTGAGCCGTAATCATCATAAAAATATTTAGGGGGTAAAGTTTTGGGACTTTGAATTAATCCTTGGATGACATCTTCACCTTCATTGTTGAGAACTCGATCGTTCTCATTAAGAGATTTTAGATATGTTGCTAACATGATGTCAATATCTTTAGTTCGAATGAAGTACTTAATATGACATATTTAGTATTTAATAGCAAGGCTTATTTCTAAGTGATTAATAATAGCTTAAAATACGAAAAACCTCTCGATTTACTGTGGTATTAAATCAGGGTTTTACTAATTTAATATTTGTTGATTTATTCAAGTATGAGCTAATAAATAAGTCGCTAGGAATAGACATAATTACCTTATTAGAGGTAGACATTATCTACTACTGGAAAATGACGAAGCTCATAAGTTACCTGTATTAATAATAACTTACATTTTGGTTAAAAATCATTGGAGCTTTGGTAGCGATCGCAAAACCCAAAGAACTCTTATTTTTATTTCAATAGATAACTAGTTTTTATCGAAATATGAGTTTTATTAAATACTAAGTTATCTATTTTCTTTCATAAAAGTTAAATGATTTGCGATCGCTTGACTCAAAAAAATTGTGTTTTTTATCCCGTTTTTTGCTTAACTCTTCTCCTGTGAAAGACGCTATGCTAGTGTGTATACACAAGTCTTTTAAAGTTGTCCCACAGCATTTAGATTCTCTCTACCGTAATAGTATAGAACTTATGCAAAATTACACGCAGTAGCGGCAATTCATAAATTGCCCCTACCTAAAAATCAAAGTTTGGGCTATTTTTTGCGTAAGTCATGTAGGAGCTTTTTAAGGTGGATTCCGGAGGATATAAGGTCGTTTTGTACCTTGTACAGAGTTGTATGTACACCGTAGCTTAAAAGGAGAAAGGGTTTGAATTTTACTTCCCTTCCCTACAATTTCAATGCAATTGATAATCGCTATATGGTATTAAGTAGGTAGTTAAAATTAATCATAGTAAAATTAATCATAGTAAAATTAAACCTAAAATAAAATCCTACTTTTGAGGGATAAATCGCTCAAGAGTAGGATTTTTAGGACTAAAGTCCTTACTACAAACTTTTATTTATTTAGTCTTAGTTACTTATCTTTTATAGTCATCAAAGAGATTTACAAGTATGAGTTTCAATAAATTTCGTGCAACTAATTTTGAGAAGCATACGGCGATGCCTTCACAGTAGGCATCGCGGATTTTAGATAAAATCTAAAATCCCAAATCGAGTTACCGATTCACCGCCGCAGCTTCTCTTGCTGCTGCTGCTTGGTCTGGGTGGATACCCAAGCGGGTGAGATTAATCCGACCTTTGTTATCAATTTCACGAACTTTGATAATCACTTCATCGCCCACCGCTACTTCATCCTCAACTTTGCCAACGCGGTAGTCAGCTAGTTGTGAAATGTGGATCATCCCTTCTTTCCCAGGCAGAAATTCCACAAATGCACCTATGGGTATAATCCGAGTAATACGTCCTGCATAGACATCCCCTTCGTGGAGCTTGCGGGTCATACCTTGGATGATGTTTCTGGCTCTCTTCGCCTTGTTCTCATCCACAGCCGAAATTGTCACGGTGCCATCATCTTCGATGTCAATTTTTGCACCAGTTTCCTCTGTGATGCCCTTAATAGTCTTGCCTCCAGGCCCGATGACTAAACCAATCATGTCTGAATCAATCTTGATTGTTAACAGACGTGGGGCATAAGGTGAGGTTTCAATCCGTGGTGTATCAATGCAGGCGAGCATTTTCTCCAGAATGTGCAACCGGGCTGCTTTGGCTTGGTGGACGGCTTGGGAAATAACATCCAACGACAAACCGGGGATTTTCATATCCATTTGCAAGGCGGTAATTCCGGTATCTGTCCCGGCAACCTTGAAGTCCATGTCGCCCAAAAAGTCTTCAATGCCCTGAATATCGGTGAGGATTCGCACTTCGTCTCCATCCTTAATCAGACCCATTGCTGCGCCACTGACGGGTTTGAGAATTGGTACACCAGCATCCATGAGGGCGAGGGTGGAACCGCAGACTGAACCCATTGAGGTGGAACCGTTGGAAGAAAGTACTTCCGATACGATGCGAATCACGTAGGGAAATTGTTCTTTCGAGGGTAACACAGGAATTAGCGATCGCTCTGCTAATGCCCCGTGACCAATTTCACGCCTTCCTGGAGAACGCATTGGCTTGGTTTCCCCGACTGAGAACGGCGGGAAGTTGTAATGATGCAGGTAACGCTTATGTTGGTCTAACTGCATATCATCGTTGAGGTTTTGAGCATCCCCAGGTGTACCCAAAGTACAAGTGGATAATACTTGAGTTAGCTCTCGGTTAAATAAACCGCTACCGTGGACTCGCTTTGGTAAAACACCAACTAAACAAGAAACACGTCGCACTTCATCAAGTTTACGACCATCAACGCGAACGTTATCTTCGATGATTTGCCGCCGCATGAAGTACTTGGTAATATCTTTAAAAGTGTTACCAAGTGCCTTGCTATTTGCAGTTGCAGCAACTCGAATTGGATCTTCTTCTGGAAGTTCCTTAATCGTCGTGGCAATTTCATCCTTGACGACATCTAAAGCGGCATCGCGTTCGGGTTTGGTAAAGGTAAATTGAGAGAGGATTTTCTTAATCTGACCGTTAGCGCGATCGCGGATATAATTTTCTAGCGTCTGGTCTACTTCTGGTGGTGCTTCTTGCACTATTACCAGACCCAGTTCTGCTACTAAATCTTGCTGCGCTTTGATTAAGTCCCGCACTGCTTCATAACCAAAGTCAATCGCCTCGATGATATCTCGCTCTGGCAACTGATTGGCTCCCGCCTCCACCATGATTACGCCATGTGGAGAACCGGCTACTACCAGATCCAAATCTCCGGCTTCAATTTCTGCATAAGTGGGGTTAATAATGAAATCATCTCCCACTAAACCAACGCGAACTGCTGCCATTGGCCCATTAAAAGGAATCTGGGCAATCAGGGTAGCGATGGAAGCGCCTGTAACTGCTAATACATCGGGTGGAACCAACTCGTCCATCGATAGCGTTAAGGCGATAATTTGCAGGTCATCCCGTAACCATGAAGGGAACAAGGGACGCATGGGACGGTCTATAAGACGGCTGGTGAGAATTGTTTTTTCTGGTGGACGACCTTCCCGCCGCATGATCCCGCCGGGAATCCTACCAGCTGCATACAATCTTTCTTCGTAATCTACAGTGAGGGGAAGAAAATCAATGCCTTCTCTGGCTTGCGATCGCGTAGCTGTCACTAAAACGGATGTGTCCCCTGATTCTATCAAAACCGACCCACCTGCCTGGGGAGCTAGTAAGCCTACTTTCAGTCGAATATCCCTTCCATCGAAGGATATTGACTTATCAACTTCTGCCATTCAGTTCTTTTTCCTTCTCTTTCGCTATTCTCTTTCTGTGGCAATCCTAACATTTATGCACTAGGGCTGACTTCTAATACATACAAAGATAAGAGTTGTCTTCAACCCAAAGGACGATACATCATGAGCGCGTCTACCACTTGTTCATCCCCTAGCTTCGCCGCACGAGGAATTCGCCCAATAATCTCAAATCCTAACGACTGCCAAAGGGTAATTGAAGGTATATTAGTTTCAAAGACCAAATTGAACATTACTGCTTCGTAGCCTAGGTCTGCTGCTATCAAGAGCATAGCCTCTCCCATGAACCGCCCGATTCCCTGACCGCGCAACCCAGGTTGTACAATAAAACCAGCGTTGCAAATATGGCAACACCGACCGGGGAAGTTTGGTTTTAAATAAAACGCCCCTAATATTTCTTTTGGTTTGTGTGTAGTATCCTTACCAAATGTCCTGACAACAAAGGCATCCTTGCTTAACCAGTAAGTTGAAAATTCTGCCTGAGATAGAGGTTGCTTTTGGGGATAAGTTTTACCTTCAATAATTACAACATTTAGTAATGCTCTTACAACCTCCTGCTCTTGAGGATGCATATAATCTAGTTCTACTGTTATGTTATTTTTTATAACTTTAACTATGGGAAAAATCATTATTAATAATGTTCATGCAAAATGATTATTTAAAAATATTATAAATGTTATCGAGAAGATTTAAGAACTAGAGTTTTTGCAGGTTGGATTGTTTAATTTTACGAGAATTTGAGTAGTTAACAATGGCGATTTTACACGGTAATTGGTTACTAAAAAATCAAAAGGGTTGTTTATTTATTTGGGGAGAAACTTGGCGATCGCCACGAGCGAATTTTGAGCTTAATGGATCTGAAAATATCCCGGTACATCCATTGGTAATGACATCAGTGGAGTTGAGTGAGTGGTTGGTTTCCCAGAACATGGCGATTACCAACTTCATCCAGAAACCTCAAGTTGCAAATGCTACTACTGGACGAACACGTAAAGCAGCCAGTGCCACTGAGATAAGTTTACCAACGCATTCACAAATCATTGCGCTACCAACTCATATCTCTGAAAACAGTGTAGAAGGAACATCTGCAATTTTCCCCGTACATTCTGCCAGCTTGGGACTAGACACAGACTCCCCGCAATATTTGCACCCGTGGCGAGTTGAGGGTTTTTGTCTTAACCCCAGCGAAGCAGTAAAATTTCTCGCTGCTATTCCTCTAAATGCTGCAAAAGGGGAAGATGCCTTTTTAGGAGGAGATTTACGTTTTTGGTCGCAAGTTTCCCGATGGAGTTTAGATTTAATCTCGCGGTGTAAGTTTTTACCAAGAATTGACAGACAATCAGACGGTGCATTTGCTGCTAAATGGCAAGTACTTCTAGACAGTGCTGTAGATGGAACTCGCCTAGAAAGATTTTCTGCGAATATGCCGTTGGTTTGTCGGACTTATCAGGGAGATGGGGGAGACAAGGGAACAAGGGGACAAGGAGACAAGGGGACAAGGGGACAAGGAGACAAGGGGACAAGGGGACAAGGGGACAAGGAAAATAACTATGTCCAATGCCCAATGTATGTAGACTTTCCCGCCGAACCTCAAGAATTACTTTTGGGATTTCTCAACAGTACGATAGATACGCAAGTGCGAGAGATGGTAGGTTCTCAGCCTCCAATGGAAGCTAAGGCGATGGCATCTTTACCAGGTGGGGTGCGACAGTGGTTGCAAGCTTTAAGTAGTGCATCTCATACAGTTAACGCAGATGCTATTGAAGTGGAACGACTGGAAGCGGTACTGAAGGCTTGGACTATGCCGCTACAATACCAATTAACTCTTAAAACTCTATTTCGTACTTGTTTTCACCTTCGTTCTCCAGAGTCTGGCGAAACAGATTGGACATTAGCGTATTTTCTGCAAGCGGCTGACGATCCTGAGTTTGTGGTGGATGCAGCAACTATTTGGAACAATCCAGTTGAACGTTTGGTTTATGAAAATCGAACAATTGAGCAACCACAGGAAACATTTTTGCGAGGATTAGGGCTAGCTTCTCGATTATATCCAGCGATCGCACCCAGTTTTGAAACCGAATATCCCCAATTTTCTCGGATCACCCCCATACAAGCTTATGAGTTTATCAAAGCTGTAGCTTGGAGATTGGAAGACAGTGGTTTGGGAGTAATTTTGCCTCCCAGCTTGGCGAACCGTGAAGGATGGGCGAACCGTTTAGGTTTAAAAATTACAGCCGAAACCCCAAAGAAAAAGCAGGGACGTTTAGGGTTGCAGAGTCTACTAAATTTCCAATGGCAATTGGCAATTGGTGGACAAACTATTTCTAAAGCTGAGTTTGATAAACTTGTGGCTTTAAATAGTCCGCTAGTGGAAATTAATGGCGAGTGGGTGGAATTGCGCCCTCAAGATATCAAAACAGCCCAAACATTTTTTACCACTCGCAAAGACCAAATGGCGCTTTCCTTGGAAGATGCCTTGCGTTTTAGTACAGGAGATACCCAGGTAATTGAAAAATTACCAGTGGTTAGCTTTGAGGCATCTGGGGCATTGCAAGAGTTGATTGGGGCGTTAAGTAATAATCAAGCGATCGCACCTTTACCCACACCAGAAGGCTTTAAAGGACAGTTGCGACCTTATCAAGAACGTGGTGCTGCTTGGCTATCCTTCTTGGAACGTTGGGGCTTAGGCGCGTGTCTCGCAGACGATATGGGACTCGGTAAAACCGTGCAGTTCATCGCTTTTTTGCTACATCTTAAAGAACAGGATGCACTAGAAAATCCAACACTGTTAGTTTGTCCAACTTCGGTTTTAGGCAACTGGGAAAGGGAAGTCAATAAATTTGCACCAAGCCTGAAAATTTTGCAATATCACGGTGACAAACGCCCAAAAGGAAAAGCGTTTTTAGAAGCAGTGAAAAAGCACGATTTAATCGTTACCAGCTACTCACTGCTTCATCGAGATATCAAGTCATTGCAAAGTGTCTCTTGGCAGATAATTGTTTTAGATGAAGCCCAGAATGTGAAAAACCCAGAGGCGAAGCAGTCAAAAGCAGTGCGGGAATTAGAAGCGACATTTCGCATTGCATTAACGGGGACACCAGTAGAAAATAGGCTGCAAGAACTATGGTCTATTTTAGATTTTCTTAATCCTGGCTATTTAGGCAATAAGCAATTTTTCCAGCGTCGGTTTGCCATGCCAATTGAAAAGTATGGGGATACGGCTTCTTTAACTCAATTACGTTCATTAGTGCAACCATTTATACTGCGGCGATTGAAAAGCGATCGCGACATCATTCAAGACTTGCCAGATAAGCAAGAAATGACCGTATTTTGCGGTCTGACTGGTGAACAAGCTGCACTTTATCAACAAGTTGTAGAACAATCTTTAGTAGAGATAGAATCTGCGGAAGGATTGCAACGCCGGGGGATGATTTTAGCTTTACTAATCAAACTCAAACAAATCTGCAATCATCCAGCACAATACTTGAAACAGGCGACATTAGAGCAACATAATTCAGCCAAACTTCTGCGACTAGAAGAAATGTTAGAAGAAGTTTTAGCAGAAGGCGATCGCGCTTTAATCTTCACACAATTTGCTGAGTGGGGTAAGTTACTTAAACCCTATTTAGAAAAACAGCTTGGGCGAGAAATATTCTTTTTATATGGCAGCACCAGCAAAAAACAACGTGAGGAAATGATCGATCGTTTCCAACACGATCCTCAAGGGCCGCCAATTATGATTCTTTCCCTGAAAGCTGGTGGTGTCGGACTGAACTTAACACGAGCCAATCATGTATTCCACTTTGATAGATGGTGGAACCCAGCCGTGGAAAATCAGGCTACAGACCGAGTATTTCGGATTGGTCAAACCCGGAATGTGCAAGTACATAAATTTGTCTGCACTGGCACTTTAGAAGAAAAAATTCATGACATGATTGAAAGTAAGAAACAACTAGCTGAACAAGTTGTAGGTGCTGGTGAAGAATGGTTGACAGAACTGGATACAGACCAACTTCGCAACTTACTAATACTAGATCGCAGTGCAGTAATTGACGATGATGCAGAATAAGTTCGTAGTAAGGACTTTAGTCCTTGATTTGAGCGCTAAAGCGCTCACTACAAACCTCGCAAAATTAATGGGACAGACCACTAGATTAAATATGCGATATTGAAAAATATCACACCTTCTTCTTTACCCTGTGCCATCATGTCGAATCACTTTGCCCATGGTTATGCATTGTTAATTGGGGTTGGCAGAACAGCCGAATCTCGATATTCATTGCCTGTCACAGTTAAAGATGTGCAAGCCTTGAAAACAGTGTTAACCGATCCAAACTTGTGTGCTTATCTGGATGATTCTGAACATATTCGCTTATTGCAGAATGAACAGACAACGCGCAGTGAAATTTTAGATGGATTAACGTGGTTAAAGGAAAAGGTTGCTGCCGATCGCGATGCAACAATTGTAGTTTTTTACTCTGGTCATGGGTGCTTTGACTTATCAAGTCAGTGTTATTATTTGCTGCAACATGACTTCAATTCCACAGATATTGCTAACACCGCCCTATCTGCCCAAGAATTTACTGAATCTTTGCGGCAGATTCAAGCAAAGCGGTTGTGGGTGGTAATTGATAGTTGTCATGCAGAGGGTATGGCTACCTCTAAAGGCGAACTACCTGCTGATTTTATCGCCACGGCGTTGCCCAAGGGCGTAGTCGATGCCTTGAAGCAGGGCGAAGGAAGGGCGGTGTTTACGTCTTCCAGAGGCAATCAGGTTTCTTGGATACGTCCTGATGGAACCATGAGTCTCTATACTTATCATCTAATTGAGGCATTGCGGGGAGCGGCTAATCAACCAGGGGATTCCAAAGTTATGCTCTCAAATCTGATGAATCATTTGGGTAAAACCGTTCCAGAGAGCGCCAGAACCCAACGTCAGGCAGAACAGACTCCGTTTTTTGATACGGCGATGGAAGATTTTCCTATTGCCATGCTGCGGGGAGGGAAAGGACTGCCAAACTCAACCCCAGTCGCAGATTTGCCTAGAGTGATGAGCAATCAAGAGGTTGTAACACCTGCATTGGCAATGGCACGTCGTTCACTAGCAATTTTAGAAGAGCAGGCTGCTGGATTTGGTAAGCTGCAAATGCCAGGTCATCTGAGAATTGAGCTAGAAGAAAAACGTCAAGAAGTGGCAAATCTTGAAGCTAGACTGCAAAAATCAGAGTAAGTAATTCCTACAAGCTGCTATGGAAGATCAAACAAACCTCGAACAAATGCTTTCTACCGCCCGTATGATACTGACGGTGTTGGAACAGCAGGCGGCAGGCTATACCAACTTGACTATTCCGGCTCACCTGAAGGTGCAACTGGAACAGAAACGCCAGGAGGTCACTAGCCTAGAGGCGCGATTAAGCCAGTTACAGGGAAAGCGCCCAGAAAGTTTGCCCGATAACCTGCCCCGCTATAACGATGTGTTTGTGGGACGAAAACAAGAAATCGCCCGTTGTTTGGACGCACTTTCACCAGATGAACGCGGTTGGGGTGTGACGATCGATGGTATTGGTGGTATGGGCAAAACGGCGTTAGCGCTGGAGGTAGCACACCTAGCCCGTGAGCAAGCCTTGTTTGATGCCTACCTGTTTGTTTCTGCCAAGACTACCAGGCTCTCAACTGAAGGAGTCCGGCAAGAAACCCTCGCCCTGTCTTCTCTCGATAGCTTCTGCCGGGAATTTGCCAAGAGGTTGGGACAGACAGATATTGTGAAAATGACTGATGCCACAGAACGCCGCCGCGCCCTTCTCGATGCTCTGCGGGGACGGCGCACCCTGTTGATTTGGGACAACTTGGAAACTCTGAATGCAGAAGAACGCGATATGATTGCCGAGTTTTTGCGGAAACTGCCCACCCCCAACAAAGCGATAATCACCAGCCGCCGCCGCACTGGGGAAAGCGCCGTCACCATCCGCTTAGATCGTCTTTCAGAGGCAGAAGCTTTAGAGTTAATGAGAGAGAAGGGAAGGTCGCACCCCCGCCTAGCCCAGGAACTAAACGCCACGAAGCCAGAAATATTGACTGCTTTATATGAAGCCTCTGGTGGCAATCCCCTAGCGCTGGATTGGACATTAGGACAGGTGGCACACAAAGGCTACTCCATCAGTGATGCCCTAGAGCGGTTGCGTAATGCCGCCAAATCCCCCGATCTCTACGGGTTTTTGTTTGTTGATGCCGCCGAAACTCTCTCTGGAAATGATCGCACAGTGTTGTGTGCCCTGGTTGTATTCCTGACACCAGCAAAAACCACAGCATTGGTAGATGCTACGGATTTAGCCATAACCGAGATCCAAGTTTCTTTAGAGCGGTTGGTAACACTATCTTTGGTGAATGAGTTGGATGGAGAACGGTTTGGCCTGCATCCCCTCACTCGCACATATATCCTGGCAGCTGTGGACGGAACGGATACCGTTTTGACTGCACCCCTAAGTGAAATTCGGTTTGATTCTGCTGCCCAACGCAAAGTTCTGCGCTACTGGGTAGACTTTGCCCAGAAGTACGGGGGTGAGGGCAAAGATGCCTATCAGACACATGACAAGCTAGAAGCCGAGTGGCAGAATCTAGAGGGCGTGGCAACAACCCTGCGGGAGATGGCAGGTATCCCCGATGTATTGAAAGACCCACAGGCTGCCCAGATGCTAATTGATTTGGAAGACGCTTTGTCTAACTTCCTCTGGTTTCGAGGCTACTGGGATGAGTGGGTGCGCTTGGGTGAATGGCGATATCAGGCGGGAAAGGCGCTGAGTCAGTGGAGCGATGCTGGTTGGGGTACTTATCATGTTGCCTGGATTTACTACGTTCGGGGAGAGGCGGAGCAGGCAGCAAGTTGGGCAGATCAAACGGCAGAGACAATGGAGCAGGCCGGCAACCGTCGGGACAAGTCTTTTGCAACCCGTCTTCAAGGAAAAATTGCAGGGCAACGCCAGGACTGGGCGGAGGCGGAGCGTCTGTACCAGGAGGCATTAGCAATTTACCGAGAGTTGGGCGAGGAAAAGGATGAGGCAATCGCCCTCAGCGATCTGGGAGCAGTTGCGCGATCGCTGGGACAATATGATCGCGCCGAGTCCTACTACAAGCAAGCGTTGGCGATAGAAGAAAAACTGGGAAATAAAGCAAAACAAGCAGCTTATTGCGGCAACTTGGGACTTCTAGCCCTTGACCGCGATCGCCCTTCAGAAGCCTGCCCCTGGTGCGAGCGTGAGTTAGTGCTGGCGCAGGAAGTGGGACGGCAAGACTTGGTGGCTGATGCTCAAGCGGGGCTGGCGCAAGTTATGGAGAAGGAGGAACGCTATACAGAGGCGCTATCGTTAGCACAGTCTGCCCTGGATATCCGAGAGCGTCTGCGCGATCAGGGCTTGGATTTTTCGCGCCGATTGGTTGAGCGGTTGCGGAGCAAGGCGGAAATGGAATAATTCGTAATTCGTAATTAATTCAAGGTTTTACGTCTCTATGTAGTCCCAGACTTCCAATCTGTAGGGGTATATTTGCGAAACTGATATGCTCCCAACCATAAACGCTATAGTCTGAGGTAACTGTCACAAAACGAGATCAACCCATCCATTCCATAATTTTAAATTTTAAATTGACTTATGACTAATTACACATTACAAGCAAGTCGAGAATGGTGGTCACAACAATGGCTAGATTTGCTAGATTCTTATCGCTTTAAAAAGCGTTTAGAACGTGCTAGAAATTATGCTCGTCAAGGAAATGTTTTGAGCATCGAATTTAAAGGTGCAAAAGTATTAGCTAGAGTGCAAGGTAGTGAAGTAGAACCTTATAAAGTTTCCCTTTCCCTTGAACCATTTACCGATGAACAATGGGGTTATGTAATTGAAACCATGTCCCAAAGAGCAATTTTTGCTGCCAAGCTACTAGCAGGAGAAATGCCACAAAATATAGAAGAAGTATTTACGGCTAATGGTCTTTCGATATTTCCATTTACCCTTGGTGATGTCCAAAGTAAATGCTCTTGTCCTGATAAAGCAAATCCCTGTAAACACATTGGTGCTTTGTACTATCAGTTAGGCGATCGCTTCAGTGAAGACCCCTTTGTACTATTTCAATTGCGTGGACGCACCAAAGAGCAAATTATCAGTGATTTACGCGAATTACGTAGTGCTAAGATTCAACCAAATACCACAGAAACGCCCGATATTCAAGAATCAATTTCTAATAACAAATACTCGGTAAAAATTGATTCTTTCTGGCAATATAATGAGCCACTAGAGTCATCCTTGGTAGTGATTGCACCATCCACGAGCGAGATGGTATTAGATGTATTAGGAGCAATCCCACTAGCGAAGGAAGAGGAAAATGCAGTAAATTCAACTTCCAGTGATGTGGTAATGAAGTATTTAAATACAGTTTACAGAGATGTGAGCCAGAAGGCTTTTTTAGCAGCAATGAATGTGGGAGGAAGTTGATATTAATTCATAATTCGTAATTATGAATTAGGTTGATTGGGTAGTTCAATCTTCACCCATTCGCGCACCGCCTGACGAATTGCGCGTCTACCATCTGCCCGATTTTGCTCAATCAGTTTCGGCAGATATCGAATTTCTAAAGTAGGAAATACTAAGCTCTTCTCTGACTCTACATATTCCCCATTTTGCAGGTGATAAATCTTGAGTTCACCGGAGTCATAACACCAGAGTTCTGGTACTCCCAGGCGGGCATAAATAGGAAAACGATTTAGAGATTTATTGGTAATATCAATTTCCAGTGCCAAATCAGGCGGTGGGTCTTGTTTCAAGTCCAGATCCAATCTACCCCAAACCGTAGCTTCATTCTGGAAATAGAAGCAGTTATCTGACTCTACCCCTGCCATTCGACTTTCTCGCTTCCAGGTAGTCGAACCATAACTTTCATAGTCTAAATCCAGCACATCAGCGATTTCTTTGACCAAATCGCCAATTACCTCTTTATAGTGTTCGTGTTCAGGTAAAGGTGTCATAATTTCCAAAGTGGTGCGATCGTAAGCTAACCTTGCTGCTCGATGCTCTCCCAAGTCTTTTAGAAGATTTTCAAACTGTTGCCAACTAATGTCGTAAAGCATTACTCGGTCTGCTCGATTTTTGGCGACTGTCATTGTTACGACCTCCAGAATGTTTTATTGTCCAAACTCAAGCCTAGCCTGTTCTACCAAATCAGCTGTCACAAGCTCTTGTCCTGCTTCACGAGCCAGTTGTTCAATTCTGGCTTTAGCTTGAGAGCGGACAAAAAAGGGAATATTTTGCAATTTTTCCTTAGCTTCAGATGTCCATCGTAAAGCATCAATAAAATTGGAATCGCTCATGGTATTAATGACCTTGGTAAGTCGTTCAGTTTAATCAATAGGTTTATTAATTTTCCTATAAAAAAAGCCCTTGCTTTTAGGCAAGAGCTTTTAAATTATTTAGTTGTCAGCGATGAAATAAACTTTACAACCTAATCTAGGTCGTCCATGAACATCACTGGCTCAGTATCACGGTTAATTCCTTTCTCAAAACCACCAGCAGCAGCCCGTGCGCGACCAGCGTGCCACAAGTGACCAACTAGGAAGAAGAATCCTAGTACGAAGTGAGAAGTCGCCAACCAAGCGCGAGGAGATACATAGTTGAACGAGTTAATCTCGGTAGCCACACCACCCACGGAGTTCAAAGAACCCAGAGGAGCGTGGGTCATGTATTCAGCAGCGCGACGAGCTTGCCAAGGCTGAATATCGTTCTTGATTTTTTCCAAATCAAGACCATTGGGACCACGTAAAGGCTCCAACCAAGGGCCACGGAAATCCCAAAAACGCATGGTTTCACCACCGAAGATGATTTCACCTGTTGGAGAGCGCATCAGGTATTTACCTAGACCTGTGGGGCCTTGGGCAGAACCGACGTTAGCACCCAAGCGTTGGTCACGAATCAAGAAGGTCAAAGCTTGAGCTTGTGAAGCTTCTGGGCCGGTAGGACCAAAGAATTCGCTAGGATAAACGGTGTTGTTGAACCAAACAAAGATCGAGGCAATAAAGCCCATCAACGACAGAGCGCCCAAGCTGTAGGAGAGGTAAGCCTCACCAGACCAGATGGATGCACGACGTGACCAAGCAAAAGGCTTGGTAAGAATGTGGAAAATACCACCAGCAATACAGATAAAGGCAATCCAGATGTGACCACCGACCACATCTTCTAAGTTATCAACGCTGACAATCCAGCCTTCACCACCGAAGGGAGACTTGATTACATAACCGAAGATAACTGCTGGGTTCAATGTGGGATTGGTAATAATCCGAACGTCACCACCGCCTGGTGCCCAGGTGTCATACAACCCACCAAAGAACATTGCTTTTGCTACCAATAGCAGCGCACCGAATCCCAAAATAATCAGATGGAATCCGATGATGTTGGTCATCTTGTTCTTGTCTTTCCAGTCGTAACCAAAGAAAGAAGAGTATTCTTCTAAGGTTTCTGGACCACGAACGGCATGATAAATACCGCCAAAGCCAAGGACGGCTGAAGAAATTAGGTGGAGTACACCGACAACAAAGTAGGGGAAGGTGTCGATGACTTCACCACCAGCACCAACGCCCCAACCCTGGGTAGCGAGGTGAGGTAACAGGATCAAGCCCTGTTCGTACATGGGTTTTTCAGGAACAAAGTGAGCGACTTCAAACAAAGTCATCGCTCCTGCCCAGAATACAATCAAGCCAGCATGGGCAACGTGAGCGCCCAGGAGTTTGCCAGATAGATTGATTAAACGCGCATTACCAGACCACCAGGCAAAGCCAGTAGATTCTTGGTCGCGTCCAGTGCCGCCTAATATATTTGGTCTATTAGAGAGCGTTACCACGTGGTAATACCTCCTCAGGGAATACAAATTGTTCGTGGGGTTGATCTTGAGGAGCCATCCAAGCGCGGATACCCTCGTTCAGCAAAATGTTTTTGGTATAGAAGGTTTCAAACTCAGGGTCTTCCGCCGCCCGTAATTCTTGGGAGACGAAATCATAAGCCCGCAGGTTGAGTGCTAAACCGACGATGCCGACGGCGCTCATCCATAAACCTGTGACTGGCACGAACAACATAAAGAAGTGCAACCAGCGTTTGTTTGAGAAAGCAATCCCGAAAATCTGTGACCAGAAACGGTTTGCTGTCACCATTGAATAGGTTTCTTCAGACTGGGTTGGATTGAAGGCGCGGAAGGTGTTAGCTCCATCACC
The DNA here is from genome assembly GCF_015206895.1 of Nostoc sp. LEGE 12450. Taxonomy (GTDB): domain Bacteria; phylum Cyanobacteriota; class Cyanobacteriia; order Cyanobacteriales; family Nostocaceae; genus Nostoc. Next base: position 2,161 of record NZ_JADEXU010000111.1, on the reverse strand, counting down.
GTCTTCAAACAAGGTATTTTCTACCGTGGCACCGTGAATGGCGCACAATAATGCACCACCCAATACACCAGCAACACCCATCATGTGGAAGGGGTTGAGTGTCCAGTTGTGGAAGCCTTGCAGGAATAGCAGGAACCGGAAAATTGCTGCTACGCCAAAGCTGGGTGCAAAGAACCAGCTTGATTGGCCCAAGGGGTACATCAGGAATACACTGACGAATACCGCAATGGGAGCTGAAAAGGCGAGAGCGTTATAAGGACGAATTCCTACTAGACGCGCAATTTCAAATTGGCGCAACATGAAGCCAATCAAACCGAAGGCTCCGTGTAGGGCCACGAATGGCCACAAGCCACCCAGTTGGAACCAACGGGTGAGGTCGCCTTGGGCTTCTGGTCCCCACAACAGCAATAGGGAATGTCCCATGCTGTCGGCGGGGGTGGATACTGCCACTGTTAGGAAGTTAGCACCTTCTAAGTAGGAGGAGGCTAATCCGTGGGTATACCAAGAGGTGACGAAGGTGGTGCCGGTCAGCCAACCGCCTAGTGCTAGGAAGGCGCAGGGGAACAACAGTATCCCTGACCAACCTACGAATACGAAGCGATCGCGCTTGAGCCAGTCGTCTAGAACGTCAAACCACCCTCTACTGGGCGCACGTCCAACTGCGATGGTCATCGGACTAAAATCCTCTTTTTTTACTAAAATTGCAACGTTTCTAAGGCAATACGGAGAGCCAATGTAACCGGCTGCCGTGAGGAATTAACGTTTTTTTTGACAATCTCAACAGCTTAAAAGCGACTGAGATTCTGAGAAGTTGCTGACCTGTGAAATCAGCATTTCTCTTTCTTTATGCCATTACACGTACCATCGGCTAGTAATGTAGCTTGTGGTAACTTAATGATTCTTAACTTATCACACTACTCAGGGTTTTTGCCTGACACACAGAAGCAAATCAGGCATGAAACACGAACCTTATAAATAATATGAATATCAGAAATTTTACAATTTGACACAACTTTTCTCAGAAATGTAAGAAAATTTAGTCTAGATGGACGTAGGTAGTTAAGGAGGCAGAGGGCAGGAGGCAGAAGGCAGGAGGAATCCCCATAAATAAATTTAGGGGATTTAATAAGGACGCTGTATTTCTTGCGCTGCACGTCTTGAAATACATATTTTAAATTTAGGGGCTTTAAATCATGAAGTCAGAGGGTAAAAATTATATTTTCTTCCTCCTGCCTCCTGCCCTCTGCCTTCTGCCTTTCTTCGGTAACTCATTCCCAAGAGGTCAAAAAGAGGTAGGGGGAAGGGAAGAAAGAATTTTTATCCGCCAGTGAGTAAAGAAATCATATAATGTCCCCCTCACAAATAAATTATATGGGTGGCAGGAGGCAGGAGCGCATCTGAGTTTTTGTCAACAATGTTTGGTAAAATAATCAAGCAGCAGACCCTCTAAAGTGTTCTTTAGTTGAATGACTAGCCTTCAATTTAGTCAAGTTATGTCTAGTAGCATTCAGTGTGCGAGTATTTCACAGCGAGTATCTCACAGGCAATTGTAGTTCAATGACGACATCAACAACGATTAACAAAGGCGATCGCCTCCTGCATCAAAATGTTCTCGGTTCTCGTCGGTTCAGTAACTACTGGTGGGCAACTATTGTTACCTTGGGAGCAAGCGGCTTTTTACTGGCTGGCATATCCAGCTACTTAAAAGTTAATTTACTCATAGTTTCCGATCCAACTCAACTAGTATTTGTCCCCCAAGGATTGGTGATGGGGTTATATGGTGCTGCTGGCTTGCTATTAGCCACATACCTATGGCTAGTGATTTTATTGGATGTGGGTGGCGGCTACAACGAATTTAATCAGGAAACTGGCACAATCAAAATCTTCCGTTGGGGTTTTCCTGGCAAGAACCGCCGAATTGAGATTGATAGCCGCATAGAAGATGTGCAATCTGTACGAATAGCCGTCAAAGAAGGTCTTAATCCTATTCGCGCCCTCTATCTACGCATTAAGGGGCGGCGAGATATTCCCTTAACACGGGTTGGACAACCCTTATCTTTAACAGAGTTGGAAACAGAAGGTGCAAAGTTAGCCCGCTTTTTGGGAGTATCACTAGAAGGACTTTAAGTGATTAGGTATAGGGCATGGGGCACAAGAGGCA
>NZ_JADEXU010000110.1 GCF_015206895.1 Nostoc sp. LEGE 12450 | reverse complement strand
CGCGGATTTCTCACAAAATCTGAAAAAAAGAGGTCAAAAACTGCGAAAATGTATATATAGCAAGTATTTCAGCAGTTATAGAGCATGACCCCAGCTTCGGCAGATCGTATACCAAAACAGTTCAGATTTGAACAGCCAAAGTCACCTCCAATCGTAGTTAATTTCCAGGGTGGACAAGTAACATCTGATGCAGGTTTAAGCTTAATTGCTGAAATAGATAGAAAATTGCAAATCACATCACAGTTTGCACTATGTTTTCAAGATTACCGAAAGCCTTATCGAATTGACCATTCAATAGAAAACTTAATTAAACAGCGAATCTACGGGTTGGTCATGGGATACGAAGACTTAAATGACCATGAAGAATTACGTCATGATCCGATGTTTGCTCTATCATTAGGAAAAAGGATTGGAGTACAAGATAAGCCTGCAATATTAGCAGGGAAGAGTACATTAAATAGGCTAGAACATTGCCCTGAAGATGTAGAACAAGGAGCAGATAGTCGTTACCATAAAATTGGACATTCTTCAGCAGAAATTGAAAGTCTATTTGTAAATATATTTTTAAAATCCTACTCAAAAGAACCGCGAAAAATTATTTTGGACTTAGATGTAACTGATGATTTAGTACATGACAATCAGGAGCAAGTTTTTTTCAATACCTATTATGGAGGATATTGCTATGCTCCACTTTATATTTTCTGTGGGAAACACTTATTAGTAGCCAAACTTCGTCCTTCTAATGTAGATCCAGCATTTGGGGCGTTAGAAGAGTTGCAGAGAGTTATTAAACAAATACGTCAACATTGGCAGAATGTTGAGATTTTAGTCCGAGGAGATAGTGCCTATTCCAGAGACGATATCATGACATGGTGTGAGTCGCAAACTGGAGTTGACTACGTTTTTGGATTGGCGCGAAACAGCCGTTTAATTCAAATGGCTACGGCGACTCAAAATAGAGCCTCGCTTGAGTTTGAGCATAAGTTATCAACAGTAACTTCATTCTTAGAAACTCTATTTAAACCAGATGAACAAATTTCTGAACTTGTTTGTGACCTGATTGATAACTCAATTTGGCACAAGTCATTAGATTATCAAACTCGTGAATCTTGGAGCCGTAGCCGTCGTGTTGTTTGTAAAGTCGAATATGGAATAAAGGGAAACAATATTCGTTTTGTTGTTACAAGTCTTCCTGCCAATAAAGTACCCCCTGGTCAACTATACAGACAAAAATATTGTAAGCGAGGGGAGATGGAAAATCGCTTTAAAGAACAACAACTAGAACTTTTTAGTGATAGAACTAGTACTCATACATTTGCAGGAAATCAGCTACGCTTATGGTTTTCTTCTCTTGCTTACGTTTTGATAAATGCATTGCGGTCACAATGTTTAGCCAAAACCGAATTAAAAAATTCTCAAGTTGGGACTATTCGGACAAAATTATTGAAGTTAGGAGCCTTAATTACTATAAGCTCACGGCGAATTTTAATTGCGATTACTAGCTCAAGTCCTGTAAAACATATCTTTGCTGCTGCTTACAGATGCTTAAAAATGCTCCCGAATACCGCTTAATTTCGAGTCAAACAGCATTTCACTTCTCTCTAATAATATTATTTGGCTTGGTTTGATTCAAGCCTTGTTTTGGATGCTTAATTTTATGAACAGAGTGTTTTAATTCCAGTATAAGCAAAAATCTAGGTAACTGTTTTAGCTTTATAGTCGCTAATTTATACTTACTTTATTCACCCTCATAAATTCCAATTGATGATGTATCAAAAAATGTCTTACATCAAGCGATGTGAATTGATTTTTTATTGCTTGTGAGAAATTTGCGATGAGTTCTTCTCGCCTTTCGTCTCGTTCTTTATAGCAAAGTATTTGACACTTTAAAAAATTACATAATACTTAAAATTTCTACGACATAAACAATCTAGCAAGATCATACATCAAAACTATATTTTATCTATGTCCCTGAGCTATTACGAAAAAACCAACGATTATAAAAATACCGACGATACAAATCACAAAGAGGTATTACAGCATTCCCTACAAATGTAACTAATCCCATGCTTTTGAGTTTAAAAGCTTCAGATGGTTTTATCATTACGGGATTATCAGATTCAATGATTTTTTTGAAAGCAGACTGTAATTCTGTATCTCTTTCCAAAATTAACAAATGGTGGTACAGATGTTCGTGGAAAGGATTATTTTCTGTCTGTGTTATTTCTTCTAGTTGTGTCAACGTATTTTTACCATTAGCAATTTCATTTAATGCAACCTGTAACAAATAAGGATGCCCACCTACTAATTTTATTAATTGCTGAATCTGCGATTTTGACCAATTTAACCCATAGATTTTCGTTAACGATTGCACTTGCTCAAAATTGAATTCTCTTAACTCCACTAAAAACCCAATATTGAATGGAGATGTATTGACATTAAGCGGAATATATGATTCTTGATTAAATGCAATTACAATTCTCAAATTTTTCCAAACAGAATCAGCACCAACTCTTGCGCTTTCATACCAAGAGCGTAGCATTGCCAAGAAATCAGTAGCAATTTTTGTATTACTAAATATTTCATCAACTTCATCCAAAGCTAGAACAATAGGTGTTTGAATTTCAGTTAGCAAATAATGTCGAAAATATCGAGTACAAGTCGTTATACTACCCAATATATCAATATTTATAAAGTATTCATTTAATTTATCAGGTAGATTCAATTCATTGCTAATAATAATGCAAAACCATTGTAAAAATTTATCTAAACTATTAATAATTGCTGTATCTATTTGCTGAAAACTTAAATACACAGTGCGATATTTGTGGTGATTAGCATGATAAATAATTCGATTTAAAAGAGAAGTCTTGCCCATTTGCCTGGGTGCTTTAATACGAATGAGTGCCCCTGGTTTAAGAACTTCTGCATAACAAGATGTTTCAATTGGCGGACGCTCGATGTAGAAATAAGAATATAAAGGTAGTACTCCTCCCGGATACTCTAATTGATTGGCGCTCTCTGCATCATTTATCAATGTCAAATTTTGTAGCTCTTTTTGAACCCAATCTCTATTAAAAATTTCTTCATAAATACGGTTATAAACTTTTAAATTTTCTCCTTGTTTGACCACTAAACCTGACAGACGCAAGTATATTTCTGTTAAACTATGATCGGTTATTATCTCTCCTTGGTGTAAAATTTTTTGATATAGCTTTAATAATTTTTCAGGACTATCCGTGAAGCGTAAAATTATGTCTCTAATAGTCCTCAAATGTTGTGGTTCGTCTTTATCTTCCCAATTCTCAATAATTTCTGAACGAACCAAATCTTCTATCCAATGGGCTTCAGAGCCATTACTGGGTCGAACGATACTAGATTTTACAGCAAGTAAGCAAAGTTTTTGAGTTAAAAATGGCTGTCCTCCTGTCCAAGAAATAATAGCCTCCATTAGTTTCTGAGGATTTCCAACCCCAGCTAAACCTTTTGCCAAAGGTTCAGTTTCATGAAGCTGAAAACCCTTTAATTCTATTGCACGACCTGTATTAAAAGGTGTACGTTTTTTATCTTTAATCAAATCTGATGGAGTTGCCACACCCAGGATAACAAAGCTCAGGCGGTTATATACTGGATTATCTATCCTACGGTTGTAGCAGTCACGGATTATAGCAAAAAAGTCATCGAAATTGAATTGCAGGATGAGAATTGAGTCAATTTCATCCATGAGAATAACAATATTTTCAGTAATCCTTTTTAAAAGGATATCTTCAATAAACTTGCTAAACTTTTGTACTGGTGATAGAGCATCGTTATCGATCCACCAACTTTCTAAATCAAAATTCGTGTCAAGATTGAAACTGTCAATTAAAGTATAAATTATCGCACTATACCACTGTTCTAGAGTAATACCTGCGTTTACTAGCACAGTCATATCTATAACAGCATAGGCAAACCCCTCATTCTGCAAACGATTCATTACCCGCACTCGCAAGCTGGATCGACCCATTTTGCGGGAGCCAAGGACATAACAAAACTCCCCATTTTTCAAACTTTCATAAAGGTCTGTGTCTGCTTGGCGTACAACATAGGTAGGTGCGTTAAATGGTAAGCTGCCAGCAAGTTGATATCTATAGGGAAGTTGGGAAGATTCTTCTTGAACTTGATATATAACAGTTTGGGATAAAAGTTGAAAAGACTGTTCCATCTCTTCAGCTAATTCTGCATACTTTCCACCCAAACGCCTCAAAACCTTCGCTGTAATTTGAGCAAAAGGACGAACCAAAACACCACTCGAACTATCAACCAATCCCGGATTTACCAACATTGCTGTAAAGTCATCAACCGATAACCCAACCTTTTGGGCTACATATTCCGAAACCTGACGCAGTACCTCAGTTGACTCGGTTAACGGAACCCCGTCCAGCAGCAAATCGCGTACCCCGTCGGCAAAATCAAAGTGTATTTTATCCGCTTCTACATCCTCATTAACTAGTGATAAAGGCTTTAATATCCCACCTAAAAACACCTCAGCAACATGAACTTGGCTCGATTTCTGTAGCATTGTCTGCTGTATCAACCGTACAACTGGTAAACTAACGGGTGCAGCAGCCAAAAGTCCCGCTAGTTTTCGCGCCATTGGCGAAGCTGTGAGGCGAAAGCGTTGCAAACGTTGTTTGGCTGTCAGCTCAACGCTAGAATTATCAATTGATTGGCTGCTAACATCAAGTATTTCCCCATCCTGTGCAAACAAAAACCCTTTGGTTTGTACATCTCCCCCACCTGCAACCATCTGCGCCCAATTTTTCAGCGATTCTGGTTCTAGCGTCACTACAGGTACTTTTAGCTTATTGCCAACATCGCTTTCATCAAGTAGATCTAAAGCTGTCATGATTAACTGCTGGTTGGGGACTCCAGGAGCCAAGCTGCGTAGTAAAATTGACTCGGCAATACCCAAAGCACTTCTTTCCCACAGCCACTCAGGTAATACTTGAATTATCGTTGTTGGGGCAGTGCTAGCCCAAGCTGCTAAAGTTTTTGCGATCGCACCGCTACGCCAAGCTTGGGAAACGCAATCGCTGATAATTACAAACAAACGCCGACCATTTGGGTCGATAAGTTCTCTGGGATTGTGTAATCTTTTTTTGCGCGATCGCGAGTCAGTTCGGGGACGCAGCCAAACTTTACCCCGTTCGTCGCTAAATAATCCCCAGGTTCGCACGTCTCGGAAAGCACCATGTCTTTCTAGTAGTTGCTTAAATTCCTTAATGGTTTGCGTCCAGAGCATCATTGATTCTCCCTCGTCTACCACCAAAGCTAGTTCTAACCAGCGTTCTGGTGCGGGGCGCATTACGGGTAACAAAAGTTTCTCTTCAGCGATGCGTTCTGCGGTGGCAATTTCGTCTAGGGAAAATTCTCTTTTGGAGAGAACTCGGCGTTTTAAAGGACGCAGGGAACGAGAAATATCTAATTGGTTTCGTAATGCTTGAGCAGCAGGAACTTTGATGGGTAAACCGCTTGAGGTTTCATTACTATCCTGGGATGATTGAGGATAAACCTTAGCGTTGGTTTCGGTCTTAGTTGGAGATTTTGGGGAATTATTCTGGCGATCGCGTGGTAATTTGGTGTTTGGGTCAATTTCTGGCGTTACTGCTGGTGTTTTCTGTGGAAATTCAGACATGGGCGAAAGGTCACAACGGCGCATTTGCACCGCAAGCCATAGGATATCCGCTATTTCCGTATAGTCTAAATTAAATCCCCAGTGATTAAAAGCACCAATTACTCGCTCAATCATATATCCTCATGTGGTTGTGAGATATTCCATCAATGCCTTGAGCAATCTTTCTTTGTCATTACCAACGGGACTCCGTTCGCGGGTGACTAAATAAATTGCATTAAGTAACTGGTCTGTCGCCAAATCCCCAGCATCGGGTTTATCTCGCAGTTGGATAAATTGGGCAATTAAAGTTTCTGCTTCTGACATTACACCATCTCCCAGATGTGCCTGAATAATTTTCTTCAAAGCTGCTTCATCGGGATTTTCCATCGTCAATCGCAAACAGCGTCGTAAAAAGGCTGGGGGAAATTCCCGCTCACCATTGCTAGTCAGTAGAACAAAGGGAAATTGGCTACAACGCACCTGCCCTTTGGTAATAACTGCAACACTGCCATCATAACCCCGGACTTTCACTGTTTCATATTCTTCCGGTAAACGAGCTAATTCGGGGATTTGAAATTCCCCTTCTTCAAATATATTCAGTAAATCGTTGGGTAAATCAATGTCACTTTTATCAATCTCGTCAATCAGTAAAACACGGGGATGGGGAGATGGTAGTAGGGCTGTTCCCAAGGAACCGAGTTGAATATATTTACCGATATCTCTAGTATTATCCTTACCTTGAGCATCCTGTAAACGTGCGATCGCATCGTAGCCATAAAGTCCTTCTTGTAGGGTTGAGCGGGTGGTAATTGCCCATTGCAGCACGGAACCCAATTGTAGTTCTTGGGCAATTTTGTAAGCCAGAGAGGTTTTACCAGTCCCCGGCTTTCCTGTCACCAGCAAAGGACGACGCAAATAAAGTGCTGCATTCACAAGCTCAATTTCATTGCGCCGGACTTGAAAGGTTTGTCCACGCTGCTTCTCCTTCGCATCCCCAAACTCACGCCATTTTGGTGGTTCTGGAAGATTTTTGATTCCATCATGTGGTGAGTCTGTACCTTGGAAAATCAGCCAATCGCTCATTGCTTACTCCTAAATTATGATGCAGAAAACTCCAATGCTGGGTTTGGTGGTATTCGATTAGGGTCGTCCCACCATAAGACTAAATGATTACCCAAGTGCATTTCATGGTCAGATGCTAAACGACGTTGTTCTCTAATGCAGGCGGACAATTCATACAATGGTTCTTTCAGTAACGCATCAAAGTGTTCAGGATTTTTGAGACTGTTTAGCTCACAACGTGACCAAATTATAATCGGTGTCCCAGCACTGTGGATTGCACTAAGTAGACCATTTCGCTCTGAGTCTGATAAATTACAGCAGATTTTAAGAATAATTTTCTCAACTAACAAATTTCTCAATTTATTGGGATCAAAACAAGCTTGAGAAACTGTCATAACCTGCTCATAACAGGGAAGAGCTTGCCAAGTTAACTGAACTCTTTCCCAATTTCTGCGCCAATATGAACCCTGTTGTGTGCGTAATTTTTTCAGTCGATCATAGGAACGCACTACAACCCGAAAATCCTTACCAATAGTGATATTACAATCTTCGTCATCCTTATATTCCCATTTTTCCACCTCATCACAGAGACGATCGCGTGGTAGGAAAATTTCAATAGTTAGTTCTGTTGGTTGTCCTTGCAAGTATTTTTCAAAACATTGTTGAAGCAATTTACTGAGCAATATTGGTAATTTCTCCGGCACAAATGAAATTTCTGATTGCTGCTCGTCAACTGTTAAAAGTTTAAAACGTTCCCAAGGATCTTGAATTGTATCATCAGGAATAAACCAAGCTTTAACATATAGTTCTTTACTTCCTTCTGGTCGAAGTTGAATTAACAGATAGGAATGTAGGACTTGTGTGGATGTAGTTTTAACTTTAACTTTAACTTCAAAAGATTCATTATTTAATAGTTGTTTGAGCTTTTCGCGGATAATTGGGGAAATATTTTTATCTTGAATTAGCAAATAAACAAAAATTAATAAAGCCGAATTATTAGGGTTTGAGTAAGGAATTTCTTCTAATTGCTCAAGTACATCATTAACATCTTTAGGTTTGTCTCTCCAGTCGAACCATCCATCAGGAGCGATTTTAGAGAAAGCTTTATTTATCGCACCATCATCTGAAATATTTAAAAATAAAAGATTTATTTGATTTTTAATATTTTGTTGCGTAATATCCCTAGTGGTTAAGTTTCCGCCCACTAGTAAATCTTTTAAAATGTCTTGTTGGCTTCCTGAACTTAATTTTTCCTCGCTCATTGTTAATAGGCTATTTATAGTTGATGAAATAGTTTGATTGGGATTAGGCTCAGGCAGATTGCTCATACCTGATCAGTTTTATGTCAAATTTTGTAACTAATAGTAAATCTATATGAAATTATAACTATGAAAATAAACAATAGTATTTTTTACTAAAATACTATTTTATCCGACATTTTCCCAAAAAAAGCTATATTTTAAATACTTAAAATTTTATGCTTATTTATTTGTAAATGGAGAATAAAACATGATTGACCCAATATCTGTGATTGCTGGAGTCGTTACAACAGTTATTCTGCCAAAAGCATTGGAAAAAGTAGGTGAAAAAATTGGTGAGACTGCCTGGGATAAAAGTGCAGAAGCTATCCAGAGTGTGCGTGAAACAGTTCAAGCGAAGTTGCAAACTACGGGGACTGCTGGGTTGCTAACACGAGCAGAAGTTAATCCAACTGAGGCAAATACGCAGGTATTGCAAGCAGAAATCGTAACTCACATGCAAGAAGACCAAGATTTTGCAACGAAGTTACAAGAATTAGTTCAGCAAATGCAGTCCGAATCTCCTACTGTACAAGTAATTTTGGAGGAGCTTCGAGTAAGGGGCAAACTAGAAATTGGGCATGTGAAACAAGTCAATGAAGGGCAAAGTAAGGCTCAACAGACATTTGGTAAAAATTGGCAAGTAGGTGGAGATGTTAAGGTTGGGGACGTAACCCAGGAAAACCGAAGTGTCTAATGATCAGTCTGGAGAAAATCGACAGCCGAATATTCAGCAGGAAATGCTGAATAATTTGAATGTTCTTGGAAATTTTAATCTTGGCAACATAAATCAAAGTAACAACATCTTTATACAAATCCACTCTCAGGATACCCAAAAAGTAGAAATTGACTGGTATCAGGTTAGCTGCTCACTTTTAAATGAACAACAGCGACTGACAACAAATCCCCTAACATCGAGCGAGGGAATTACCTATCGAACCGATCAGGTGTATGTGCCATTGGGATTAGTAGAACGGAAAAAGCAGAGTCGGCGAAGAGAGGATATTTCACCAGAGAAAGGTTCGGAACTTTACCATGAAACAGAAATTACACAAACGTTTGAGAATCAGCAGTTTCTAGAGCAGGTACTAAGATACAGACAAAGCCCCAAAAGTCAGGGAAAGCGAATTGCGATTATCGGAGAACCAGGTGCAGGGAAAACAACCTTATTGCAGCAGATGGCTCAATGGATATCGAAGAAGATAGAGCAGTCGGTTGTAATTTGGGTGTCTCTGGCTGATTTGCGATCGCGCGAACTGGAATCATATTTGTTAGAGGTATGGTTGCAAGCAGTAGCTCGGAAAGTTGGACAAGCTGAAGCATCTAACCAAATTAAAGATGATTTTGTGGCTCAATTTAATCAAGGGTTGGTGTGGCTGGTGCTGGATGGGGTTGATGAAATGCAAACACAGGAGAGCAATCCATTAGAAGAAATTGAGCGACAAATTCGCACGGGAGCGTTACTACAACAGTCGCGGATTGTACTTTCCTGTCGCTTAAATCTTTGGGACGGTGGCAGCAATGCTCTATATTCTTTTGATAACTATCGTACCCTGGATTTTTCTTACCCCCAGCAGGTAGAGCAGTTTATTGTTAATTGGTTTTGCTTTCTACCTTCAGCAGAAACCCAGACAGGACAAAGATTATGTGCTGCATTAAGAGAATCGGGGAAGGAACGAATTCGAGATTTGGTAAAAAACCCATTACGGCTGATACTGCTGTGTTTCAACTGGTATTTAGGCGAGGGGAAATTACCAGAAACAAAAGCGGGGTTGTACGAGCAATTTGTGGCGGATTTTTATGAGTGGAAGAAGGGGCAGTTTGCAACGACACGAGAACAGCGCAAGCGGTTGAATGCAGCTTTAGGGGAATTGGCACGAGAGGCGATTGATAAAGAAGCAACACGGTTTCGACTGCGGCAGGAATTTGTGTGCAAGTATTTGGGTGAGCCGGATGAACCCAATTCGTTGTTTCAATTAGCATTGCAGATAGGCTGGCTGAATAAGATAGGGGTAGATGCAGACAATCCCAGGAAGGGGGTGTATGCGTTTTTCCATCCAACTTTTCAGGAGTATTTTGCTGCATTGACGATTGAGGATTGGCATTATTTTTTAAATCATATTCCTGAGAATCCAAACCATATAGATGCCATCTATCGAGTTTTTGAGCCGCAGTGGCAAGAGGTGATTTTACTATGGTTGGGACAAGAGCATATCTTAACAAAGAATAAATATAAACAAGATTTTTTGACAATTTTATTTAGTTTTGAAGATAATAGTAATGGATTTTATAAGTTTGAATCTTTTTTCCTAGCAGGATTATATCTTACAGAAGTTAAAGCAGTCGATTTAGAATTAAGCAAACAGATAATTAACCAGCTTATTACCCTAGCTTTTGGCTTCTATGATTTTCAAGATAAACAGTGGAAATATTTTTATAGTCGAATAACACCTATAGCTGAAAAAGCAAAAAATATATTAGTTAAAACTGATACTGAATTAGCCAGTAATATTATAAAGGAAAAATTAACATGTTATGTTTACCATAATAATATTCTTGAGGAGACTTTATCTACTTCAAGGATTCTTTTAGAAATGTGTGTACTTTTATGGGAATTAAAACCTGAAAGTAATGTAGCCAGGCAGATATTAATTGACACATGGCTTAAAGATGAAAACTTGAAAAATTTTGTTAGTGAAGATACAAACATAATGTTTGACTTTGCTAAGAATTTTTATGGATTATCTCAGCCAAAAAAAGTAACAAAACCAAAAGTAAGTTCAAACGGATTTCAAAATTTGAATCTTATCGAAGAGCTAAAAAATTGTCAAGATTTTTATAGATATCAGCAAATAATAAGTGAACTTCAACAACATAAAGAAAGTAATTCGCAAGAAATTCCTATCTTAATCGAAATAGTCAAAAAATCTGTGAAATCTTATTTAAAAGAGGAAAATCAATTTTCAGGAAATGCTCTTTTTGCAGCACTTGAAAGATTAACTATAACTGGAGTAGGAAATGAGGAGGTAATCAATACTTTTGTTGAACTAATATCTATACAAGATAGTATATTTCTAACTCATGCAGGAGGCTCACAAAGAGCTATCCTTGGAGGTCTAGCATCTGTGAGTATTGGTAATATAAATGTTTTTAACCTCTTGCTGGATCTCATCCATAATGATTCAAATCATATAACGCGTATATGTGCAATTCAATGCTTAGAACAAGTTGCTCAAGGTGAGATGCTGGAAACTGCGGTTAAAAATCTTAAGAGATATATCAAAATTCCTATTAATGCAGAAGAACGCTTTCTTTTTACTGCCTGTGAAGCTACTATTTTTTATTATGCTGAGAGGTTATCATATCCAAGTTTTTTTCAAGCTTGGCATAGTTAACCAGATGAATTTACAAGTACAGCCCTCTCTGAAGAAACACTGTACGTAAAGCTTATGTATCAAGGGTAGGAGAGGATAGAGTGTTTTGCTGCTCTGGAGAAATTGAGACAATTTCAAGACCAAGAGCATGAGCTTTGTTCATAAGATTTTTGAAAATCAGTTCCTGATATTTTTGCTCATAGTAGTCCATACCAGGATCGGTATATTGTCCAGCAGTTGTCCAAATTTAGAGTAGAACAAGCGAGCCAGCTTATGAGCGGTAGCAGTGATAGCTTTGGGCGTGCCAAGTCGAGAACATAAGCGACGATTAAAAAGCACGACTCGGCAGAATTGCTCTTGCCAGCTGTTTGTGCTGCCATTCGGAAAGCATTAGCAGATGGGTTAACCACCAAGCGAGTTTAAAAACTTTTAACTTTACCACCACTGATGCGATTACAAGGGCAAAAGCCAAGCCAAGAAGTAAAGTGTTTAACATTCTTGAAACTGTTGTTTAGCAAGACTAGAGGATAATTATTCGGATCGGAGCCACTATCCAAATCTAAGATGAAGTAAACCTTACCTTTAACGAAGTGCATCCGTAATTAATTCTCTTATGTGGTTCTGGTCTGCCGATTCAGTAGAACAAGAATTATTTGATTTGTACGCTCCAGCCCTGCAATCGCTCGGCGTAAATTTTAATGATGAGCAACTCCAAGACACTCTAGAAGCAGCAAGCTTAGGTTTAGAAGATGCTTTCAGGAGCGCGATTGTTTATATGCTTTGGCTCGAAGAAAATCTAAAACCGATCTACCCGACTGCGATATTAATCGAGGCGCTGGCAAATCAATGGCGCACCAAGTACTGGAAACCAGAGTATTTAGAACTTGAACAGTTACTCTCTCCCGGAAAGCGCTGGTGGAGGGCAGCAGTGGATAAGTGGGGTTACGACGAGCGTAATCAACTGGTTGCAGACATATTTTACGACCACGGTCAGGAATTTATTAAGTTCCGAAATGGGAAAGAAATTCTAGTTGACACTGCTTATAAGTGGGGATGGGAGCGAGTCGCAGATTATGCGTCCCCATTTTCAGAAAGTAATTCGTCGCTTGGCAGTATCAATGCAAGGGAATCTTGATCTACAACCGTCAACCGGCAATCGCTTTAGCCAACGGTAAAGAAATATTAGTAGAAAAGGCGTGGCGCTTTTAATGGGAACGAGTGCTGCAATATGCGAGAGTTGAGTTCGCTACTTCTGCCAAGCCTTCACTGTAGAAGCTTACCCAAGAAATGCGATCACTAAACACACAAACTTCAACAGAAATGTTGTGTTATAGTCCGTAAAAGCCCATACTGAAGCTGTATGTAATATAACCCCTCGCTTTTTTAAGGCTAGCCATGTCCCAAGACTTCTCTCGCCAGAATCTCAGAGGTCGTTCGTTTAAGGGTCAAGACCTTGCTGGGGTAAACTTTAGCGGCGCAGATATCCGAAGTACAGATTTTACTGGTGCAAACCTAATAGGCGCAAACTTTAGTCATGCCAAAGCTGGACTGGAAAAGCGTTGGGGTATTTACTTACCAATTGCCTTATTTTTATTTGTGGGACTATTAGGGGTTTTTTCATATATAACTAATTATTTAGGATTATTAATAGTCAAAACGCCTGTATTAGAATCTCAAATCATAGCTTGTACTACTTGTATTTTATTGAGTACCTTCTTAATCAGTACGATTTCTCAAGGTTTAGAAACTGGTTTAAAAGTATTTACTTTAATTGGGGGTATAACTGTTGTATCTTCTGCTGGAATCAAACTCGTCCCAGCTTTTACCGGAGCAGCAACTGGAGTTTTAGTAGTAGCTTTGGCGATACTAGGTTCTGTAGCTATAGCAGTATCTATAGCAGCTTCTAGTAAGATATTAGTTTTAGTTGCTTCCATAATAGTAATTCTAGCCGTACTTGCATCTGTAATTACATCCTCCCTTCAATTCATATCCAATGCAATTGGAGCAATATTGATAACTGTAGGTTTAGTTATAGCCTTGTCTGTAGCCTTATTTAGCATCTATTTTGGCTATCAAGCAATAGAAGGAAATAAAAAATACTTTTGGATTCGTACCATTGCTATTACCTGGGCTGCTACAGGAGGTACAAGTTTTCGTGAAACTGACTTGACTAATGCTAGTTTTACTAAAGCTGTACTTAGAAATGCGGATTTTAGAAAAGCCAATTTAATGCATACCAATTTCTATCAAGTTAAAATGCTTGATTGTGCTGAACTTGACAAAACCTATCTTCAAAATTCGCAAGTACGTAATTTATTAATTACAGGACAAGGACAGAACCAAATTTTTGACCGCCAAAACTTGCGAGGAGTCAACTTGAAAGGCGCTAACCTAGCAGATGCAAGCTTTATAGGTGCAGACCTAAGTGAAGCCAACTTACAAGATGCAGACTTATCCAGAGCAAAGGTAGTACAAACTCAACTGGACAGCACTGACTTCACAGGCGCAACTTTAACTGGAGTCTACATTCAAGATTGGGGCA
This sequence comes from Nostoc sp. LEGE 12450, assembly GCF_015206895.1. Classification (GTDB taxonomy): domain Bacteria; phylum Cyanobacteriota; class Cyanobacteriia; order Cyanobacteriales; family Nostocaceae; genus Nostoc. The sequence goes on along the minus strand of NZ_JADEXU010000110.1, from coordinate 13,641 downwards.
TCACTATCAATACTAAATTTGATGGGGTGCGGTGCGAATATGTTTATATGCGCTTGCCCACAAAAGAAAACCCTGATCCTCACCGCAAACCCGACAATAGGCAAGAAATATTTGCTCCGGGTGAGTTTGGGGATTTCATCAAACCAATTTTTGATACACTCGACCTTTACCACAGCCAAGGAATTGACCCAAAAGCGATCGCAATCGCCTTTAAGGAACTAGCTGAAAATAACCCAGAGGCAGAGCTTGAGATTGTAGCAATAGAAAGACGAGGTGAAGATAAGATATTACTCCGTGCTAAAACAGTAACTACAGCTAATAAATCTGAATTAAGTAGAGATTATTTTATTAATTATAATCAACTCAAAGCGCTAGCGGAGAAAGATTTTAAAGTATTAATAGCAGAGAAAGAATACCAAATAAATAAATTAGAGAATATGATAACTACAGCCCTAGAGTGTCCTAGTTTTTATGTTCAAAATTATCACAATCAAGGAGATACCATCATGTCAGAAGGTTCTAAAAAACAGTCCAACTATGACCTCAAAGGCGCTCAATTCGGTGGTGGTCTAGTAAACGCTGACACCGTAAACGCGCACCAAATCGGCGGCAACATCACCAACTACAACCCTGAGCAAAAGCAGAATCTAGCCCAAGCCGCAGCAGAAATTCAGCAGCTTCTCAACCAACTGAGCCAGTCATACCCCACTGCTACCACATCAGAGAAGATGACGGTTGTGGCTAAGGCTGTAGACGAGATTGAAAATAACCCAACATTGAAAGTGCGAGTAATTGCGGCATTGAAGGCTGGAGGAACTGAAGCATTTAAAGAGCTAATCGACCATCCTTTAGTGAATATACTGCTGGCATCAATTGATGGATGGCAAGATGCGAAGTAGTTTGTTGGCTACAGATAGTAGAGGGGTTAGCTGGCGATGGCGAATGAGGAGCATCTGGCAATACTGAAGCAGGGGGTTAAGGTTTGGAATGAGTGGAGAAAAGAAAATCCCCATATAAAACCAGACCTGACAAAGGTTAGATTTAAAATTTTCTCTAATTACAGTAAAGCTAATTTCAGTGAAAGTAATCTTAGTGAAGCTAATTTTTCTGGAAACTCTCTTACTGAGACTAACTTTAGTGCAGCTGATCTGACTAAAGTTAACTTAGCTCAGACGAATCTGATAAATGTAGAATTTAATCAAGCTAACCTCAGTGAAGCCCAGATTTTTAATTCTTACATTGAAAAAAGTAATTTTACTACAGCTAATCTTACCAAAGCTAACTTAGGCTTAACACGCTTTATTAATACAAAATTTAACCTAGCTAATCTTTGTGGTGTCAATTTAATTGGAAGTTTCTTCGGTAATTGTAATTTTGGTAAAGCTGATTTAAGAGAAGCAAACCTTGGCGGAAGTCAAGCAATAGAAACAATTTTTAGTGAAGCTATCTTGACAGGAGCTTGCATAGAAGCTTGGTATCCTAATAATACTATAAAGTTAGATAACATAATCTGTGATTATGTTTATTTACAAGATGAGCAACAAGAACGCCGCCCCAGCATTGGTAATTTTGCCCCTGGAGAGTTCGCCCAGCTATTCCAGAATTTCCTAGAAACAGTTGACCTAATCTTTCGTAATGGTATTGACTGGGATGCTTTTGCTTACTCGTTCAAAAAAGTAGAAGTCGAAAACCAAGGGGCACAACTAGATGTCCAAAGCATTGAGAAGAAAGGCAACGGCATTCTTGTAGTCCGAGTAGCTGTTTCCCCTGATGCAGATAAAGCAAAAATCCACAGTGAGTTCATCCAGGGCTATGAATTTGCAGCTAAGGCATTAGAGGCGCAGTACCAAGCAAGACTTGAGGATAAGAATACCCTAATTTCCACACAGGAAGCACAAATTAACCGCCTATTTGACATAGTGGAACAGCAAGGGTCAGTTCAAAAAGCACTGGCAGAGAACCCCAGGAAAGTTTCAAACTACAATATGCAGAATCCACAGTTTGCAGGTGGCATAGTAGATGCCATTAATGTTAATACAGAGCAAGTAGGCGGTTACATTAAAAACATAGATAATCAAAAAGCCCCAGGTTAAACCTATGCCGGATTCTGAAGAGCCAAAGCAAGTCTCCAGCAACGACTTACGAAATTCCCAGTTTGGCGGTGGGTTTATCAACGCTGAGTCCGTAAATGCTCAGAGAATTGGTGGGGACATCTACAATATTCACATTGAAAAGCAAACGGTGGCATCAGGTAGTCTAGCCCCATCTCAACAAGAAAGAGACTCACTCGAAAAATCAAGAAAAACAGAATATTTAGAGCAACTAAAAAAAATTTTTGATGATGTCTCATTTGGAGAATTTGACCTGCAAGAAGATGTCATTAATCAACCAAAGAAGTTAGCAAATATTTTTGTCTTACCAAGTTTAGAAGAGGAAGCTAGTGAATATTATCAGAGTGATTTACTAAAACAACATCAGCAAATTTATCAATTTAAACATGAGAATCAAGCAGGGCGGAAGATTCCAGTTAAACAATTATTCAAAAATGAGAAAAATAGACATATTTTGTTGTTAGGTACGCCAGGAGCAGGAAAAACAACGTTAATAAATTATTTTATCCTAGCCCTTTGTGGGCAAAAATCGAATTTTAAAACCGAAATTCCAAAAAGGACGCTTGGATTAGCACTTAAAGAGCAGAAAATTCAACCTGAAGACATAGGTCTTTCTAATGACGAAGACTGGCTCCCAATTGTAATTCGGATTAGAGAACTAGCTTGCTATCTAAATATGAGCATCCTTGATTTTGCTCAAAAATATTCGTTGTCTTTATCTATGCCAGACAATTTTTTTGAATATTGGCTAGAAAAAGGACGGGCCATAATTTTTTTGGATGGTTTGGATGAAGTAGAGAAAAACCAACAACTAAAAATTGTGGAACTCATTAAAGCATTTTTAGGAAAATATCCTCAGAATAGAGTTATTATTACCTCTCGCATTACAGGTAATCCTGGTCGCTATTTCCAAGCAAGAGATTTTCCTCGATACTACATTCAACCTTTTAACAATAAGGATATTATTGTCTTTATTCACCGTTGGTATAATAGCTATTGCTGGAATAAAATAGAAGCTAAACGTTATAAAATAAATTTAAACAAAGCTATATTTGGAAATGAGCGCATAAACATACTTGCACGCAATCCCTTATTACTAACAATTATTTTACTAATACATCGAGAACAAAGGCAGTTACCTCAAGAAAGATGTAACCTTTATGATTGTGCTATCAAAACTCTTCTTAATTCTTGGGATAATTCTAAAAGACTAGAAAATCACAAAGTATTGCTATATCTCAAGCCAGATGATTTACGGCAGATGATGGCAAAGTTAGCTTATTGGATTCATGCTCAAAGCAGGTTAGATAATCAGCAAGGAACAATATTGATTAAGCGAGATACTTTAATTGAACAGTTAAGAAAATATATCAAGGATGAAAAAAATATACGAGATCATGAGGCAAAAGCAGAAGCAGAGCGATTTTTAAATCAAATTGTATGTGATCGCACAGGCTTAATAACTCAACAAGGCAATAATTTTTATGCTTTTGTGCATAAAACATTTCAGGAATATTTAGCGGCAGAGGATATTTACAATCGATTTGAAGAACAGCAAGATTTAACTTTTCTATTAAATGAAATTCGTCCTTATTTATGTGAATCTCATTGGTATGAAGTTATTTTGTTATTAGTAGCTCGATTAAATGCTAATCAAGCAGCACAATTAATTAAAAGTATCCTTGAACGAAAGAGTGACTACGAAGAATGGTTACATAGAGATTTATTATTTGCAGGTAGATGTTTGGCAGAAAATCCTGAGCAATTCCAGCAGACAAGAGAAAATTCACACTTTGCCATAGAAATTTTTACTCGACTGGTTAAACTAGAAGCTTCTGATGTTTTATGTGTTGGACAAAAAATTAAGCAGCAAATTTCTGAAATATTGCTTAAATTAAGTGGAACTACGTTTGCCGTAGAAGTACTATTTGTCTTAAAAATATATAGTCAGAAAATATCTAAAGAACGGCTTTTAATGTATCAAATGATACTTGGAAATCCTGAAAAATGGATTAATGAAATTATACCATTGCTCAAAAATAAACAATCTTCTGACCAAGCAATAACAATTATAGAAAAAATTGTTCAATATAATAAAGTCTCTGATTTTTTAATTCAAGAATTGCGTTCAAATTTTCATCACGAGTTAGGCATAGCTAAAGCTTTAAAAGAGTTTGGCTACAATGATGAAGATATAGACAACACTTTAATGCAAGATGAATACGAAGAATACTATGAGAACGAAGGTTATGAAAATTTTATTCACTTGCAAATAGAAGAGGCAAATACTATTATTGATTTACATATAAATCCTTTAGTAAAGGATTTATATGTAAATCCTTTACTAAAGGATTTATATGTAAATCAAATAGAAGCATCTATACATGAATTGATCGAGTGGTTGTATTGTGAAGATAGTATTGTTTGTAATTATGTTGCGAAAGAACTAGGAAAATTAAGTCCTACATCTAAAGAAGTAGAAATAAAATTACTAGAAGAGCTTAAAGATACTTCTAAAGTACAAGATTATATCGTTCAAGCATTAGGATATCTAAAAAATCCTTCCGATAAAACCTTAAATACCTTAGTATTTTTACTCCATAACGATAAAAGTATATTTATACGTACTAACGCTGCTCAAGCTTTAACTCAATTAGAAATTAACCCTAATTTTGTACTTCAACAACTATTGAATTCGTTAGATAATCATTATAACTATTCTTATCAAGATGGTGGGGCTCATTATAAAACTTCTTTTCAAAACTCATATTTTTCTTCTGAAGTGTTAAAAGCTGTGGTTAATTTAGGAAATAAATTCAACGGAGTTATACCTGCTTTAGCTGAATGGATTAAGCATAATCAGGATAAAGAGTATATCAGAGAGGGAATTGATGCACTTTGGATATTAATAGAAAGCTCAACACTAAATCAGTCATGAAGTAACAACTATTAACTGTTACCCTACTGTCAGTTTAACATAAAATAAACTTTTAATTAATAACTTCAGTATAAATTGCTTTCTTACAATAAGATTTTCATAATTAATATAAAAAGATTGGCTCTCCCAGAGTAGGCATGATAAATTAATAATAAAAACATATTATAACGATTGCTATAGTATGTTTCTACTAATACAAAATTGAATATTTAATAAAAATATACTTTTTTTGCCTAAATTTCTCGCTATGTAATGATTAAAGCTGGTACTGAGTATTAATTTTAGATATCTAGTCTAGGAGAGCCAAAATATTGCAATACCAAAATAAATTATAAAATCTTTGTCAAAAGCTAAAAACTAGTAGCTTATTATGAATTAGTTTGAGTGCGGAAACCCTTAAGAGCAAAAGCAAATAACATTATTATAAATACTAGTATTGACATGAAGTATTGACATGAACTTAATAAATGGTAATATTCACAACAACGCTTAAACCTGCCCAAACCGACCCATGCCCGACTCACAAGACCCAAAGCAAGTCAGCAACGACTTACGCAATTCCCAATTTGGCGGTGGGTTGATTAACGCTGGCACAGTAAACGCTGGGCGAATTGGCGGCGACATCTACAACATTCACCTTGGGCAGCAGACGGTGACATCAGGTAATTCAATCCAATCACAGAACCAACGGCAGCGATCGCAATCTGAAAGAGACTTACTCGAAAAAGCCTACACCCTTCAAAGCCAGAAAGTTGCAAATCTACGAACAGCGTTGATTATTGAAACCGATGTATCTCGCAAGTTCCAATATGAACAACAGCTTCAGGCAGAAGAACACACACTGAATGAGCTTGGTGGCAAGTTGGATGTAATTGAACAACAGTTGCAAGCGGCTGATAATTCTAGGGTAGAAGCATACACAACAATATATATTGAACGACCACCCATTGAACAGAAATGTTATAAAGCAATCGTGCAGCCCGGAGCCTTAATTCGCATCAAAGCTCCGCAGAGAATGGGTAAAACTCTGCTACTAGAGAAAATCCTAGACCATGCAAGACACCAGGGATATGAGACAGTAAAACTAGATTTAAAACTTGCTGATAATTCTACTCTAACTGACCTAAAAACTTTCTTGCATTGGTTATGTGTCAATGTTTCTGATAGCCTAGATATGAACGACTTGGTAGATGAATATTGGCAAGATAGTTTGGGTTTAAATACAAGTTGCACTCGTTATTTTCAAAGATATTTATTATCGAATATAGATAGCTCTCTTGTTTTTGCGATAGATAATTTTGAACGTCTATTTGAATATGCGAATATTTTCTCAGAATTCTGCCTCCTGTTGCGGAGTTGGTATGAAACAGCCAAACAAGGAGACAGGATGGGAAAAATTTGGAAGAAACTACGACTGGTAGTAGTTAATTCCACAGAAGCTTACCCCACTCTAGATATCAATCGTTCGCCGTTTAACGTTGGACTAGCTATTGAGTTACCTGAGTTTAATCAACAACAGGTGCAAGAAATGGCGAAATTGTATGAACTAGGGGGGTATTTTGGGGAAGAGGGATTAAGTCAGTTAATCAAATTAGTAGGTGGACATCCTTATCTCCTAAACGAGGCAATAGCTAACCTCAAAAACCAGGAAACTTCTTTAGAGGAGTTAATCAGCCTAGCCCCAACAGAACAAGGAATTTTCAGCTATCATTTACGGCAGCAACTAGAATCTTTGCAAAGTGATTCTCAGTTAAAAGAGGGTTACGCAAAAGTGATAGCAGTAGATAAATCAGTGCAGCTTAATCCTGAAATCACTTTTAAATTGCACAGTCTGGGTCTAGTTAAAATAGTGCGTAATGATTGTATTGCTAGTTGCGATTTGTACCGTCAGTATTTTTTGGCACGTTTGGAGTAGTTTATGGTTGACCAGTACATTTTCTCTGGAAGTCTACCTGAAAATGCCAGTACTTATGTCAAACGAGAAGCTGATGATGAATTAAATAAAGCCCTATTACAAGGGAAGTTTTGTTATGTACTAAATTCTAGACAGAGTGGAAAGTCCAGCTTGCGTGTAAGAACAATGAGCCGCTTAGGTGAAGCTGGTGTAGAGTGTGCGTCTATTGATTTATCCTCCATTAATATTCAGACAGCAACTCAAGAAAACTGGTATGCAGATTTGATTGTTAAGCTCATCGATAGTTTTGCCTTGGATGTAGATTTTAAAGCTTGGTGGGAGCAGAATCAATTAAATTCACCATTGTTAAGATTTAGTAATTTTTTGACAAAAATACTTCTCGCAGAAATCTCAGAAAATATAGTAATTTTTATTGATGAGATTGATAGTGTTCTGAGTTTAAATTTCCCTACAGATGACTTTTTTGCTTTTATTAGGTCTTGTTATAATGAGCGAGTCGATAACCCCCAATACAATCGCCTCACTTTTTGTTTACTAGGGGTCGCATCACCGACCAGTTTAATACAAGATAAGAACCGTACCCCGTTTAACATTGGTAAGGCTATCTCCCTCAAAGGCTTTCAACTACATGAGGCTGAACCATTAGAGAAGGGTTTGCAGGGAAAGTTTAATAACCCTCAAGCAGTAATACAAGAAATATTGCAGTGGACGGGGGGACAACCATTTCTAACTCAAAAGCTCTGTCAGTTCATGGTTGAAGAATCTGAGCAAGATAACCCTCGTTCAGTAGAGCAAGTTGTCAGTTCACGGATTATCGAAAGTTGGGAATCACAGGATGAGCCTGAGCATCTACGAACTATTCAAGCCAGGATTTTGCGAGATGAACAACGGACAGGGTACTTACTAGAACTGTATCAACAAGTCCGACTAATTGAGGAGCAATCCGAGGTAATAGCAGATGAAACATTAGAGCAAAGCGAGTTGCAACTTTCGGGATTAGTGGTTAGGCAGCAAGGTAAGCTGAGAATTTATAATCAGATTTATCGTGAAATCTTTGACTTCAATTGGATAGAAAACCAATTAAACAACCTCCGCCCATATTCTGAAAATTTTCGTTTTTGGGTGGCTTCTGGAGGTGCTGATGAATCACGGCTGTTGCGGGGCAAGGCTTTGCAAGAATCAGAAGAATGGGCAAGGGATAAGAATTTAAGTTATCAGGATAAACAGTTTTTAGCAGCTAGTAAAGAGAAGGAAATTCAGGGGAATATTGCTGCTAATGAACAAAATGCTGTTTTGTCAAGAGAGAAAAAAGATAGGGAGGCAGCAGAAACAAGAAATAGAGTATTGTCTAAGGCTAATAAAAAAGCTCAACAGAGGATCAATACTGGAACTATTATTTTAATTTCAACTTTCTTAATTACTACTATTTTAGTCGTTGCTGCTAAGGGAAAACTTGAACAAACACAGCAAGAAATTCAAAGGCTTTCACAGTTAGCAGAACTAGGTGGGCAATTATATAGAAATAAACAAATTTCTGGTGCAGAGCAAGCCTGGAAACAAACCGCTCTATCCCTCGAAATATCAGATGATAGCTTAAAACAAGCTATGTTAATGAGCAATATTTCAATAGCATATGAGCAATTGGGTAAGTTGACTGAAGCAAATAAGGCAGTCTCAGATAGTTTGAAATTATTAAAGTCAGAGGTTGACATAAAATATTTTGCTGACAGATTAGCAATTCTTGCCCAAGCTTTTAATACTAAAAGTCGTCTACTTGAAGGTCAGGGGGATATTCAAGGATCATTATTTGCTCACAAAGAAGCATTTCGTATTGTAAAATCTTTTAACAATGATTTTACAAATATAAATCCAGCTATAAAAGTTTATTTTCATGAGACTATATATAGCATCTACTTGAGATCAATCGGGTATTCTTTAAAACATCAGGACACTATTTATAATAATCAGCAAAATCTCAAAAAAGTCATTCAGATAAATAGGTTATTGAAAATAGCTGAGATAAATAATTTTTTTGGCACGGCTTACTTAGATAAGCGGTATTTAGAAGATCAGATAAAGCAAAATGAAGAGACTAATCCAACAACCGCAGTTATCTACCCATTTATTCTCCCTGACCAAATCCAGGTAATTGTCAAAATTCCCAAAAAACCTTTGCAAAGCTATAGTACCAAGATTTCCCAAGCAGAAGTAGAACGACTCTTAGCAGAACTGCGAACAAATCTTGTTAATCCAACCGCTACCAAAGCCGTTCAAATCCAGGCACAGCAAGTTTACAACTGGTTGCTCAAACCCATTGAGTCACAATTGCAAAAAAGTGGTGTCGATACCTTAATGTTTGTCCTGGATGGCCAGTTACGCAATTTACCAATGGCTGCTCTCTATGATGGTAAGCAATACTTGGTAGAGAAATATGCAGTTGCTCTGAGCGTGGGTCTGCAACTCCTCGACCCTAAACCACTAGTACAACAGCAACTAAGAGTGCTAACCGCAGGGCTGACTCAGCCGCCACCGGGTTTTTCCAAGTTTGCACCGTTGCTTGCGATCAAATCTGAATTTGACGGCATTACCAAAGCAGGAGTCTCGACAACTAGCCTAATAAAGAAAGATTTTAAGAAAAAGAATTTAGAGAGTGAAATTGCTACTGGTTCATTTAACACAGTGCATTTGGCAACCTATTGTGAGTCTAGTTCCCGTGTTGAAGACACTTTTATTTTGGATTCAGATGGTCAGATAAATGTTAAGGATTTTGATACTCTCTTTCGTAGTCAGGGTAAAACTGTAGTAGAACTATTAATTTTAAGTGCTTGCCAGACAGCAGCAGGAGACAGCCGTGCAGCACTGGGTCTTATAGGAGCATCTCTACAATCTGGGGCACGCAGTACCATAGCTTCCCTCTGGCAGATTGATGATAAATCAACAGCTATGTTTGTTAGTGCCTTCTATCGAGAACTCAATAGTGGCAAGATCACCAAAGCCAAAGCAGTTCACCGTGCCCAGCTACAACTTCTGAAACATCCTAACTATAAAGCACCAACCTTTTGGTCTAATTATATTTTAATTGAAAACTCGCTTTAAAAGTATAGTGATCGTGTTCCTTCCTCCATCCCCAAATTTCCTTACTCGGTACTGATAACTGATAACTGTGAACTGAATCAAGCTTGGTAGGTGTAAACCAAACAGTTGCTTAACCCTACAAACTGCTTGCATCATGAGGCGGTTGATTCACTCAAGCTCTGGTGGACATAATTCTGCATAGGCGTAGCCCGTCGTAGACATCGCTACTCATTCCCACATCAACACTTCCCATGCTAAATGCTAAATTTTATTTAGCCACCCAGCAGGAGTTTTCTTTTTCTTATGTGGTTCTGGTCTGCCGATTCAGTAGAACAAGAATTATTTGATTTGTATGCCCCAGCCCTGCGATCGCTCGGCGTAAATTTCAGTGACGAGCAACTCCAAGACACTCTAGAAGCAGCAAGCTATGGTTTAGAAGATGCTTTCAGGAGCGCGATTGTTTATATGCTTTGGCTCGAAGAAAATCTAAAACCGATCTACCCAACTGCGATATTAATCGACGCACTCGCAAACCAATGGCGCACCAAGTACTGGAAACCTGAGTATTTAGAACTTGAACAATTACTCTCAAGAGGAAAGCGCTGGTGGAGGGCAGCAGTGGATAAGTGGGGTTACGACGAGCGTAACCAACTGGTTGCAGACATATTTTATGACCACGGGCAGGAATTTATCAAGTTCCGAAATGGGAAAGAAATTCTAGTTGACACTGCTTATAAGTGGGGATGGGAGCGAGTCGCAGATTATGCGTCTCCATTTTCAGAAAATAATTGGTCGCTTGGCAGTATCAATGCAAGGGAATCTTGATCTACATTTTCTGCATTAGTAGATAAGCACCCTCAAGCAGCAATCGCTTTAGCTACACGCTATTCTGAGATAGTGTGATTTTTACCTTTCCCAATCCACCAACACCCCATCCACAATCGCAATCCCCCACTGCGGAAATTTCGCCACCAGTTTCTTGATCGCAATCTGCAAAGCCGGATCATCCCAGCACTCTTGTAAGAAATCAAACCCCGGATTCTGCCCCGAATTCGCCGCAACCTTGAGTTTCTGCATCCGCTCCGGTCGCATATTTGACCTCGCTACAATCGCCTCATGCGACCATTTTTCAGGATTTGGCACGGGCGCGGCGGAACAAGCACCTTCATGAACTGCTTTGATTTCTACACCGGAAACTGAATTTTCAACTAACAACAAAGTGGAATTACTTTGTTCTACTTGCCCCTGAGTTTGATTAGCGATCGCTGAATTTAAAGATTTTTCATTTTGGGCAACGGGCGCGGCGGAACAAGCACCTTCATGAGAGACTGCCGCCTCAACACCACAATTCTGGTTTTCAGCCAACAACGAAGCAGATTCCCCCTGTACAGCTTCCACAAGCGCCAGCGTCGTGCAGTCTATTGCCACAGGCAAGTCTTTCTCTTTCTCTGACACGCTTTCAAGAAACTGAGGCGACGCGACCCCCAAGGGAGCGATCGCCGTCTCCTCCACTTGCGAATTTTCTGTAAGCGTGTCAGAGATACAGCTAACGAACTCTTTTGAAGAGTTCGTTAGCTGTTCCTGAGCAGTTCGTGAGGTTTCTTGAAAGCCTTGCTCTAACTGACTTTGACCTGAGATAGATGCTTTATACGAAGCACGTATTTCTTCACAGCCAGCATCTATCTCTGAATCCCCAGCATTTGGTTCTCGTTTTAGAGAATCTGGTTGCTGATTAAGAGAATTGGCTTTCTCCCAAAATTCCTTCATCCGACTGCCATGCAAATTTTTCACCATCCAGCTAGCCGTTTCCCTACCATCCTCTATGGACTTATCTGGCTTGAAAATGAATAGCCCATTGTCAGAGAGAATTTTCTTTGCAGAGATAAAAGTACTGTACCCCAAAGCACTTGTTAGCGGCATCCACCGAGAACCATAAGGGTCAGCCGTCCAGCACTCCTGCCATAACTGATTAACTGAAGGCTTTTGCTGCGATGCCCAGAGCAAATCTTCAATGGGAATAATGACATGAAGCCGCTTGTACGGTGACTGTGCTTTAGCAGCAGCCTTTTTGGGCTTAGGTCTTGTAATAGTTGCAGTCATTCTACAATCTCCTGTTTATATTGACGCACGGAAATTTCCCCCACTGTCATTGCGGGGCTTGCTACTTGTATTTGGTTGTCTAAAAAGTCACCGATTCACTGAAAGCCTATTGAGGTTGCCAGAATCGCAACTCGTCTCGTGAATACCTATCAGTCTTTTTTGATTGCTCCTTCCAACAATCCCAAGCTACTATCAACTCTTCGCCTAAATCCTCTACAACTTCACCCCTTTCCACATACAAAGTGCGATATGGGTCGGCGTGAGCAACAATAGAACCAACGCCAATAGTGCGCGTTTGAGAGGATGCGTTCTGGAGTGCGGTAATTAAATTTGTCTCCTCACTGGTCAATTCCGCCCAGTAATCTTGTTTAATCACCTCGTACTCTTGGGCAATATCCCAAAACTCCTGCCAAGCAGACCCCGGTTTAGCTAACACTGCCCTAATGTCGCTAACTGCCTGGGGCAACATTTCCAGTTGCTCGGCTCGATATGTGATCGCAGATGGTGTCGGTTCACTCCCCAGAATTATCGCAGCAGCTTCCAAGGCTTGGGTATTGTTCATAGCGCTGGCGAGATTCTTCAAAGCCATGCCCATGAGTCGTAAGCATTCTTGTGCATTTTCTTTTGGCGGTTCCTGGGCTAGCGATCGCAGGTCAATAGTTTTTTCCAAGGCTTGCTTCACTTGCTTGTTCAAAACTTTAGTTGCTTGCTGGGTCATGGTATTTCCCCACTGTTGAGAAGGGCGTTGCTCTACGGCGTGTTCTAATTCCTGAATGCGCTGCTGGAGTTGTTGATTTTCAATTTCCAGTTTTTTTAATCCCTCCATCTCACCCAACCGTTGCTGTAACTGGATGTTTTGCTCTTTCTGCTGCTTGTACAAGTTTTGCAGAGATTGGATTTGCTCTTGTACTTGTTCTTCTGCTCTGGCCGATACCTCTGCTTGCAAACCAATTCTCAATTCCTGGGAAATTCGCTCTAACTCTTGCTGGTGTTGCTCTTTGATTTGGGCGATCGCTTCGGTATATTCTGCGGGGTAAGTGCGCTCTCTGGGAAAGGGAACGCTGGCAGCATCTAAATCAGCATTGTTGATCAGCAGCCTCTCACCATCAGCAAAGGTAACAATCTGCTGCCAATGATTTGGTGCGTCTGCCTCAATTACTCCCGAATCCCCATACCTTGGGTGTGATTCTTGTGAAACAGTCACAGAATTACACAATTGCGTTTTGGGGTTTTCGCTTTTTGTGGCGCGTTTAACCGTTGGTGCGACTTGCTGCACCGCTTTGGCGAAGTCTGCGGCGGTGGGGAAGGGTTTTTCTTTCGCTGCGATCGCAACAGCTTCTTGAAGCTTGTCAGGTGTTTTTACCAGACGGAGTAGGGATCGGGTTTGAGATGGTTTAGTGATCTTGCCCCTCAAATCTTCAGGTAAAGTTTCAACCACTCGCTTTGCTGCAAATAAATCTTTAACCTTGCGATATCCCCCGTGTTTGGTCAATTCGCTTTCG
>NZ_JADEXU010000010.1 GCF_015206895.1 Nostoc sp. LEGE 12450 | reverse complement strand
GGGGACAAGAGGTGAGAACTTGAAAAAAGTCTTTCCCCTTGTCCCCAATTCTCCTTGTCCCCAAGTCCTCTTCCCCATTCCCAATGCCCAATGCCCAATGTTTACGACGGGCAACTTTACGCACTCACCAGAAAGTATTGATCAATTTCTGCCGTAAGTATTTCAAAGTCCACAGGCTTGGTCAAGTGGCATTTAAAACCAGACTTAAGCGCAAGTTCCTTATCCTCCTGACCACCATAGCCGGTGAGTGCAATCAGAATCGAGCGAGTAAATTTGGAGTCTTTACTCAGTTCCTGTGCAACGGCGAATCCATCCATTTCGGGTAGTCCGATGTCGCAAATAATTACATGAGGCTCAAGCTCTCTTGCAGTTTCTAACCCTAAAATTCCATTCTTAGCAATGGAAACTTCATGCCCGAAGTGCTCAAGCACTGCTTTTAATGTTGTAGCGGAATCGTCATTATCTTCAATAACTAAAATCTTCAACGATTTTTTAGCCGCCTCCATAATCTCCAGGTCGTTGTCCAAGGTTGTAATCTCTTCGCATACAGGGAGAGTAACTTTGAATTCTGCTCCCAAATTGATCCCTCTACTTGAGGCTTCAACATTACCACCATGAAGTTCCACAAGACTTTTTACTACCGAGAGCCCCAAACCTAGCCCGCCCCTCGAACGGTCTAAACTGCGATCGGCCTGGGTAAAAGGCTCGAAGAGTTCTGGTAAAATTGTCGGCTCTATCCCCATGCCTGAGTCTCTTACAGATAAAGCTGCTAAACTGCCTGAGCCATTTTCACCTGGAATATATGAGAGATCCACCCAGATCGTCCCATCTGGTTTTGAAAACTTTAAGGCGTTATCAAGAAGGTTCCCAAAGATTTGAAAGAAGCGGGTAGAGTCAACATAAGCCCACACGGGCTTGTTTGGCAGGTCTTGTACTACGTTAAGGTTCGATCTCTTAATTGCTTGTGCATGGTTATTGAGGCTTTGGCGAACTAATTCCACCAGATTAACCTTCTCAAGGTTTAATGAAATCTTCCCGTAAGTGATGGACGATACATCGAGTAACTCATCAATTAATTTCGAGAGGTGCTTAATCTGCTGCTGCATCATTAAAACTGTTTCTCCAACTGCACCAGTCTCGCCCAGCTTCAACTTGAGAAGCTGAACCCCGTTCGAGATAGGGGCAACAGGATTCCTCAACTCGTGAGCTAGCATCGCAATGAATTTGTCTTTAAGCGCGTTTTGGTTCGTAAGTTTCTGGAAAAGTTGAACGTTTGCGATCGCCACTGCTGTAGTGTCGGTCAAAATCTCAAGCAGTTCTATTTCTTCAGACGTGGCTAAGTGTGTTGTACTCCAGTAGGCTCCGATCGCACCCAGTGGATCGGCAATCCTTATGGGAACCATCACTAAACTCTTAACAAAAGTTACTTTATAGGCATTAATAGGAATTCGAGCATCCTGGTAAATGTCCTCAATCACAGCTGCTTGCTTATTGAGCATTGCCCAACCGGAGATGCAAGATTTGAGCGGAAAACGCATACCTTTCCAAAGTGGCCCGATGGCGTTTTCATCAACATAGTGGCAACATTCACCATCCCGTAGTACAAAAGTTACTCCATCAGCATTGGTGAGATCCCTCGCAGCCAAACGCACAATCTCAATAATTTCCTCAATAGTCCGCACAGAAGCCAAATCTTTCACGACCAAAAGCAGCCGATTATAAGACGAAATGCTATAGCTCTGATGTAAATTCTGTTCTTGAGAAATGGAGATGTCTAATATATTTTTCATAAATAACTCCGAACAAAAAGGATGTCTGGATAAAAACTCAGGTAAAGCGGGTAGGTTTCAACAGACACCTACTCTTAATCGTAATCTTAACTTTGATGTTAATAGTACGAGATGTTACCGCATTTTGCGTTCTATTTTTTACAGGTATAAATATACTCCATTAAATAAATATGCTTAGTTGACCAAAGGAGCTAATGCAACTTGTGGTGTTTAATAAGACTGGGGGAACATGGCTAGTAAAATCGCTATTCAGGCGTACCAGAATGGAAAATGCGGGCATTAATTCCTCAACACAGACAAATTATTTGGCAATTGACAGATAATACTCAAATCGCTCCCGGAGTTGTTCAACCGTCAAATTCTGAGTCCAGTACTCGACTAGAGCATGACCAAATGCCCAGGCATTGCGATCGGGTGAAGTGGAATTTTCTAGCAGTAGCGGCCAGAGGGATAGCAATTCAAAGTTGAGCGGGTTAGGGTTAGCTGTATTCAAGAGCGAGAAAAGCTCATATCCCATTTGGAGTTTGCCAATCACAATCGGTAACTGTTCCACGGGAATTTGTTCTGCCAGCATATATGCTAGCGCTGGAGATCCGGTTGAGAGCGTAGAAACAAACTGGAGGACGGGACTTTTGAGCAATGCCGTTAGTCCCTGGGTTGTCGCCATCTGGAAGGTATAGTGGTCGATGATTTTGGCAGCAGCGACGGTACGGGCTTCAAGGTTACGCAAAAATCGGGCGAGACGGAGTTGCTTGGTAGGTGCGATCGCATCTACTAATCCCAGTGAAAGCGCCTCCACTCCCCAGGCAACTCGACCTGTTTTGCTGTCACCTGTAACCAGGGGTAGAACTAGATTACAGAATTTTCCCAGCAATTTGGCGCGATACTCAGTAGCTTCTCGAATGGCAATTTCTTTTGGACGTTCGCCCCATTCCCAATCATAAGGCGGTTGCCATTCGCGGATGGGACGCAGCCGATCTACCTGAGTGACGATCGCGATCGCAGGTAAATCTGCAACTTCTGCTTTGATGTCTTGCAGAAAGTCTACATCCATTTGCAGGGCAGGATCGAGGGCAGGGGTGACTAACAGCAGCAAATCTGCATCGATAGCATAATCAAGCACCAGGTTTCGCAGATCGGCATGGTTGACTTGTTCGTAGCCAGGTGTATCCAAAAGCGTCAATGTTTCACCACTTTGAGTTTGCCATTGATAATTTTGAATGCGATCCGTACTGGGCAAAACATCAACGGCTGCTAAATCTGCCTGAAATAGCGTGTTAATCAGGCTACTTTTTCCTGAACCTGTGCGCCCCACCAGTAGAATATTCACGGGTTTTTGCTCAACTACCTCGGCTGGTTGAGCTTGAGTGAGGATTTCTCGGAGTGTTTGGGTTTTTGCCTTGGGTAAAGTTGGTGTAGATACTACAGTTGCTGAAACTGGTAATGTGCTACGCCCGTAGAGTGCGATCGCTTGCCGACACAAGTTTTTCAGAGCAGCTTCCCTAAATAGCTGGTTCAAATTCCCCAATAATTGTTGAGTTGCTTGGTTACTAGAACCCTGACTAGCTTGTTTTGCCACCGCCGCCACCGGATTTAAAAGCCACTGTGCCCAGTTCCAAGCTTTCCAAAATTTTCGAGCCGATGGTTCCAACTTCCGGTAGACCTCATATCCTTGGTATGCTTGTCCAACCGTCACCTGATTAAGAACTGGGGATAATTTTTGCATCCACTGATCCATATCATCCACTGTTCCCCGAATCAGCCCATAAGCCTGGGGGACGTAAATATTCAGCAGGGGATATTGAATTTGAGGATTATAGATATGAGCGATCGCTACAACCAAATCCTGGCATCGTGTCCAAAAAGTTTGCCAGTCTTCCCAAATCGGGCGATCGCTTTGTGACGCTTGCAGAATCTCTTGAAGGGCGGTTTCTGCAAGCTTTGTGACATCGCTTCCTACTGGGGGTCTAACTGTATCCTCTGCTGCCGATTCTAATTCTTCTTGAACTTGAGCTAATACAGCTTCCACTTGGTTAACAGCTGGTTGAGTCCATTTTACGAGTAGCCAGCGCCAACCAACGAATAGGAGGGTGAATACACCCCAAATCCAACTAATACCCCAGGCGTGAATTTGCGAACCGGCGGCTACCAGTAAAAAAATAATGATAAACGCGATCGGGATTGCCAGAACGGCCCACTGCCACGGTTTTAATCGCACCATTGCCCCATACCTGCTTTGCTTAGATTTCTTATATTGCTATTGTCGATCTAAATCTGGTGGTGAGTTCTGGAGTACTGCGTGTATTTAAAGTGTAATAATAGCTCGCACTGGCTACTATTTCATCTGATGTGTTGTGATGAGAGTGGAGATTTGCCTAACTTTAAGATAATATTTACGTGAATAAATCACAAAAAGCTGCCTGTGAGCGTTGAATTATGCTTGTAGATTTTACGGTCGAAAACTACCGCTCAATTAAAGAACCTGTAACCCTAAGTGCGGTTGCTCAAAAACGAAGCGATCGTCAGACAAGCCAAAGTAGCAAAAGCAAACGGGTAAAGCCAGATCATGAAATTGCACCTGGATATCATGTTGAAGGGTGGGACATTGAACTTTTACCTGTTCTTGCAATTTTTGGAGCTAATGCTTCAGGTAAAAGTAATGTTATCCAAGCTCTCGATTATTTATTGCTCATGATGGCTCATGGTACGCAGGGAGCAGTGACATTGCAGAGAATCTTTAAATATGCAAAATTAGACCCTTTTAAATTAGATAGTATCTCTATTCATAACGCTACAAAATTTGAGTTAAGAACTATATTTAACAATGCTATTTATACTTATTCTCTAACACTTAATCAAAATCAAATACTCTTAGAAAAATTGGACTATGCTTTAAATACAACTAAGCGCCCACGACGTTTATTTCATCGCCAATGGAATGAATATAACAAAAAGTTTATATGGAAAACTGGTGAAGATTTTGCTGGGGCGCATAATCAACTTAAGGATAACATTAGAGAAAATGAGCTATTTATTAGTACATTAGTAAAATTAAAAGTAAATATAATTGAGTCTTTTATAAACTGGTTAGAAACTCGCTGGCTTGGAATTAATTTGGGAAGTGAAAACTTATATTTATCTGAAATTACGGATATTCAAAAAAATACTTCGGGATTCAATAAATTACTTGAAAAAACATTGAATATTGTACAAAAATTCGATACGGGGCTGTCCCGAATAGAATTTAAAAAAAATCTAACGAAGGGATTGGATACAATATATATGCTATACATAATACTCATGAGGGTAACGAAATACAGTGGCTTTTAGATGAAGAGTCTCTTGGTACTCAGAGTTTATTTTACTTGGCATTCCGCATAGTAGCGTCTCTGAACATAGGCAGATTGATAATTGTTGATGAATTAGGTACAAATATTCATCCTAATATTGTAAAAAGTATTATCAGAATATTTCAAAATCCTAAAACCAATCCCAAAAACGCTCAACTGATTTTAACTAGTCACGATAATACCTTACAAAGAAATAACTTGTTACGCCGCGATCAAATTTGGTTTACACAAAAGCGAGATGATCAAAGCACTGAGTTGTATCCTCTAACTGATTTTCATGTGCGAAATGATTTGGCAATTGATAAAGCTTATTTAGATGGTCGTTTTGGAGCCGTTCCGTTTCTCCCATCTGAAGAGGAAATGATTTTACAGGGTGATGAGTAGTGCCAAGAAAGTTAAATCGTCGTCCACCTAGCAGGAATATTGCTCAGAAAATACTAATTGCTTGTGAAGGAAGTAAAACAGAACCAATTTATTTCAATAGTATCCGCAATGAATTACGTTCATCAACTTTAGATATTATTGTATTGCCTCATCAAAACAAAACTGATCCACGTAGCATTATTGAAAGACTCATTGAAGAACGACAGCAGAGAGAAGATAACCAGCAGTGGAGTAAAGAAGATGAGGCTTGGGCTGTTTTTGATGGAGATGAGCATATTGAAAAGAGTCTGGAAAATTGGCAAAGTGCAATAAATCGGGCTACAAGCCAAAAGATTAATCTCGCAATTACAAATCCTTGTTTTAAACTCTGGTATTTAATTCACTTTCAAGACCATTTTGCACAAATCAATCGTGATAGGTTAGTTAATTTACTCGGCAAGCATATACCCAACTATGACAAATCAATGTGCTTGTATCCAAAACCATTGAAATCATTAACTGAACAAGCGATTCAACGTGCTGAGAAGATGGCAAAGCAGATAGAACGGAATGAATTATCTGAGCATTCAAATCCCTGCTGTAGAGGCTTGCCTAAACTGATTAGTAGTTTATTAAGCTTAGAGAATAGTTAGAAAAATTTATCTATATTACTTGATTGTACAGAATAAACGCTAGTTAAATTCAGCTAAAAAAACTAAAATTAATAGGCTTATGATAAATCTTATTTAAGTTTAAGCACAATCTAGACAAAATATTTCCGCTTTTGATTAAAATATTTTTTTCGATGAAGCTTACTTCACAAACTTGGGAATAATAAACTGTGCCTGAGAAAATTGTTAAATAAATCTTAGCGCATTAGGTGTGTTTATATCGGCGCTTCAAGGAGCAAGTTGTTAATGAAAGTAAGTTCATCAGGGATTAAGCTAGGTGGTGCAATTCTTAGTGGCAGTTGTTTAGCAGCAATGACGATTGCTTTAAGTGGAGCAAGTGCTTTTGCTGCTCAATTCATCACAATTGAAAGCACTGGCACATTATCAGGAACAATCGAACTTCCCAGAAATAATCCCAATTTCAATAACAGTATTACTCGTATTGATACGGATGACACTGGAACTTATTACCGGAACTTAGGTACTAACAATAATCCTAATTATGTTCCTGTATACCAGTCAGACTATTTACAGGTAGAAACACGCTCTGATGGGAGTCTGCATTACTTTGTTGACTTTAAAGGTATTCCCTTTGTCTCGTTCGATGGTGTTCTCACATCGCCGGTTCTCTCTGGTGGTCAGTTGACACCCTATAAATACCAAGGACAATTAGCAGGAACCAAATTTCAAGGAGTAGTTCAGGATGAATTTAATTTCATAAAAGCCTTATACAGTGGTACTGTCACCGATCCAGACACCGGAAAGCAGTATCAGGGCACTTTTGAAGTAAGTGGATATGGAGTGCGATATAGCGATGCCAATGGTAGCTCAACTCCTACAGTCTTTGATTTCCAGTCTGATATCCCAGGTTCGCCAACAGTAACATCCTTGAACATCACTAACGCTACCCTGGCGAATTTAAGAATCAAAGTACCTATTGATGAAACTTCTATTCCAGAACCCACTAGCGTTCTCGGCACCTTTTTGGTAGCTGGTTTTGGTATGGTTTTGAAAAGAAAAAAACACATCTGCCCTAAGAAGATATTTTGAAAGTATTGTATGACTAAGAGTGATTACTACACAAAGCTGAGTCCATCTCCGTGAAATAACCAAAACCAAGGTTTTTCTAACTTATAGAGTTAGGTAAGTAAGGTTTCATGTAGCTGTGACTTAATAGTTGCCCAGGTGAGTAATAAATTAAACTTTAAAAACATCTTCATAGAAGATGTTTTTAAGGTGAGAAGCAGATAAGTTTTATAATCACACAGGATAGTTTTAAAACCGAGCCGAACTAGCAAAAGTCCGGCTGAATTTAATCAATCATCTATACGCAGTAGCTTGCGGTAAAACGGTTGTGAGAAATCGGTTAAGCGATGGCGTTTATAGTTGTCCATAACTTCAATTAAAAAATTAATAAACTCGAAACTGGCCATCATAAGTTCGTAACTCAAGTCAGCATTGCCATCAAACTGAATTCGGCAACGAGTTAAGTCTGAGGGTAAAGTAGCAACATTCCAAGATGCGACAAAGGGGACATGTTCGCTAGCTTCTATCTTCCGGTGTCCCTCCAAAACCCCTTTTTGATAAAGACTGATGGCATAGGGTAAAAAATTGCGCTTAGTGCCTTGGACGTAAGGTAAGTAAACACTGGCTTGTTGTTGATTAGCAGGCTGGAGTTGCTCAATAGACATGGTTAAATATTCCTCAAGTTAGCTGGCAACTAGGGATATTAGTGGATGTTAGTAGTGTTCCCAAAAGATGTGTCTAAAGCACACAGTAGAAATAGAGAGTGGGGAGCAGGGCAATACTTTTCGGTTAAACCCAATAATCTCTCTTTTGGTCTGGGGAAAGGTTAAAGGGGAAAGGGAAATTCAAACCTTTTCCCTTTCCCCTTTCCCCCTTAACCGAAAAGTATTGGGCAGCAGGTGGCATTGGGAATCCCTTCACGAGACGCTACGCGTTAAGCGAAGCTTACGCTCAGGGCAAGTGGGAATTGGGCATCAAGAAGAGACAAGGAAGAGGGGGAAGACTTGTTCAATAATTTCCCCTTGAAAGACTACTCCCCGCCCCTCTGCCTCTTCTTATACTCCATAAATGAAGTTACTGCTAAGAAATATTAAAATTTCGGTTACAATAAGGCTGCATTAACTTTGATTGCAGATGGGCGCAATAACATAACATGAAAAACCCACACTATTAAAGTTGTGGATGTTATTATTGCTGTTTCTCCCAACACAAGCTGCTGTCACCTTGGTATCACTTTGCCTAAACCGGAGTTCTCATTAGAGAAAGTCCGACTTTAGATGCTTCCTGCCCAAGTGGGTATCAAAGGAATCAAGCCTCTGTCTAAGAGTAGCAAACGTGGTTAATGCTAAGTAATTACCCAGAGTGACAGTGACAACAAAAGTGGTCCCGGCGGCTTTTGGCTTAGGGATAGCGGGTATTGCAGTTTGCCCATTCCGATTAAAATCGGGAAAAGTAGCTTAGGGATATTTGTCCGTAAAATTACTAACTGTAGACAAATACTGGTTTTTGAATCAAGCAACCTAACCTATGCCAGCGAATTCCTGGCCCGAAGAAGATTCTTATCAAGAGCTTGATCCGCTCAACTCCTTGTTGTCTGACCTATCGGTAGATGAGGAGTCAGTGTTAGAGACAGATCCTGTGTCTCTACCATCCCGGTTTCAAGGTCGTAGAGGTAAAGCAGCTCTAGTCTTGACTATCGTCTGGAGTGGCACGATCGCTCTACATTTAGTTTCTTGGGCTTCCATATTTATTCTAGGACTGACCACCATTCTAGGATTTCATGCCTTGGTGGTCGTGTTTACTAAATCCCGTCGCTATCCAAAAGAAATACAGGGAGATTTGCCCTTTGTATCTGTATTAGTGGCTGCGAAAAATGAAGAAGCAGTAATTGCAAAATTAGTCAAAAATCTTTGTAATCTGGAATATCCAGGTGGGCAGTATGAAGTATGGATTATTGACGATCACAGCAGTGATAGCACGCCACATTTATTAGCAGAACTAGAGCAGAAACACGATCAACTGAAAGTATTAAGGCGTTCAGCAGAAGCTAGTGGCGGCAAATCAGGGGCGTTGAATCAGGTGTTGCCTCTAACAAAGGGCGATATTATAGCAGTATTTGATGCTGATGCCCAAGTGACACCAGATTTGCTGCAACAGGTAATACCTTTATTTCAGAGAGAAAAGGTGGGGGCGGTGCAGGTGCGAAAAGCGATCACCAACGCCAAAGATAATTTTTGGACTAAGGGGCAAATGGCCGAAATGGCACTTGATACCTGGTTTCAGCAACAGCGCACTGCCCTTGGTGGTATTGGCGAACTGCGGGGTAATGGTCAATTTGTCCGGCGTTCAGCCTTGGAAAGCTGCGGTGGCTGGAATGAGGAAACTATTACCGATGATTTAGATTTGACAATCCGCTTGCATTTAGATAAGTGGGATATTGAGTGTGTTTTCCATCCAGCAGTGCAAGAAGAAGGTGTGACAAATGCGATCGCACTTTGGCATCAACGCAACCGTTGGGCAGAAGGCGGTTATCAACGCTATCTGGATTATTGGGATTTAATTCTCAAAAACCGCATGGGAACGCGCAAAAGCTGGGATTTGCTGATTTTTATGCTGATTATGTATATCTTGCCTACAGCAGCAGTACCAGATTTGTTGATGGCGATCGCCCGTCATCGTCCACCAATGTTAAGTCCCATTACAGGCTTGTCCGTTACCATGTCAATGGTAGGGATGTACACAGGTCTAACGCGCATACGTCAAGATCAGAAATTCTCACTTTCTACATATCTTACGATGCTAGTGCAAACCCTACGTGGCAGTTTATATATGTTGCACTGGTTAGTCGTCATGAGCAGTACTACTGCCCGGATGTCAGTAAGACCAAAACGCTTAAAATGGGTGAAAACCTTGCATACGGGGAATGGGGAATAGCCCCTTTGGGGAATTAAAAATAACAGAGGCAGGAGGTAGGAGGAATAATGCCCTCTGCCTCCTGCTTTTTTCACTGAAAAACTTCGCCACTGATAGTAACATTGTAGCGATGAAAGTATCTCACTTCAGGTCAATTAAGTTGATACTACTGTGTAGTTTATACTGAGTAAATAAATAGGTTTGAGAGTGCTAAATCGTAAATTATAGTTAGTGCAAAGCCAAAAATCTTACAAGTGTAATCTCTTTTTTAAATGCTGACTTTCGTGCCTGAGACTCCTGATGAAAATGAATGAAGAACAATGGCGGCTACTTAGGAAAGAACACTGGTTACTGCTTAAGCAGCAATTTCCCATTGGTCGTAAGTTTTGGGCAAAAGTAGGAAAAATTAAACCTTTTGGCATATTTATAGAAGTCGATGATTTTCCAAAGGATTCCTATAGGTATATAGGTTTAATTCATATTGGGCCTATTTTTCACTACAAAGAGGAGTGTAAACCACTACCCCTAGATTATGCTCAGTGGCCTCAAGAAGGCACGTATATTTATTGTATGGTTTATTATTATGGAGAAGAACACGACAACAATAATGGAAACCTTAGCTTACGTTGGCTGGGGGAAACCAGTCAATCTCGACCTGAAGCATAGCGATTATCCATCACTTTAGAAGCAACTATATGGAACTTCCAAAGAATAAATTACTCAACAAAAATCGGTTGTATAGCATATTTTATGGTGCAAACAAACAACTAACGAATTAAAAAAATAAACTTAACTAGTAGTAAAACTAAAAATCTAAGTTGGATATAGCTTTGTAGTATTTTATTGAAACTCAAATCATGAGTAAAATATAATTAGTAACATCAGCTTTGATTATTTTCCGCATCAAATAAGTTTTATTCATTTCCCAGTTTTTAATTCAATATAAGAGCATTATTCATCATCGACTTCTGATTCTTCTACCCACTCAGGTGTAGCTATGGTATCGGAGAATTCTGTTGAATCATCTCCAAAGCGGATAATTTGTCCGTTGAAGAATTCTGCTAGACGTTGAGCAGCGATCGCAACTTCATCAATTTCCCAATCAGGTGCGGGTGTTCGCTGTGGCGGTGGAGGCAAAGTTTGCGCCCCATTTCTATTTGCCCCATTTCCATTTGCCCCGTTTCCATTTACCCCGTTTCCATTTGCCCCATTTCCATTTGCACCATTTCCATTTTTTGCTAGCGGCTCGGTTCTTAGTGGCGCTGGCGTTGCTGGCTGTGGTACTGGCGCTGGAGGCGAAATTTGCTGATTGTAACTAGGAGTAGCTGGTTGCTGAACGCGACTAGAGTCTTTTGGCGGAGGATTTTTTTTAGCTGAAGTAGAGTTTGAAGAAATTCCTTTTTCTATATTTATCTGGATTTCACGCTGGAAAGTCTGCTGGAAAGCTGCCGTAATCATCGGTAGATAAGATTTACCCTTGTCATACCATGCCTGTTTGATAGCAATTCGAGCCATAACACCGTCGAACTCTATAAGTTGGCTCATTTGACGCAGCATTTCTTGCCTTGATTTTGGCTGGAGGTTAGCAAGCACCTGTTGCCAAACCTGAGTTAAGTCATATTCTGCTTCGCCAACAACTTCTGAAGTTACTGGTTCAATGTTCGCAGGTGGTACAGGAACAGCAACAGGTTCTGGGGTTGGTGGTGAAACTGATTTAGGAGCAGAATTGTGATTTGTTTGCTGTTCAACTGCGTCAGATGAAGTGACAGGCTCATTTTGGGCAATCGCTACATGATGGTTTGTGGTAACAGAGCCTTGTCGAAGTGTAGAATTATGATTTGTTTGCGGTTCCGCTATCGGTAAAGAGGAGACTGCATGATTTTGGGTAACTGCTGGAGGATAGCTTGGAGATACAGCAGGTGGGATAACTCGCGGCGCGATATTTGGGGCTTGTGGTTGAATATTTGTCGTCGCACTGGGTAACAATCCTAGTAATGTTACTTCCAACCATAAACGCGGCTGAGTGCTGTTTTTAATTTGTACTTCAGCTTTTCGCAGGTGTTCCTGTCCTGCTAAAATCATGGTCATATCGAAGTATTGAGCAAACTCAACCAACGCCGTCCAGGTTTGCTGAGTACAAGCAACCAAATCGTGGCGGTTCGGTGCTGTTTTGGCTATGAGTAAATCGCGGTAGAATGCGGCGAGATTTTGCAGAAGAGTTAGGGGTTCTCGACCACGATCGAGAATTTTGTGGGTATTGTCAAGAACTGCTTCGGGTTTATCTTGAGCGATCGCATTTAGAAGTCCCAACAAGTCCTGTTCGCTTACCGTCCCCACCAAATCCCAAACTCTATCTGGTGTAACTTCACCCGCTAACAAACCCAATTGATCGAGCAAACTTTCGGCATCTCGCAACCCTCCCTGAGAAAGTTGGGCTACCAGGGTTACAGCTTCGGGTGAAATATGAATGCTTTCATAAGATGCGATCGCACTTAAATGCTTAACCATCGCCTCTAATTGAATACGTCTAAAATCAAACCTTTGACAGCGCGAAATAATCGTTGGTAACACCCGTTGCGGGTCTGTTGTCGCCAATACAAAAACTACGTGTCTCGGTGGTTCTTCTAGGGTTTTAAGTAGCGCATTGAATGCTTGGGTACTGAGCATGTGGCAATTATGTACCAAAAGCCCGTTTGCTACAAAGTTATGATTATCTGCTACTTCAATATCGTAAACTCGCTCAACCCCAGCGAGGTGAACAGATTCGACTGTCTCCAAACTTGTAATCCATCGAGGGAATGGAATATTGTTTAAGGTCTGCGAGCCATTTTCTACTGGTGCTTGCGCCCATCTGAATGTAGTGGTATGTTTTGCCTGTACTACTTCTGGTATAAAACTTTGTTGCGGCTGAATATCCCATTGCTGTAAGCCAACTGGCGATGAGTTGATTTTCAGCGCCGGAGAATCCTTCTGTATGCAATTGAATTTGTGGACTTCCTTGTGGACTGAGACTGAGTGAGCCATCATCCATGTACCACCAAGCAAGTCCTTCTGGGGTAATTCGATTAAGCCAGTCCATAGAGACGAGCTTTTTATCCCCATTTGGTTTAACGATTTCCAAGACATCTTTGAGTTGGGGATGACAAGCGGTGTTACAGGTAACTGATATGTTCCCGTATCCTTTGTTACCTGTAATTCGCAGTTTTGGACGCAATTCTTCAAGGCGATAAGCTTTGTATTCCAACCATTCTTGCTGCTTTTCTGAGTGTGTCCAACACAATCTGGGGAATCTGCTGTATTTATTGGGATAACTGATAGAGCAATCTCCAAGTAAGGTTCCGTAGATAAGTCCAAGTGCGTTTGGCTGGATAACTGCCGCATCCGCAAGGAACTTTTCTGTTCTAAGTTTCCAGATTCCGTGTCCTTTTTTATATGGATGTTTTTCCCAACGAGACTGGATGCTGATGATTCCTCGTCCTTTTTTTTGTAAAAAGGTTGGGATATCGAGCTTTTCTCCGCACCCGCAAGCACAGAAAGGTCGGAGTAATTCGGCTTGTTTAAGGATAGATTCCAAGTCGTATGATTTTTGCCCAGATGTATTGCCTTTAAATTGGTGTCCGCTAACAAACCTTCGGGTGCGTCCATCGATACCAAATTTGTAAATGAGGATGCCGCATCCGCATTCACAGGGGATAGTATCTTCACTCCTTCTTTTACGTCCTTTGCTGGTAGCCATCCCTGATTTGTCCTAATTAAATGATTACCCGTACATCTAATTTCTCTATTAGTTGTTTTGATAACCAGGGTTTGTCTTTCCCCTTGATCTAACCACCTGACAACTTTCTTGAATTCCCACTTACCTAATGAGTCGTTGTAACTCAGAACCTTCTTATCTTTAATTTTGGGATCATCAATTCTTTGAAGTCCCTCGTCAGTCAAAACCAGAGAATCTCCAGTTAAGCATTCATCGATTACATAAACCTTGTAACGACACTGCACAGGGGCAAACTGGGCTTTTTCAATCAACTCGCGGATATTATCGACACCAGTGTTACTAGCAGCATCGATTTCAATTACATCTAAAGCGTAACCCTTGGTGATTCCTTGACAAACATCACACACGCCGCAGGGTTCAGCAGTGGGGCGATCGCTTTTGAGACAATTGAGAGATTTAGCTAAAATCCGGGCACTAGAAGTTTTCCCCGTACCTCTTGGCCCTGTAAATAAATAGGCGGGGGCGATTTTGGATGTGCCGATCGCATTCGTGAGGGTGGTAGCGATCGCCTCTTGTCCCACCAGTTCAGCAAAACTTTTGGGGCGATATTTATGGTGCAGGGGTTCGTAAGACATGGAAAAATAGACTTCAATGCCTTTCAACGTTAATTAGTAGCACCGAGTCGAGTTTGGGATTCAATTATTTTAAACTCTCGTACCTGCTTTCTTCATCGATGTTGCTATAGCGCTTACACTCAACTAATGCCGTCAATTTTGGCACTCAGGAAAGCAAGCAACCAGATCATAATTTTTTACTATGATTTCAACATCAATGTATCGGAATTATAGCATAGCATTTAGTACATTTGTTCTTATAAAGAGTCGGAAGTAAGGAAAAAAGAACTAATGACAAATGACAAAGAACTAACGTCATAGTCCAGTGCGATCGCTACAATTTTAGGATAAGCAAAACTCGATGGTGCAGCAGATGCTCAAGCGGCTATTTCAATGGCTCAAAAAGCTTTTTCAGAGCTTGTTCGGTGGAAAACAGAATGTCTCAAAATCTAGAGGGAATATCCCAAAAGAACCAGCACCACCCCTAAGCGATACGGATCTGGAATTTCTCTTCACCGAGCTGTTGCAAGGAGTACATCAAGCACGAGGGGAAGCCTGGGCGCAAAAGTGGCTGCATAATATTGAACATCGGATTACAACTGAAGACTGGGTTCAGTGGTTAGGGCGCTTTGGTGAAAAATTGCTAGCATCACCGACACCGAATAATGAAATAGCTGCACGGCTAGTACAACTAGGTGAGTTGGACATTGGAGAAATTGGAGATGTTGCCCATAGTATTGGAATGCAGTTATTGACACGCAATCAAGGCGAACCAATTTGGGAATATGAAGGGCCAGACGCTCTTAGTACGACTTTCCCCTCTGAGCCAACGGCCTCGATATCAGAGTCAATAGATACACCAGAGAACCCTCCAGAGGGAGAATACCAAACTGTCACCCTAGAAGAGTTGTTTGTGATGTTGCAAGAGGATGAAAACTTACGCCAGCAGATTGCTCAACAGCTTGCAGTTGAGACAGACGATCCACAAGTGCTTGTCCAGGCATTGATAAATCAACTATATCCTGGTGGTGAATCGACTACAGAGCAAACAGAAAATTAGTCGAATCTGGGAATTGTAACGTTGTAATGCTTTACTCTTGAATTCTTGTATAATTTTTGCTAACCTGCGACGGAAGCGCTGTCCTAATCTAATGGATTTTTACGTAATTGATGATTTTTTTAACACAACGATGGCTACAATCTAGAAAAACAAAATCCAATAGTGTGGCAGATGCTCAGGCGGATATCGCAGTCGCTTAAAAGGCTTTTAAAGCGCCTCATTGAAAGTAAGCAGGCTAGTTCTCTTAAGGGTGCGAGAGGACACAATCTGGTGGAGATACTACCAGAACTAACCAATGCGGATCTGGAACAATTGTTTATCCAATTGTTAGAAGGCGTGCATCAAGCACGAGGACGACAGTGGGCATTGAGGTATCTGCAACGGGTCGAAAATCGAATTCCGGCTGAACGCTGGATAGATTGGTTGGTGATGTTTGGCGAAAGCTTGCTAGCTTCACCTGCGCCGAATCCTCTTTTAGCATCACAGATGGTGCAATTGGGGGAACTTGGTGTTGGCAGAATTGGAGATGTTGCTTATGACATTGGCATCCGAATGATGCAAAACTCACCTATACAGATAGAGGATGAGGAGAATTATCCAGAAGCGGGCTTAGAAATTACTCCTGAACAATATGGGGTAGAAATCGCTCCTGGGGAAGAACTGATCGGCAATTTAGGCGAGCAGTTATGGGAGTACGATGAGCCGAATGTCGTAGAAATCACTCCTGGGGAAGAACTGATCTGTAATTTAGGCGAGCAGTTATGGGAGTACGATGAGCCGAATGTCGTAGAAATCACTCCTGGGGAAGAACTGATCCGCAATTTAGGCGAGCAGTTATGGGAGTATGATGAGCCAGATGTTGTAGAAATCACAACCGATGAAGAAATTATCCCAATTTCGCCTGGGCAAGAGCTAATTCGTAGCTTAGGTGAGCAGTTATGGGAATATGATGTGCCAGCTGTTGAACCAATCACGCCAGCATCTGAAAATGTCTCTTTTGAGGAAACATTCACCGAAAATTTAGAGGAACTGGTATTGGAGTATGAAAGGGAAGAAGCCCAAACCACAATACCCGAAAATCTCCCTCTCCCCGCAAGGGAAGATTCAATTACCTCGTTAGCCCAACTGAGGTTCGATGATGAAGAAGTTGTTCAAAGTACAACAGGAGTAAATCTCCTTTCTACTAGGCAAAGAAGTGAATTAACAACTTCTCCCTCAGTGGAAAACTGGGATAGCGCTTTGACAAATTTAGAGCCCAATGTCGCTAATACATTAGATGAGTTGTGGGTGAAATTGGATCAGAGTACCAATTTAGTCCAGCAGCTTGCTTCTAACTTGGCAGTTCAAAGCAGTAATTCTCCCGGTATTATTGAGCGACATAGCGATCATCCGATTACCAACGCTCAAGGATGGTTTTACCAAGGTCTAAGCCAAGCGAAAACAGGTGATTTGTTAGGCGCGATCGCATCTTACGATCGAGCTATTGAACTTCAACCTGAAGTCTCAGAGTATTGGTTTAATCGAGGCTTGACACTGTTCCATTTAGAACGTTTTGAAGAAGCGATCGCATCTTACGAAACCGCCATAGAACTAAAATCCGACTTCTACAAAGCTTGGTACAACCGGGGTGGAACTCTCGGAGAATTAGGATATTTTGAAGAAGCGATCGCTTCTTTTGACAAAGCCATAGAAGTCAAGCCAGACTACCAAGAAGCTTGGTCTAGCAAGGGTTTGGCACTACTGAAGTTAGGTTGGCTACCAGAAGCTATTTATAGTTACGATCAAGCGCTGCATTTGGAACCAGAAGACCAGGAAAACTGGTATCACCGAGGGATAGCCCTAGCTGTAGGCGAACAATTTGCAGAGGCGATTATATCCTACGACAAAGCCCTAGAAATTAACCCAGAATACCACGAAGTTTGGATAGACCGGGGTGTAGTGCTGTTTAATTTAGGAAGATGGTCAGAAGCGATCGCCTCCTGGGATAAAGCTCTTTCAGTTCAAGCCGACTTCTACTTAGCTTGGTACAACCGAGGTATAGCGTTAGACAACTTAGGTCGTCGCCAAGAAGCGATCGCTTCCTATCGCCAAGCGATCGCCATCAAACCTGACTTCCACTTAGCTTGGTATAATCAGGCAGTAGCGCTGTTTTATTTAGAACAGTTTGCCGAAGCGATCGCTTGTTATGATCACGCTTTGGAAATTAAACAAGATTATTGGGAAGCTTGGATTGGTCGGGGAACTGCGATCGGTAATTTAGTAAATTCTGACGCATTGCTGAATTTGTCGAGTAGTATAACGGCGGAAAATCCCGCCCTACAACAGGGCGGCTACGAAGGAAAATTAGCCAGCTACGAAGAAGGGTTAAAACATCTACGGACAGATACCCACCCAGAAGGTTGGGGTAGATTGCATCTGGCGATCGCTAATACTTATTACGACCAAGGCAAGAAACATCCCAATCCCCGCGATTATTGGCGCAAAGCTGCATCTGAGTACCATCAGGCGCTGTTAACTCTAACATTAGAATATTTTCCCCTGTTCCACCTAGAGGTTTTGCAATCTCTAAGCAAAGTACTGATGGGTTTGGGACAAACAACACAAGTTCAAGAATTGCTGCAACGCGGTACAGATTTATTGCGACAATTGCTGAGTGAAGAAACTCGTTCAGACGAAAGTAAAAAACAGCTAGCTTTGAAATTTGCAGGCTTTGATCAATTGGCAGTTGATTTAGCAGTAGAGTCTGGTGATTTAGTTGAAGCTTGGGAAATTGCCGAACAGGGCAAAAATGCTTGTTTAAACTGGCTACTTTCTGGTTGGAATAATAATTTTTACTCGCCCCATTATGGCGCAATTCAACAACTATTTAATCCCACAACAGCAATTATTTATTGGCATATTAGTCCAGTCGCCCTACATACTTTCATTCTCAAAGACCAAGCGCCATCACCGATTCTCCTGTTTACACCCATGCAAGATGCCGGGGCAATACCTTTAGGAGAAGACGCGATTCGTCTCAATGAATTGCCGCTACCTGAAGCAGCGCAACGCCTAATTGAATTTGAAAATTGGCTAGAAGATTGGCATCAACAATACCAAGAATATCGCACCACAGCCCAAGACAAAGAAAGTAAAAGCCAGCATTCTTGGCGAGTGGATATGGAACAGAAGCTGGTGCAGTTGTATGGCATCTTGAATATTTCCACAATTGCCCAGGAACTCGAAGGCATCACCCAACTGGTTTTAATTCCTCACCGCGACTTGTACAGATTGCCCATTCATACCCTTTTCCATCTTTCTCCCCCATCCCAGGAAGAGTTGCCGAATGTGGAGTCCAATTTCACCGTCACCTATCTACCTAGTGCCCAAATAGGTTTATCAATAAGAACCGAAGATATTTGGCAATGGCAAAATCAGTTATTGCTCAGTGTTGAACATCCTGAAAGTGCAGGTTATCCTCCACTAAAATTTGCCAAACTGGAGTCTGAAGTTGTTAGCCAGATGTTCAATAATATCCAACGAATTCAGGGAGCAGAAGCTACAAAAAATATTGTTGAAAATGCCTTGTTTGATAATTACAACATTTTTCATTTTACAGGTCATGTCACTAATAATTTAGCTGAACCCAAAAAGTCAGAATTAGCATTAGCAGGTGAAGAAAAACTAACTCTAGATGAAATTTATCAACAAAATCTATCAACTTACAACCTGATTACTCTTTCTGCGTGTGAAAATTTAAGTACTAACAACCACACTATCAGCAGTGAATATGTGAGTTTAGCCAGTGGTTTTGTAAGTCAGGGTGTGCCTCATATAGTTAGTACTCTCTGGAGTGTAGAATCTTCAGCTAGTGCCTTGGTAATGATAGAGTTTTATCGGAGATTACAGCTTAATAAATCAGCTGTTACTGCCTTAGCGGAAGCAACAAGGTGGCTGAAAGAACTAACTGCTGGAGAACTGACAAAATGGTATGAAGATATTTTGAATAATCTGCATCCTGAAGAATTACGGATTCAAACTTATTTAGCGACGCAACTATATAGAAATAGTAAAATGGCATCAGATAAAAATCTTTATAATCATCCTTACTACTGGGCAGCATTTACAATTACGGGTAAGCCTAATTAATACTTTGAGGTAGGGGCAATTCATGAATTACCCCTACCTCAAAATGTTTATAAACCTTTTAATTAAGCTTAATCTAGCTCCCTGCGTCCTTCTAATGCCCTTGCCAGGGTCACTTCGTCGGCGTATTCCAAATCACCACCTACAGGCAAACCAAAGGCAATCCGCGTCACCTTGGTAAATGGTTTCAGTAGCTGACCTATATATAGTGTTGTTGTTTCCCCTTCTACACTCGGACTAATTGCCAGAATCACTTCTTGAGGTTTTTGCTGATTTACCCGTCGCTGCAAAGCCAGTATATTTAGCTGTTCTGGCCCAATTCCATCAATTGGAGAAATCACCCCACCCAAAACGTGATATTTGCCTTTGTATTCGCGGGTTTTTTCCAGCGCAATTACATCGCGCGGATCTGCTACGACACAGATAGTATTGTTGTCACGGTTGGCATTGCGACAGATTTCACAAACAGGTTCAGCAGATAAGTGAAAGCAAACAGAACACAAGCCTATCTGTTTTTTGGCTTCAACTAAAGCTTGTGCCAAAGCTTCTACTTCTGCTTCTGGACGCTTCAAAATATGCAAAGCCAGTCTTTGGGCAGATTTAGGGCCAACTCCCGGCAGGCGTTGCAATTGCTCAATTAACCGTGCTAAAGGGCGTGCGTAAACCGTTGTCTTATCTCCAGAATGTTTTACCTTAACTATGATGACATTTTTCAGGTACTTCCATCTGTCTGGTATGGCGTTTATTATGGAGGCTTTTAAGCCTATCAAGTTGGCGAGGTTAACTGTGAGATGCGATCGCTTACTTTACAGACATTTTTAGGTAATTATACCACGCGCTAGGTGCAATTCATGAATTGCACCTACGACAGATGTAGTTCAAATAGATGAAAACCGCTTTCATCAATGTAAAATTTAGTCTGCAATTTAGCATAGTTGGTGGATACACGCACATATAAAAAATATGTGTATATTTTTATTTACATCTGAATAATTTTTATTTATTGGGGTGATAGCTATTTTGTAGAAGTGGCTCACATTAAACAAAACAATACGTTTGATTTTAGACAATTAATCTAGCAATGACACCTTAGCATAGCGAGGCCAAGTCCAGCCTCATTAAATTTTGCGTCTTCCGAAATAGGCTATTTCAGAGTTGTATTTAAAATGTATAACCTCAATTAATTCAAACAAAATAGATGAATTTTTGATTGAGTATTCTCAAGAGTTTGTTTTAAAAAGAACACTTGTACTTACGTTGATCGGTATGATTAGTCTGCAATATTCATCCAATTTATTCAGATAATCATCCAAAAAATAGATTAGTACATCTTCTAAGTTGCACGAATCTAACAAACAAGCACGATTTTATACATTAATCTATCTCCTATGATTGCCTTAACAAAGACATTAGTAAAAACAGTAGCAGAACCAGAACAGCTAGAGAATATTGATTTACTTAACTCGAAGCGAGCGAATTTTTTACAAGAAGTAATTGAGGGCTTAGAAGACGGTATATTAATTTTAAGCCCAACAGGTGAAGTAGTACATAGTAATGCGTCTGCTAATCGCCTTTGTTGCCAATTCAATCAAGACAATTTCAACCCGAATTTTGTACCGCCAGCTATTTGGAATCTTTGTGAATCTTTACTCAGTAGTCGGTATTTGTTTTCTGATAAACTTCTGATTTTGTCGGATGAAATTGTACTTGATAAGTCAAATATTTTTCGGATTAGGGTGAGACTGCTAGATTTAGATGGGTTTGAAGTGCCTTGCTTATTAGTTACTATAGAAAATCAATATGAGTCTGTAAAAAATGTAGCACTCACTGAAGTTAAAAAATTTGACCTCACACCACGAGAAGCTGAAATTTGGTTTCTCTATAGAAGCAACTACAGCTACAAAGAAATTGCTATGAAGCTTTACATCACCATAAACACTGTGAAGAAGCACATGAAAAATATTCACACTAAGCGGCAAGCAAACCTTTCTGATAATTGAATAATAGGATGGTAATAAAAATTTATTCGTAAAATATAAAAGATTATTACTTATTAACCTATTATCGACAAACAAGGATTTTATGAATCAATCTTTGATTGTTTTTTAGATAAAAAATACCAGCCCTCGCTTTCATAACAAGGGTAGTTTTTTAACCGCGATCCTCTCTTATTTTAAGGTTGATGCAAATTTTAACTACGGAGAATCAGGAGTTTTTTGCAGACGCAGTAAGGTATTATAAACCTGCTGTTTTAAAAGATCGTTATTTTGTAGCTCTATAGTAATTTTGTTAAACTGATCGATGCTCAAACCATTATCTTGGACAATTTTTTGAGAGTTATTACAGTAATTTACTGCGATATCTTGAGCCTTTCTAGGAAGACCATTTATGCTGTTAGAATCGTTACAAACAATTTTGGGAACTTCTCCATTGCCAATAAGGTTTTTAATGGTTTCAAAAGCCTTTTGACGTGCTGGTTCCATTGCTAGCACTGCTTGAGCGTAGCTGTCAATTTGAGTATTGTTAGCTATTGGTGATGGAGTTTGACCATAAGCTTTTGAATTAACTGAAAAAGCGTTAGAAATGACACTCGCAGTAGCGATCGCGCCGAAAAAGAATGATTGGCAAAGGATTCGCTTTCGGCTGGATCGGGAAAGAAAATTGGAAATTTTATTCATATAGTGTATGACCAAAACTACATCAGGGATATTATAAGGACTTTGAATTATTTTCGGAGTTGGAAGTTCCAGCAACTGTTCAATACATCAAGTTTTTATATTTGATTGTCAACTTCCTTGGCATACTTGACAAAGTTCGATGACTTTAGTCTGAAATGTTGACATTTCTGATGCTCCTTGCTTAAGGCTCACTTCTAACTCCAATAGTAGAGGTAAGCAGGAGATTAACTGTTGCACAGAAAGCAGTTTGATTTCTTGCTGTAAGAAGTAGATCCGCTTGGGATTACCGATATCAGCAGCAATAGCGATCGCTTGTTGGTTGCGCTCACCACTTTCTATCATAATCTTGACCCATAGCCAGGTGCGAAATTGTCCAATCAATGTGGCAACTATCCGTAATCCCGGCTCGGAAGCATTGATCATATCTGCCAAGGTTGTCAAAGCTTTCGCTGTATCTCCTATTCTGATTGCTGCTGCTAATTGTAAACTATTCTGAGTAGTATTTCTTACTAACTTTGTAACGGTATCTACATCTAAAGGCTTATTGCTACCGTGAGCATATAACCGTAATTTCTCTATTTCATTATAGAGTAATCGCGTATCATTTCCGACGGATTCTGCCAACAGTTGGGCAGTATTGGCAGTCAATTTTACGCCCACAGTCTGGGCTACTTGATTAACAGATTGCACTAGTAATTCGGTTTTCCAAGGGGGGATGAGGGGAAATTCTCGGAATTCGGTAGCAAATTGTTTTAACAATTTCGTGGATTTGAGGCGTTCATCTGGCTTGTTGCGGCTGCTGAGTAATAAAAATGAGTTTTCGGGAATGACAGATAGCGATCGCACCATTTCCGCTAAGACATTCTCTGGACAGTGCTGACACAGGGTTGTATTTATCAGCCATACCAAGCGCCCACCAGCGCCGAAAGTGGGTGTCATCACCTGATTTAACGCCTGGATAGCAGCATCAGCTTGATCCGGGGTGAATGCAGTGTAATTAAAACTTATCCAATTGGGATCGAGAACGCGATCGCGCAAAACAGCGATCGCCTTTTCCATCGCAAAATCATCTTCACCCCAGTAAACATAGATTGGCATAGATAAACCTCATTGGGCATGGGGAATGGCTCATTGGAGAAGAATACTTAAAACTCCTAACTGCTAACTCCCTCAGCCCCAAAAACTAAATACTTTTAAAATCATTCTCTTATTCGGGGTAATTTTCCCTAAAATCTATCAAGTGAGAGCGTGAGGCTATGAAGATTGGACGACAACTATCAAACTTACTTAAATCGGTTAGCACGACTGACGCTGCCAGAAGCCTACAGATCCCAAGCCCAGCATATTCAGGAATCTTCTAAATTTCAGCCAAATTCTGGCTTGAGAGAAGCAGCGTCTTTTCCTGGGTATACGCTAATTACACCGCCTGCGGCAGAAGAAGAATCAGAAAATTCTGCTTTCTATGCCAAATTACAGACTTACCAACAGGAACTTTTGCAGTTGCCTGTAAACCGTAATTTGATTATACCTGTACCTCCTGCTAGCTTCCATGTAACTTTAGCGGATTTAATTTGGGATCATGCTTACCTTGATGCCCGCGAAAAGAATCCTAAATTTGACGAGGAGTTACCCTCTTGTTTAGCCGAAATGTTTCAGCAATATCAACAATTGATGACAAATAGGAGTCATCCGATTAAATGGCAAATGCTGGGACTGATACTGATGCCAAGAGCTATAGCTGTTTGTTTAGTACCTCAAAATGAAAGCTGCTATGAGGAAATTATTAAATTCCGCCGAACAATTTATCAAAATCCCAAGTTGATTGCCTTGGGTATTGAGCAGCATTATCATTTCACTGCCCATGTTACATTAGCCTATTTTGGGGAGGTTTCATCTGACTTAGACCGCACAATTTTCAGCACAAATCTTTCGGAATTGAATGAAAAATGGCTGTTTAATTTGCCAGAATTTTCGATCAATCGTGTTGAATTACGAAAATTTGACAACATGACACACTATTATCGTGAACCAGATTGGCCGATTTTAGATTTTTAAGTCATTAATTAGTAGTTAGTAGCCAGTAGTTTCCACTCACTGGCTACTAACTACTGATTATGATTTTGTCTTTTAGATAAACTTAACTTTTTGTCCATGCTGTAAATAAAATCTCTCACCTAAAATTTAGGTTCTTGATATACGAGATAAACAGCTTCTAAAAATACATCAGGTGTAACAGCTTCTGGCAAGTTTTCTAAATTAATAATAGCTACTACTTGCTCGGCTAACTTTAGAGATAGTGAGGCTCTTGCCTTTAATGACATTGCAGCCCGTCGCTGCAAATATTCACGAATAACTGCAAAATCATCGGGCAATAATTTCGATAAATCGGCGATTTGGATTAACTGTTCATGAAGTTCCTTTGCCTGTTCTGAAATTGTCAATGTCGCAGATGCAATGGGTGTTTCAGCTTGAATTACAATTGTACCGGCAGCCAAATCACCTAAACGCTTTTCATGACTACCCAACATAATTAAAAAAGCGCCAATAAATAAAATCTCATCAAAGGGACGCAATAGGGCACGGAGAGTTGCTTGTTGTAACCCAATGAGCCTGCCATCATCTCGAACTACGCGAATTTTAGCAACCCGTTTACCAGGGGTTTGCCCAAACCATAAGGTTTCAAAAAATACAAAGTAGCTGATGTAAATTGCAAAGGCAATAATGAAGAAAATTGCTAACAACCAAATGTCTAAATTTGGTAAACTCGTAAAAAACTCTTCAAGAAAATTGACCAGCTGCGTTGAAAAGACAGTCCAGGTAAAGACAAACAAAAGCAAAGTCATACCCAACACTGTATAGTCAATCAGCAGCGCTAAAGCTCGATTACCAATTCCCGCTAAAGTAAATTCCAACTCTACACTTTCTGGAGTCTGGAATGTGATGCGATTAAAAAAGCGCATATTTTAACCAATTGAAAATTAATAGAGTTGAATTAAAGCGTTGAGTTAACGAAAATCTTGTGTAGGAGGTTGTCTTAACTGCAAACCCAGACCCTCACGTCGAGTCCGCAAATCCAAGTATAAAACAGCTTTTAATGCTTGCCAGAACGGCATTATCAAAACTCCACCTACTAAGCTACCAATCACAGAAATAAAATACACAATTCCGTAGATGACAGTACCAGGCTCAAGCTTGATGAGGAATAAGCTAGGTACATAATTTAATACAAACACTAATGGCAGTGTAACGAAAAAAGCAACTAAAACAACGCCCTGAATGCGAAGTACCGAGGCTTTAGTTAACTCCCAACTTCTAGCAACACTTTCGCCACCATTAATATTTTCTTCAACTGCTAGCGGTACCTCAGCTACTATCCAACGAGAGTAGAACCAGGTTAGTCCCAACAGTAAAATAATTACCATTAAAATTATTGTCAATGTGGTTGTGACTATAACACCCGCAGTACCTAATATCCCTCCCAATAACGCTACCAGCAAAGCAGACAGAATACCACCTGCGATCGCCAATCCTAAATAAACTACCAGCAAAGATAATCCTACCTGAAACCCAACTCTTAAAAATGACCACAGACGCGGATTGACATGGCTGCTGGCGGCTTGGACACTTTCAGGTTGGTAAATCAATTCTCCAAAAGCCAAGCGTGAAATTAGTCCAGAGATGGCTGCATATTTTGCCCAGCCATAAATTGGAACGATAACCCACAAGTGAGCGATCGCAGCCAGTTTCAGATAAGTCTTAAGATGAGAACGATACAATCGCACCGCAGCACTGACAACATTTCCTACACTCAGTGGTTGTATCTGGCCGGAAGATCCAAAATTTTCAGACATAATGGCAAATTTCCCTTGAAACTACGGAGATCAATTTGAGGCTATCTTAAGCTAAGTTAAACTCAGTGTTCCCAAAATTCATGAATATTCAACGTTGGATTGCGCGACGAGAACCAAATTGGCAACGTCTGGATGCCCTATTAAAGCAGATAGAAAAAAGAGGGCTAAAGTCTCTAAGGGCAGCAGAAATTAGAGAGTTAGCGAGTTTATATCGTTCAGTAGCGGCAGATTTGGCTCGTGCCCGTACCCAGCAAATCGGCAATACTTTGATACAAAGTTTACAATCTTTAACAACTCGTGCCTATACGCAGATTTACCAAGGTTCGCGGCGACAGGAATGGCAGGCAATCCTAGAATTTTACAGATGGGG
This sequence comes from Nostoc sp. LEGE 12450, assembly GCF_015206895.1. Classification (GTDB taxonomy): domain Bacteria; phylum Cyanobacteriota; class Cyanobacteriia; order Cyanobacteriales; family Nostocaceae; genus Nostoc. The sequence goes on along the minus strand of NZ_JADEXU010000010.1, from coordinate 62,786 downwards.
ATTACCAGATGTAGTCCAGAAAACATTTGCATATATTGCTGTAGCCACGGCACTGTTCCTACTGGGGGTACTAGTGGCTTGGTGGTATTCTTGGCAAAACCCCAGCTTTATGGCTTTGATCGTACCTGAAAGTTTGATTACCAAAGTGCGAGACGATCATAAATTATGGATGGGGTCAATTGTCGGTGTTGAACCTCTGGCATCTAGCAGTATCACGATCAATAATCTGTCAGTATCCTTTGGTGCTGTTGCCGGTGGCATCACTGTTGGACTATATACAGCCTATTTGATGATTTTTAATGGCTTATTAATTGGTGCTGTTGGCACTTTAGTTGGTCAAAATAATCTGGCTTATTCTTTTTGGGCCTTTGTGTTTCCACATGGTTCCTTGGAATTACCCGCGATCTTTTTTGCTGGGGGTGCAGGATTTTTATTAGCAAGAGCAATTTTATTTCCTGGTAAATATCGCCGTGGAGATGCACTGAAATTTTATGGTTCTCAAGCAGTGCAGCTAGTATTTGGCATTGTACCAATGTTGATTATTGCTGGTACGATCGAAGGCTTCTTTTCACCTAATCCAAGCATACCTGATGTAATTAAATATTTGGCAGGAATGGGATTATTTATACTTTTGGTAATGTATTGTAGACGCAAGAAAGCATGAAATAATTTAGATGTTTACGGATTGGTAAATTGAAAAATATTTTAGAATAAGATAAATACTAACGATGTCAAAAAGTATTATAAGTTGAAGCTAGGATAATCATGATACAAATATCAAATAAAATATTGACCCTAGAAGAGTTTATCGCACTACCAGAAACTAAACCGTATTGCGAATACATCGATGGGAAAATCATTCCAAAACCTATGCCTCAAGGAAAACATAGCACTATTCAAGGAGAACTTTGTCCCACAATCAATTCTGTTATCAAAGTCCAAAAAATGGGTTGGGCTTTTCCAGAATTGCGTTGCACTTTTGCAGGACGTTCTATAGTTCCCGATGTCGCTGTATTTTCTTGGGCAAGGCTTCCCGTAGATGAAAATGGTGATATTGCCAATACATTTACTGTAGCACCCGACTGGATAATTGAAATTCTCTCCCCCGAACAAAGTCATACAAAAGTTACAAAAAAAATCTTACACGCTCTCAATCATGGGACTCAAATGGGTTGGTTAATTGACCCCGATGAGCGGTTCATTGCTGTTTATCCTGCGGGACAACAACCTTTACCTTTTGAGGAAATTGAGTCTGTTTTACCAGTGCCAGAGTTCTGCCAGGGGTTACAGTTGACGGTAGGTGATATTTTTGGATGGTTAAAGGTGACTGCGTAACAAATATTTTTTTCAGGCCAACTTACTATTTTTATACTGAAAATATATATGCCAAAACACATCATCACCGAACTATCTGATGAACAAGAGGCAATGCTATCTATCTATAGAGATAAGTGGCGGTCAATACAAATATCAACTGAATCAATTAAGCAAGAAAAAGTCGCAGCAGTAATCAAAGCTGCTTATGCGGTGAGTGATTATCCTGAACCTGAGATATTATTCTATAGCAGTCCGATGACCGCAATTGAGAAGACTCTTACTATAGAGAACTTTAAGGCATATCTAGGGCGCGATATCCACATGAAATTCGGTAAAAGAGTAATAGATCACCTTCTACATGGAATAACGCAACAACTTGACGAACATCTCTGTATCAGATTGCGGAACCAAGTTCAACACCCTGAATTTCCGTACTACTCAACTCATAGTCATCCACTAATTTCATACTTTACCTACACAGGAAGATGTTTGGAACATCAACTAACTGCCGATCTTGAGAAACTTGAACTTGAATTTACTGATATTTTATACTTTAGAAATAACTTGACTAGACCAGCAGAATGGGCAATTTGGGGTTGTATGTTGGATTTTTGTATCTCAGTTCTTAACCTTCAACACGACAAGAAAAAATGGAATGTACTTAAAGATTTAATGCAAAATTGTGGTTTTATGTTCCAATTTGAAAAGGTTTGTATAGTCTGTGATCGCCCTTGTAAGTTGTCTTTTGACGAAGAAAATATACTTCATGCTGAAGGAGAACCTGCTCTTCAATTTGCTGATGGCTATAGTGTTTATGCTTGCCACGGAAGACATCCTTCTCAAGAAGAGCGATATTATCAGGAACAAGATCCTGATTCCGTGTAGATGCACAGTCTAACAACGAATAATTTGGAATTGCTACTTAATTTTAGGCACTCACTGAGAAACACAGATTTTTATCCATTTTCTAGCAAAGTTATATTTTTTAAATTTAGTTATTTACTCATTTTTAATTATTTAAATTAAAATTACGTTTATATTGGCATCTTTTTACTAAATAATCTATCAATCAAATATCAACAAATAAAACATATTTTAAATTAAGATTTAAACGCATTTTAATTTTTTATTTATCAATTGTTAAAGAAAATTTAACCATAACAAATGTACCTTGATTAAGGCTGGAATTACAGCAGGAAGATATTCCTTTAATCAGAGGTAATATGATTTTTTCGACCACCACCTTGAATCGTGTCGTTGCTACTTCATTGGTGACAACTTCTGTTGCACTTAGTCCATTTTTTAGTGCGATCGCACAAGCTGAAACTCTCAATGGTGCAGGAGCAACTTTTCCGGCTCCGCTTTACGAACGGTATGCTCGTGAAGTGAAGAAGAAATATCCAGACTTGAAAATTAACTATCAAGCAATTGGTAGTGGCGGCGGTATTCGTCAAGTCATCGCTGGAACCGTTGACTTTGGTGGTAGTGACGCTGCAATGAAAGATGATGAAATTTCTAAAGTCAAGAACGGTGCAATCTTAGTACCCACAGCCGGCGGTGCTGTTTCTGTTGTTTACAATCTTCCGGGTGTTAACGATCTCAAATTGTCCCGCGCTACACTACCAGCAATTTATTCAGGTCAAATTACCAAATGGGATGACGCAAAAATTAAAGCTGATAATCCAGGTGCTAATCTACCAAATCAAACAATTAAATTTGCTGTTCGTGCCGATAGTAGCGGTACAACTTTCATTTTTACTAATCACTTGAGTGCCATCAGTGGCTATTTTAAAGGCAGAGTTGGAACTAACACTGCTCCAAAATGGAATTTGCCAAATGTCCTCAAAGGCAAAGGGAATCCAGGCGTAGCTGCTATAGTAGCTCGGACTCCTGGTTCTATCGGTTATGTAGAATATAGCTACGCTGTCCAAAACAACCTCAAATCAGCACTGGTACAAAATAAGAAAGGAGAATTTGTTGCTCCTTCTTTACAATCTGCAAATGCAGCTTTATCAACTGTTACTTTCCCAGATAATTACCGTGTTTTTGTAGGAGATCCAGGACAAGGTTATCCCATTGTTGGTCTTACTTGGATGATGGTTTACAAACAGTATGCTAATCCTGCTAAGGCTGATGCAATTAAGAAATGGATTAATTGGGTATTGAAGGATGGTCAACAGTATAACGATGACCTCAACTACACCAAAATTCCATCTGATGTAGCAAATCGGGTGCTTCAAACAGTTAATAGCTCTATCAAACCTTAATTTGCAATCTTTAGGACTTACGTAGAAAATATCCCCCAACCCACTTAAAAAGGGGGATTTTAAGATTCTCCCTTAAAAAGAGGGAATAGGGGGATTATCTTAATAATTTTCTCTCCTACTAGAGTAAGTTAATAACTCGTTCTAGTAGTAATAAAAAATCTATTTTATTGATTTGTAATGGCAAATTCATCAGATGATTCAAATCTAGGCGATGAAAGTTTCAATTTAACAGGTGTCAGTGGTGCAAACTTCTGGTTTGACCAAGGTTTTACACGGCTAGTATACTTTTTTGCCGTGATTACTGTTGCAGTACTATTTTTGATGAGTTGGGTAATTTTCTCAGAAGCTCTACCAGCCATCAAGCAGTTTGGACTGGGGTTTTTGTGGGGAGAAGATTGGGATACAGGTAATCAGATTTTTGGTGCATTACCCTATGTTTATGGAACTCTGGTAAGTAGTGCGATCGCTATTTTATTTGCTGTCCCGGTGGGAATGGCAGTAGCCTTAGTCATGAGTGAAAATTTCTTACCGACATCGCTGCGAACCATCCTAGCATTTGTTGTGGAATTAATTGCAGCAATTCCCAGTGTAATTATTGGTCTATGGGCGATTTTTGTCTTTATTCCAGTTCTAGAGCCTCTACAAAAGTGGCTAGCCAGCACTTTTAAATGGATACCACTGTTTAATACAGAAGATCCTTCTGGGACTAATATGTTGACTGCTGGAGTTATTCTAGCCATCATGATTTTGCCCACAATGGCAGCAATTAGCCGTGATGTCTTAATGGCTATCCCTAAAGAATTACGTAGTGCATCTATGGCTTTAGGTGGCACTCGTTGGGAAACAATTTTTCGAGTCTTGCTACCATCGGGATTTTCTGGAATTGTGAGTGCAGCCATGCTTGCTTTAGGACGTGCTTTGGGTGAAACAATGGCCGTCACTATGGTGATTGGTAACTCTGCTCAAATCAGCGCTTCTTTACTCGATCCAGCTTATACAATTCCCTCTGTATTAGCTAATGAATTTGCTGAAGCTGAACCGGGATTGCATATAGGTGCTTTAAGCTATTTGGGATTGATTTTGTTTGGGTTGACTCTAGCTGTAAATATTGGCGCTGTGCTATTGGTGAAGTGGGTTGGTGGGAAAAATAAATGATACTTTATCAGCAACTTAGCAAGACATTTATCAATCAAAATTTATAAAATTTATGAGTGCTTACATCCAGTCAGAAACGGATGAATCTTTGGTGGCAGAATTATGCAGTCCTCTGCCAACAGAGCGAGTAATATTTACTTATGCAATGAATGCGATCGCCTTTGGTTTTACAGGTGTAGCACTCATTCCTTTGTTATCGATTTTGTGGGAAATTTTCATCCGGGGAATATCTGGACTCAAATCAGAAATGTTTGTCAAAGCAGTGATTGATAATGGCTTTGGCAATGCCATCCTGGGAACCATAATTATGGTGATAATTGGTGCTATTTTAAGCATTCCCACAGGGATTATGACAGGAATTTTCTTGGCAGAATTTGGACAAAGCAACACAATTGCTAGTCTTGTTCGTTTTATCAGCAGCATTCTTACAGGCGTGCCTTCAATTGTTGTAGGTGTATTCGCTTATGGCGTAATAGTTCTAGTAACTAAAGGATTTAGTGCGATCGCAGGTGGTTTTGCTTTAGCCGTGATTATGCTACCTGTGATTATACTGACAACAGAAGAGTCCTTAAAACTGATTCCTGCATCTCAACGCCTCGCCTCTGCTGCTTTAGGTGGAACTCGCTTCCAAACTACTTTTCGCATTGTTGTCACTACTGCAATCCCCGGAATTACTACAGGTATTTTATTAGCTGTAGCTCGTGCTGCTGGTGAAACAGCACCCTTAATTTTTACCGCTTTATTTAGTCTAGATTGGTCAGAAGGATTGTTAAGTCCAACAGCTTCTTTACCAGTATTGATTTTTAACCTCTACAACGACCCCGATCCAGAAAAAAGCCAATTGGTATGGACTACTTCTATAGTTTTACTCGGCTTAATTTTATCTGTCAGCATTATTTCTCGCTTAGTTATTAGACAGAGAAGAATAAAATGAGCAGAATACAGAATTCAGAAGTCAGAGGTAAGAATTAATTAGTAGATGATTCCGATTGGCTACTAATTTCAGACTATTAAATAGTAATAGTAGAAAATTAAAATATATTTAATTGTCTCCTATTCCTGTTATATAATTTCGTTTTAATTCTGACTCCTGAATTCTGTTTTTATAATTTTATTTCGCACCTTAATCAAGCATGAGTAACCTAATTCCAGCTATCAAAGTTAAAAATATCAGCTTTTACTATGGCACAACAAAAGCAATTGAAAAGGTATCAATAGATATTTATCAAAAACAAGTAACCGCAATTATTGGCCCTAGTGGTTGTGGTAAATCTACCTTCATCAAAATTCTTAATCGCATTAGCGAATTAGAAGGGCCTGTGAAAGTTGAAGGAGATGTAGAATTTTTTGGCCAGAATATTTACGCTCCTCGTGTCAATATCAACCGATTACGCCGCCAAATTGGCATGGTGTTTCAAAAACCGAATCCTTTTCCGATAAGCATTTACGAAAATGTTGCCTACGGTATGAGAATAGCAGGCAGGAATTCAAAATTAGAATTAGATGAAATTGTTGAATCTGCACTTCACAGCGCTGCTCTTTGGGATGAAGTGAAAGATAAGCTCGATAAATCAGCTTTAGGGCTTTCTGGTGGTCAGCAACAAAGATTATGTATTGCCCGCGCTTTAGCAGTCAAGCCGAAAGTTCTGCTGATGGATGAGCCTTGCTCCGCTCTTGACCCCATTGCCACCATGAAAGTTGAGGAACTCCTTCATAGCTTACAGTCTGAGTTGACAATTGCGATCGTTACCCATAATATGCAGCAAGCCGCCCGCGTTTCTGATTTTACGGCTTTCTTTAGCACCGACGAAAGTCGCATTGGTCAAATGATTGAATTTGGTCCTACAGAGCAAATCTTTAACAATCCACTAGACCCTCGCACCCGCGACTACATTTCAGGGCGTTTCGGTTAAGGTATGTTCTAGCGTGACTTATTGATTTTTGTCGAACTATCTCGCGCTAGAAGATACTCATAAAATATAGTTTAAAAAAGTTACTAATTTATCTTGATAAATAAACTAACTTCTCACTATACATGAAGGGTATGTGATATTGAGATAGAACTCATATTTGATTTTTGAAAAAACTTTGTACCACTCAAAAAGCCTTATTTCCTATTGCCTCTTGCCTGCCGACACAAGTAAGTATGGTTACGCCACGCTGCGCGAACAAAAATCAAAGTGGATTTTTATATAGCTATTTTAAATCGAACGAGACCAAATCCTTTTTCATAACAAAGGATGATACGTCAATTAAGGGGAAAAAGATAGGTATAAAAAGTCTATAAAAGATAATTTTTGGAACATAGCCTTAATAACAGTTTATCTGCTGTATGACTACAGCATAACTACGTAATTGACATGTATATCTCCTTTTAGGAGTAACATAGTGAAACAACTGTGCTGATTTGTACTGTTTTACTTAGTTAAGTTTTGTTTTACACGTTTTGGCAATATGAGTAAACTAATTCCAGCCATCAGAGTCAAAAACTTCAGCTTCTATTACGACACTCAAAAGATAGTTGAAGGCGTGTCAATGGATATTTACCAAAACCAAATTACGGCAATTATTGGTTCTAGCGGTTGTGGCAAATCTACTTTTATTAAATCGTTAAATCGCATGAGCGAATTAGAAGGAGAAGTTAAGGTTGAAGGAAAAGTAGAGTTTTTTGGTCAGAGTATTTATGAGCGTCGGGTCAATATCAATCGCTTACGTCGCCAAGTTAGTATGGTTTTTCCCAAGCCAAATCTTTTTCCTATGAGTGTTTACGATAATGTTGCTTATGGAGTGAAATTGATTGGATGGCATCCGAAGGTAGAATTAGACGGGATTGTTGAATCTGCCATCAAAGCTGCTGAACTTTGGGATGAAGTGAAAAATAAGCTGCACAAGTCTGCTTTAGAACTTTCTGGTGGTCAACAACAAAGATTATGTATTGCTCGGGCTTTAGCAGTGAAACCAAATGTTTTGTTGATGGATGAGCCTTGTTCAGGTCTTGATCCTGCTGCTAGTATGAAAATTGAGCATTTGATCCATAACTTGCGCTCTGATTTAACAATTGTGATTGTTACTCACAATATGCATCAAGTTACTCGCCTATCGGATTTTACGGCTTTCTTTCATAGTAATGAAAATCGTATTACTCAAATGGTTGAATTTGGTACTACAAATAAAATTTTTACTAATCCCGTAGATTCTCGCACCCGTGACTACGTTTTCGCCCGCGTTAATTGAAGCGTTTCTTAAAATCAACTATTCAGAGGGCTATGACATAGTGCAGGCGAAAATTAAGGTTGAATTTAATTTCTGCTTACTTTGAGTTCTTCTTGTGTTGGGCAATGCAGAGTGACATTGACAGTCTTTTTTTATACTATATACTTAAAGAAAAGTATCTGCCTAGACCACCTGAATCATAAGATGAAATGTCCTCTGTGCGAATCTACTTCATATTATAAAAATGGTCGTAGCAATGACCAGCAGAATTACCTCTGCAAAAATTGTGGCAAACAATTCTTTGAGCCTGCATTATCTTGTTCCCTGGAAATGGATTTGCTTGCTCACAGCAATGGAAATACGAAAGCATCTATAGCTGATGCGGCGGAACTTTCTTTAGTAAAAAACCTGCCAGAAGAAAAAATCACAGAGCAAGGTCTTGGCTCTTTTAATTTTAAATTACCTGAAGAACTGCTGCAAACTATATTATCGCCTGGTTGCTTAGAATATTCTGCGTTCAGCCAATTGCTCTTAAAAATTCAGCTAGAAAATGAAATTAGACATAAGTTAGAAACAGGAATCTCTCTTCTCCTTTTGGATGCAGAAAACTTAAAACTAGATATTAATCCAGAATTATTTTTAGCCAGTATTTGTAAATTTCCTCTCCAAGTTAAAATTGCATTTGCTAACTGGAGAAATCCTAATATTGGTAAGCAAGATATTGAACTATATAACCGTGGCTATCAACTTTTCCATGTGCCTGAAGGTAAAAATAGTGCTGATGCAAAAATGATTGCATTCGGTGCTTGTGTCTTACGTTCTTATCCAACAGTTAAAGAAATATTAGTCTGTTCTAGCGATGGAATTTTAAACCATCTTTGTAACGAACTCCAAAACCAGGGATTGATTGTCTATTGGGTACGTAGACAAGGGCAAAATTTGCATATAGAAAATCGGAATACTGGCAAATTAACTGATTATTCCCTAACAATGGCAACAGAAGTTCCATCTTTTGAGAAAATGCTTGATACAAATCAAGAATTAATTAAAACTGAACAGGAATCAATCAATGCTAGATTAAACAGTCTAGTTGATGTTGCAACTTCATTTCAAGAAAAATGCAATATTAATATTCCAAATAATTCAAAGCAACCAGAAAATGAGGAAATAATCCCTGTTGTAAATAACTTATTGGCTGAATGTATTCAAGAAAAAGAACGACAAGAAGACTTTACAAAAATTTCTAATGGAGAAATATTAGATAAATTACTATTTAAAATTATTCAAGATATACATATAAATTCTCCCCAAACTAAATTATCTGTGTCTAAGCTAGGTACAGAGATCCGGAAAATAACTGGAGAATCTCCTAATTCAATTATTAAAAAATTAAAGTTAGGTTCCAATTTTACTAAATATCTAGAATCATCTCCCACATTTACATTAAAAGCGAGTGGCAAGGAATTTGAGCTAGCAGCACCATTACGCGAGTAGATGCTTTCTGGATGTTTACGTACAACCTGAGCCTGTAATTCAGTATTATGTAAACAGATGTAAAGAAATATAAATATTGCAATGCAGGATAAAGTTGTCGTTATTGTCGGTGCTACTGGTGGTATTGGTTCAGCATTAACACATAAACTTGCGCCCACCGGAGCCCGGTTGGTATTGGCTGGGAGGGATGCAGCTCGTTTAATAACACTGGCGACTGATTTACCAGGGGAAGTTTTGACTGTTCCCACTGATATTACTGACCCCCAACAAGTAGATATTTTGATAGAAAAGACCATCGCTAAGTTTGGTCAAATCGATATTTTAGTGAATGCAGCCGGTGTAGGTATACTCAAGCCTTACAACAGCCTGGAACCTGCTGATTTAGACAAGATGCTAGATGTAAACTTAAAAGGCAGCTTTTATACTACCCAGGCGGCTGCTGAAGAGATGCAAAAGCGCAAGTCTGGTCACATCTGTAATGTGGTAGGAATTCTCGGCAAGCATTCGATGGGGATGGCAGCAGCTTATTCTGCTTCTAAGTTTGGTGTTGTTGGTTTTAGCAAGTGCATGGCAGAGGAACTCAAGCGTTTTGGTATCAAGTTCACGCTATTCTACTTTGGTGGGGTAGATTCTCCTTTCTGGGATAATGTCAACCTAAAAGTAGACCGGAAAAAAATGCTCAGTCCTGAAACTGCTGCCAATGCTATTTTCTTTGCCCTTTCTGCCGAACCGCAAGCTGTGCCAATGGAAATTAATATTCAACCTGATAGTCATCTGTTCTTTTAAAGTAGGAGTACGTATATATAATTCTTGCTTAGGTCAGAAGTGAAAATCTAGCAAAAGAGGCAAAATTCACAGATATATAAGCTGTTATGCTGGATTTTCAATATCTATGAAAATTGATCACGTTCATTTCTATGTAGAAGATGCCAAAATTTGGCGGGATTGGTTTGTACACCATCTTGGTTTTCAATCAGTAGCCGATCGCAACAGTTCGTTTCACACTTGTACAGAAGTAGTGAAAAGTGGTGCTGTCTGCTTTTTTCTATCTTCACCACTGTTACCTACAAGTCCAGTAGCGGAGTTTTTGCGTAAATATCCACCTGGTGTGGCAGATGTCGCTTTTGCTGTGGAAGATGTAGAAGCTGCGATCGCACAAGCTCAAAAACATGGTGCTACAATCCTACAACCCATCCAAGAACGCCAGGTAGGTAGGGCTTTTCTCAAGTGTGGTAAAATTGCCGCCTGGGGTGGACTGACTCATACATTAATAGAAAGGTCATTTGTCAGTAGTCATTCGTCATTGGTTTTTGACAAAGGACAAATCACAAATGACAACACTTTTGCTGCTATAGATCACATTGTGTTAAACGTGGCTGTTGGTGAATTGGATCATGCTGTCGCTTGGTACGAAAAAATCCTAGATTTTCAACCCCAGCAAGCATTTAAAATTAAAACCAATCGTTCTGCTTTACACAGCCAGGTGATGGTTTCGCATAACGGCAGCGTCCAACTGCCAATTAATGAACCAGCTTCCAAAAATTCCCAAATTCAGGAATTTTTAGATGTCAATCGGGGGCCAGGTATTCAACATATTGCCTTACGGACAAATAATCTGGTGAGTGCGATCGCTAAATTTCGTGCCAGTGGTTTACCTTTGCTCTCAGTTCCCCAAACCTACTATTCACAGCTAAAACAGCGTTCAGGACTCACGCTATCACCTCTAGAACTAGAAGCGATCGCTCAACAGGAAATTCTGGTGGACTGGCAAGAATATACTCCCGTAGGGACACAACAAACTGCACCCCTACTACTGCAAATTTTCACCCAGCCTATTTTTGAACAGCCGACATTTTTCTTTGAGTTTATTGAACGCCGTTTCCAAGCTCAAGGTTTTGGCGAAGGTAATTTTCGCGCCTTATTTGAAGCCATTGAAAGCGAACAAATCAAACGTGGTACCCTGCAATAATGCCTGAGTACAAAATATCAATTGGAATTCAGCCAGACTTGATACCCTCAAAAAATAACCATACATCTGAGATAATTTTAATAAAAATTAACTTTTTCCGCCGATGCTAAGACTGATTACTGACTTCGACGGCCCAATTATTGATGTTTCCGAACGGTACTACCGTGTTTATCAATTCTGCTTAGAGAAAACTCGTCGCCCAGATCAAGTAGTGCAAGAACTTCCGAAAGCGGAATTTTGGCAGTTAAAGCGATCGCGCGTTCCTGAAAAACAAATCGCCTTAAATTCCGGTTTAGACGAAGCCCAAGCCCAAGAATTCGCCCAGTTGCGGCGGCAAACTGTGCATACAGAAGCTTATTTCAACTATGACACTCTCGCACTTGGTGCTGTGGATGCACTGTTAAAAATTCAAGAAGCGGGAATTGATTTGGCAGTTATGACGATGCGCCGAGTTCGAGAACTAGATTATGCTTTTAAAAAACACGATTTAGGGAGATTTTTCCCGGAAAATCGTTGTTATTGCCTGAGTAACGACTACGTTAAAACTCGTGATATTGAAGATAAGCCCTTGTTAATGGCTAAGGCATTAAAAGAACTGCCTCCGGCTGCCGATACCTGGATGGTGGGAGATACGGAAGCCGACATCACCGCAGCTAAAAATTATGATATTAAGGTGATGGCTGTGGAATGTGGTATCCGCGATCGCACCCAATTGGAACTTTACCACCCCGACTTAATCGTTAAGGATTTCAGCACTGCTGTAGATTTAGTCTTAAAACCCAAACACCTTGTCTAGAAAGGCTCTGTAGCTCTAACAGATTGAATTAATCGTACAAATGAAAGCAGGAGTCAGAATACTTATTCTGACTCCTAACTTTATATATTTGAGAAGAACACACATAAACCATGTATTCTTTATGGAAATTTGCTTACAGCTAGTGGTTTACCGTAGAAAACTACTAACCAACCACAACAATATAAACGTTACTACAGTAGAGAACTGATTCGTTCCCAGATTGGTGAATGATGATATTTGTGGTAAGAGCCAGCTAGCAACTAGTCCCCCAGCGATTAAGCCAATGATTAAACTTATCAGGGTAAACAAAACTGCTCGGCCAAATTTGCCTTCCTTGCGATTGAGGAAGTAAATACTGGTGCCTACCCCAACCACCAATGCTAACTGCAAAATCTGCTCGCCTCCCTCTGGGTAAAACAAGCTGATAGAACTCAAACCAAGAAACCAAGCTCCTGGTAAAAGTATATCCGCAGGTGTTGGCTGATCCAGCATCCGTTGCAGCCATGCAGGTGACTGCTCACGAGGTGTTGGACTTTCTTTAGGAGGTGATTGCACTCGCAACTCTGGAAACCGGATGCGCTCAGGAACTTTAATTTTACCTTCCTGGCGCATCCGTAAGCGATCCATTAAAATCGCATCGTAAGCCGCTTCAATTACTTCTAAATGCTTGGCATCGCCACTATGTTGCTCGAATAGGCGATTACGAGCATCCTGAATTTCATCGAAGCTAGCCTCTTCTGATACCCCAAGTTTTTCGTAGGGATTTTGATCGCTCATGGGAGTTTGTTACTTCAGCCTCAGTCAGCGGCAGTCTTTTGTCGAATAAAAAACAGTTTTAGGTTTTGTTTTAATCGAAACTAAAGTCTCGACCTACTTTTATGCCCTACCAGGATAGTAGCACGGGTTAGTTTGATTGACTTTGTAATTTCAACTATAGTCACTTTAACATATCGCTATAACTCCGTGTATACCCTCATGTCGTTGCTTAATTCTGGCTTTAATCTAGAATTTGAACGGAGAGTACCTAAAATCCAGAGTTTTTATGAAAAAATCAACTTTACTGCTTTCAATTTGGCAAAATTACTGTGCCCTAATAAAATTTTTTTAATTATACTGAATAATCGCTTGTGGTATATATCCGCATATCGATTTAAAATTGAAACGTTTTAAGTTGCCATCTAACTAGAACTATTACGGCTAAAGTCAGAGCGCCTATCTACTGTGGCTAAAAGAAGTTTCGCGTTTTCATCGCCCACATTTCTGATTACAGTATTTATTTGTGAATGATCGGGATTCCCATACCGTAGCCATGTAGATTCTTAGTTAGTCCCAAAGTGGTAACTGCGTTTTTACGCAACCCTCTTGTTAATCTTACGAATTTTTGTGCAAAGTAATGGTCATGGCTCCTGCCAAGATTCTTGTAGTTGACGACGATCCTGCGGTTCGGAATTTAATCCAACGCTTTTTGATTAAACAGAACTATCAGGTGGAGGCTGCCGAAGATGGAAAGACAGCCTTAGCTCTATTTGAGCAATTTAACCCTGATTTGGTGATTCTAGACGTGAATCTACCAGATGTAACGGGGTTTAACCTTTGCCAAGAGATGCAAAGTCGTAATGGTGTTTTTGTTCTGATGTTGACTAGCCGTGCTGACGAAGCTGACAAAATTCGCGGCTTTGCCAAAGGTGCTGACGACTATCTCACCAAGCCTTTTGGGTTGGGAGAGCTAGAAGTCAGAGTCGGAGCGATTTTGAGACGGCAGCGAGTGATAACTACTGCCGAGCAGAAACGCTTGGTATTTGAAAAACTGATGATTGATCCGGTGCGACGGGAGGTAGCACTTAATAACCAAGCAGTACCCTTAACTGCACTGGAATTTGACTTGTTGCATTTTTTAGCAAGTCATCCAGGCCGAGTTTGGCGACGGGCAGAACTAATCCAAGAGGTGTGGGACTATGAATATGTCGGCGACCAACGGGTTGTAGATGTACATATTGGTCAAATTCGCAAGAAGATTGAAATTGATGCTAGTCAGCCAGCATTAATTCAAACTGTACGTGGCGTAGGGTATAAGTTTGAATCTCCTGCTCACCCCCAACATTTGGAAGCCAAGTCCTGAGTCTATAGTCTAGAGTTTTTTAACTCTTGACTGTTGACTCATGGGGTAGTAATTAGTGAATTTCTTTAGCTTCAGTAAAAGACAAATTTAGACAATTAAACATAGATAGAATTGCTCAAATACTGACCAGACAGTTATTTGAAATGTTGGTTTATCAATTTAAGACGGTGGACAGTAGAGAAAGTCCACTGGAAAATATTTCTTTGGATCTGACTGTTTTGGCAGATATGTGCTTAGGTGAAGTTTTTAGGGGCGCATAGCTTGTCAATTTAATCTGAAATCGGCGCTTAGAAACCGCATCTACACTGGAATTTACCTGCCTTTGCAGGTTTCATCACAAGGAGCTTAAGCCCCTTGTTTTTTCTTGCCCAGGCTCTAAGTTGACACTAATGTAAAAATATACGTATACGCAGTAGGAGCAATTCATAAATTACTCCTACTGCGTATAGTTTTGAGTAAGTTCTAGAGTAGAATCTACCGATCTTTTTTATTGTAATATTGCCCCGATATGCTTAATCGCTATTGGATCAAATCCCATTTATGGGGCACGGTTTGCCGTGCCCACACTTAGAGTATGAGCGAGAATAATGCCCGTACCTATGGGGTATCTAATAGATTAGCTGTTGCGGGTGAATCGATACTGGGCGTTTCTACTGAGGAGTGGTGGAATAAAGTTTCCAGATAAACTCGGGCAGCCCGGCGATCGCTATCTCCATTTTGGAGTAAAAACAATGATAGTGCCGCCGTCAATACCCTATTTTCATCCCAATCAGGATGGGTTTCTAAGTAGTTTTTTAAGGATTCGTGGAGTGTTTCGGGAATTTCTGTAAAGATGCTAACCGTTGATTTCATGAGATTTTCCTCCTATGAGGATAATCAAGAGGGACAAGTTGCTTGCGGTGAAGCGGCTTATGGCTTTCTCACCCTTACGGGTGATGCCTCCGGCACGCCAAGGGCGAACGGTAGTTTCTCATGGGGGAAACCCCCTGACGCTCGCGGACTCGCTAACGCTGCGCTATGGCGCTAGCCTCTCCCTTTGGGAGAAGACGAACTACCTCACCACTCTTTTGCCAGCCCGACAATCTACGCCCACATCTCAGGTAATATATTTTACACATTTGATGCCAACGGTTGAAGGAATTACAAAAGCAAGCCGAATCATTGTGCGCCAAGAGGGGGTGGGTTTGTCAATGCTGCGAAATGTTAAAAATGAATGTATAAAAAATAAATGCGAACGAGAGAATAAGCATTAGAGCCTATTTTTAGTTACTTTACTTTATAAAAACTCAGTCCTTGAACTTATTCGCCACTGTTAATTAACAATCCCCAGTCAGAGGGTAAGAAGCCCATTAGTTCGTAGTGAACCTGTGGAAAACTGCTAAAATCCCTGTGGAAACCCTGTGGAATGAGTGAGAAAAATAGCAGCCAATGATAAGAATTACAAAAATGTCACCAAACTATGACATCTAAACTCATGAAATTAGCTTCTCAATCTCAGCTATCATCGTGGCTGCCCTCAATACATCCTCAAGTCTGGATTTTTGCAATAGGTAGATTTCTCTCGGAAGTTGGAACTGGCTGTACCCTGTTTTACGCCCCCATCTTTTTTGTGAATGAAGTTGGTTTATCTGCAACCAGTGTTGGGGTAGCCTTGGGTAGCGCCTCGATTTCCGGCATTGTAGGGAGGATTGTAGGTGGTTCTTTGGCTGATTCTGAACACTGGGGCCGTCGCCGCACTTTGTTGCTAGCGACGGCGATTTCAGCAATTGCTTCTTTGGTTTTAGCTGCAACCAATGATTTTACTATTTTGGTAATTGGTAGCTTGATTAGCGGTTTAGGGATAGGTTTCTATTGGCCGGCGGCTGAAGCTGTTGTTGCTGACGCTAGCCAGATTGACAATCGCCGCGAAACTTTTGCGATCGCACGACTGGCTGATAATCTTGGGTTAGCGATCGGAATTATGCTTGCTGGGTTTTTGATTGCGGTAATTGGGAGTTATCGATGGCTATTTATCATTGATGCCATCTCTTTTCTGATGTTTTTTGGGGTTGTCTATGTAGGAATTAGTAAAACCGAACAACCGCAAATGGGGGAATCTGAAAAGAAAGAACATTTTTCTTCTTGGATGGCAGTATTAGGTGATCGCCGTTTCCTGGTCTACATCACAGTTAATATATTCTTTACAATCTATATTTCTCAAATCCATAGCACTCTGCCGCTTTACTTCAAAAACTTTGTTATCAAAAGTACTACCGAAGGATTTGCTCAAACTACTATTAGCGTTCTATTTGCTTGGCATCTGGTGCTAGCTATCATTTTTCAGTTGCCTGTCACTGGTTTCTTAAAACGCTGTTCTCACACACTGGCACTCACCGTTTCCGCCATTCTTTGGGGAGTTGGGTTTGGACTCATTTGGGTAAGTGGTACTGCCCCATCTCATAATTTAATTTGGGTAGCATTGGCATTGGGAGTATTTGCAGTTGCAATTGTTTCTTATACTCCATCTGCCGCCTCTTTAGTCACTGAGTTAGCCCCGGAAAATCAACGTGGCGTTTATTTCTCCGTCAATGCTGTGTGTTGGGCTATTGGGTCTTTTATTGGTCATCCCTTGGGGGGATGGGCATTAGATCAACCGCAAATTATTACCAATACTTTCTGGCTAGGATTCCCCTTGAGTGTGCTGATTGTCGTGGTGATTTTACAGTATCTCAATCGGATTTTGCCTGAGTAGGGCTTACTCTATTGACGACGTTCTTGCAACTTACGATACACAGATTTCAAATCAACTTGATGATGAGCTAAGGCAACCAAGGTATGATATAGCAAATCAGCCACTTCACCTGCGATCGCATCTGCTTCATCATCCTTAAAGGCCATTACCACCTCGGCGGTTTCCTCACCGATCTTTTTCAAAATTTTGTTATCGCCACCTGCGAATAACTTACAGGTATAAGAACTTTCTGTCGGATTGTCGCGGCGATCGCATATTATTTGAAACAATTGCGACAACGTATCCCCTGGTGGTGGAACAATATTTCCTTCTATTTGGTGAAAGCAACTGCGTTCTCCGGTATGGCAAGCAATATCTCCTAATTGCTCTACCCCTATGAGCAAGGCATCACTATCACAGTCATAACGAATACTTTGCACTTTTTGAATATGTCCAGAACTCGCCCCCTTGTGCCATAATTCTTGCCGGGAACGGCTCCAAAACCAAGTTTCTTCAGTTTCTAAAGTTTTTTGTAACGACTCCTGATTCATCCACGCCATCATTAGGACAGTACCATCCAAATAATCTTGGACAATTGCAGGCACTAAACCCCGTTCATCGTAGCGAATTTTTTCAACAGGGATGGCGTAATGTAGCGATCGCAAATCGTTAGAAGACATACCAGCTAGTTTGCTCTAATGAGAATAACTTATGGATTTACGATACCATTCTGAATAGAGCAACTGGTATATTTTTTTGAATTTAACTATCTTATCTAGCTCTAAACAAGAGCATTGTGTTCCATTGCAGACTGCATCTTTACAGCACTTAAAGCAACTTTATGAGCTTTTGATGCCTCACCATACCAATGGATGGCCGAGTTAAAAGCTGCTCGGTAAAGATCCTGGTATGCTTCAGATAATCGAGTTTGAATATCTAGAGGCAAGTCTTTGTTGGACTTGTATAACATATTGTTATTTTTTTGGTTCAGTTAATTCTATAGGATAGAAATTCTAAGCAATTTTTAACCCTATCCTGAGATAGAGCTTTTTATTGTCCACTGTTAGGAGAGAACCTTGGTAAATACCACAATTAAAACAACAAAATCACAAGAGGTCTTCGCCGCTGCTCAAAACCTCATGCCCGGAGGAGTCAGTTCTCCAGTTCGTGCCTTTAAATCTGTAGGTGGACAACCCATCGTTTTTGATCGTGTTAAAGGCGCATATATTTGGGATGTAGATGGCAACCAATATATAGACTATGTAGGTACTTGGGGCCCAGCTATTTGCGGTCATGCTCATCCAGAAGTCATTGCAGCGTTGCATGAAGCTTTAGAAAAAGGCACCAGTTTCGGCGCTCCCTCAACTCTAGAAAATGTTTTAGCAGAAATGGTCATTGATGCCGTTCCCAGCATCGAAATGGTCAGATTTGTTAACTCTGGAACTGAAGCCTGTATGGGAGTTTTGCGGCTGATGCGGGCTTTCACCAAGCGAGACAAAATCATTAAGTTTGAAGGCTGTTACCACGGACACGCCGATACCTTTCTCGTGAAGGCAGGTTCTGGTGTTGCCACACTTGGCTTACCAGACTCACCAGGAGTTCCAAAAGCGGCAACTAGCACTACTCTAACCGCACCTTACAATGATCTAGAATCCGTCAAAGCCTTGTTTGAAGAAAACCGCGACGAGATTGCTGGCGTTATTCTTGAGCCAGTTGTTGGTAATGCTGGATTTATTGCACCCGACGCAGGTTTCTTAGAAGGATTACGGGAACTCACTCACGAGTATGGAGCCTTATTGGTATTTGACGAAGTGATGACGGGCTTCCGCATTGCTTACGGTGGCGCTCAAGAAAAATTTGGCGTGACCCCCGATTTAACAACCTTGGGCAAGGTTATTGGTGGTGGTTTGCCAGTAGGAGCTTATGGCGGTCGCCGAGATATTATGTCAATGGTTGCCCCTGCTGGTCCCGTATATCAAGCTGGGACTCTTTCGGGTAATCCCTTGGCGATGACTGCTGGTATTAAGACTTTAGAATTGCTGCAAAAGCCAGGTACTTACGATTATCTTGAGCGGATTACTAAAAAGCTAGCAGATGGTTTGCTGCAAATTGCTAAAGAAACTGGTCATGCAGCTTGCGGCGGTCAAATCAGCGCCATGTTTGGTTTATTCTTTACCTCTGGCCCAGTTCATAACTACGAAGATGCGAAAAAGTCTGATACAGCCAAATTCGGACGCTTCCATCGGGGTATGTTAGAACGTGGTGTTTACCTAGCACCCTCTCAATTTGAAGCTGGTTTTACGTCTTTTGCTCACACTGAAGAAGACATCGATCAAACTTTAGCAATTGCACGGGATGTAATGTCTAGTCTGTAAGCTGTTAAGGGATTCCCAAATAAACAAGTATCCAGTTACCTCTTGTGGGGTGGGGATATTGTCTACCATTTTGCGGGGTAGGTAATCTTACCCGCCCCACAAAAATGAATCCTTACTTTAATAACCCTTGTTTTACTCTCTTAGTAACTCAGCATTCAGCAGCCAATGCTATTGACTCATCTTGTGTAGTAGGGGAGCAAAGAAATTTTTTAACGGGTCTGTACTGTACCGTTATCACTCAAATAAGGTCACACCTTTGTCATAATTTCGCAATGGCTTCGTCAATGCAGTATGCAATATTTAAACTACATTCAGTATATTCATGTTAACAAGGCAAAATTAATTGCCTTTTATAGTTATCTAAATTCCCTTCATATCTCGTAGTCTACGAAAACTAAGGTACAAGAAGGCTCTCACCTTCCTGGTGAGGGTTTTGTTTATAGATATTTAGATAACCGTAGAATAAGGCATTTTTTCGGAGTCAGGGTTAGAGCTAACTTTAAAAGATATTACTAATCATGCTGTAGTTTGCATGACAAGGCTTATAACAGTGTCAAAAACTGCCAGAAATATTGTGAAAAAAACGGTTCTACCCTTGAAGGAGCTATGAAGTGGAGGACAATAAGTCATTTTTTGGTGTGCAAAAAATATTAATAGCGTTGCTTGTCTTGAGTACCACCACGATGATGTTTATCAAGTCAAGATCATCTGAGGCCGAAAGTACAGAAAATATAAATGTAAACAAGCTACCAGCCAAAGTTGGGGCCCAACAGCAGATTGAAGAATTAAAAGCAACGATGCTTAAAATTTGGCAGCAACAAGCGCAAATAAAGGGTCTTTCCTATGGTGTGCCACCAAGCTTTCAAGGAGCAATAGTTGGTGCGGCAAAACTTACTCCCCAACAGAAAGTAATTGCTCTCACCTTTGATGATGGGCCATGGCCTGAAAGTACCGCCCAGGTACTAGATATTCTCAAACAAAATCAAATCAAAGGGACATTTTTTGTAATTGGGCAGAATGTAAAAAATTATCCAGGCTTACTGAAGCGAGAAATTGCTGAAGGTCACGTAATTGGTAATCATACTTGGCATCATTGGTATCAATTTCTGAATCCACAAGCAGCCGCTTATGAAATTGACCACACAGCAGACCAGATTTATCAAGTGACAGGTATTAAAACAAATCTATTTCGACCACCAGGGGGAATCATGCACAATGGGGTGGCTGATTACGCTAAAAATAGCAAATATGCCATCATCCTTTGGTCATCTGACTCTGTAGACTACTCACGTCCTGCTGTACCAAAGTTAATTAATAATGTGTTCAGAAGAGCCAAGCCGGGTGGCATTGTGTTGATGCATGATGGTGGTGGTAATCGCTCTAAAACTGTACAAGCTTTACCAGAAATTATTGCCAACTTTCGGAAACAGGGCTATAGCTTTGTTACTATCCCTGAACTTTTAGAAATGCAAGATAAGGATCAAAAGCTGATTGCAAACCAAAAGCAAAGCCATTAGGTGGGGTTGCCAATTTAGCTCACTGTTATTAAAATACAAAAAAACCGTCCAAAATTAACATTGAACGGAATGTTTATGTATTAATACTTTATTCCTACCTAATTCTGTTACTGATTGTACTAATACCTACAAACTACAAGTCAGGAGGCAAAATTACCTGATCAATTGCGTGGATTACACCGTTGCTGCCTGTGATATCTGCTTGTGTAACCTTAGCATCATTGACAGTTACACCAGTAGAAGGATCAACCTTAACGTTGATTGCGCCACCTTCGAGGCTTTTAACTTCACCAGACTTCAAATCAGTGGACAATACCTTACCAGGTACTACATGGTAAGTTAAAATCTTGAGCAATACTTCTTTGTTAGCTGGGTTTAACAATTCTTGCAAAGCATCTGCTGGCAACTTAGCAAAAGCGGCATCAGTGGGTGCAAAAATAGTTAAGTTATCTTTGCCTTGCAAAGCTCCAGTCAACCCTGCTGCTTTCAAAGCCTTGGTTAAGGTTGTAAAAGAAGCGTTTGACTCTGCCAACGCTAACAGGTTTTTGCCTTGATTGTCACTTGCCCCTGGGCCTGGTGGAGTTGTAGTAGGTTTCTGACCGGGTTGAGTTTCTGGGGTAGTACCTGGCGTGGGGGGTTTTGGTTCAATAGGTGTAGCACTACCACCACGGTTATAAGGAGGCTCGTTGAAAATACTGGGTCTGGGATTTGTTACACTACCTTTCTGCGCTACTTGTTTGCGCTTAGTATTGCCTTTTTGTGTTTCGGAAGTAGCCTCAGTAGGTGTGTATTGAGCGTTTACTTGAAGGCGTTGACCCTTGTTATAGGGGGCTTCGTTGAAAATACTGGGGTTAGGATTTAATACCTCTTTGGCTTCAGATGGTAAAGTAATGAGAAGGCTTAAACTAGTGAATCCTGCTATGCCTGCCAACGTGGTCAGCAATTTGCTGTTATTTGTCTTCATAAATTTTGTTTGTCTTTTTGTCCATACATTACATAAAGATTTATAACATTTTGCTATGCACAAAATCTAACCAAAGAGGGAAGTAAAATTTTTCCTCAGAAGAGTTTTTGCTAGCTGGGTAAAATATATAACCTCGAAACAAGCTGATCGGTATGAAATATATCTACCACATATTTTATGTAACGAGTATATTTTCTCAGTCACACTGATAAAGAGCTAAAAGCCTCACTTGCTGTAGGCTCAACTCTAAAAGAGTGGGAAGATTTCACATATCCAAGGTTTCAGTTACAATAAACTGTGGAAAAAACTCTACTAAAAAGCCAATATATATATATAAATTTGTACGTAAATTGATAAGTTTGAAAAATACTGAATTCCATATAGGACAAGGCGATATATCTGAATTAAGCATTAATGATTCAGCAAAACCACAGATAATTTAGTCTAATAGTGAGGGAAATTAAATTAACTGCTGAATATTTGCAACTGAGTGGTTAACTTTATTTATGTATCCCGAAATAAATTATTTAATTCTTTTATATTTTAATTGGAAAATAATAATTTTGAAATTGATGATTTTGCCAAAAACTAGACATGAGTTCAATCATAATTCCAGTTAGATCGGACAAAAATCAACAAAAGCAACTAATGTAAAGAAAAATTACTTTAACTAAAGATACAATTGTAAAGTTTAAGAAGTTGACCAGTTATTAGGTATACAAGATGCTGGAATTATACCAATGGGAACTATCTCAATACTCAGAGAAAGTGCGCCTAATTCTAGATTTTAAAGGACTAGATTACCGCAAAATAGAAGTTACGCCTGGGATTGGACAAGTAGAACTTTTCCGGCTGACTGGTCAGAAACAAGTCCCAGTATTAAAGGATCGTAATAAATATATTGCGGATTCTACGGAAATAGCTAAGTATTTAGACTTAGAGTATCCCGATCGCCCCATAATACCCCAAGATCCCAAAAAACGGGGTTTAACTTTATTGATAGAAGAATGGGCGGATGAATCTATAGGTATCAAAGGTAGGAAAGCGCTATTTGCAGCTGTAAGTCAAGATCAAAATTTCCGCAAGTCTTTATTACCCACCTCAACACCAGATATATTTAAAAGTCTGGTTGGAGGAGTACCTACTGACTTACTGACAGTGTTGGGTTTTGGTGTAGGTTATAGTCCAGATGTGATCCAGTCAGCGATCGCATCTTTAAAACAAGACTTGGAAGCGGTAACGTTATTATTGGCAGATAGTCCTTATTTAACTGGAGATGAGCCGACTTTAGCTGACTTGTCAGTGGCTGGCTTATCGATATTACTCAAGTTCCCCCCTGGCCCCTATCTGGATTTACCAGCTTCTATTAGAGGAAAAGGATTGCCAATCTTTTCAGAGAATATAGATTATGAACCATTCTTTACCTGGCGCGATCGCATTTACGCTCAATTCCGTAAACCATTAATCAGTACCACCTCAGCCGCAGGGAGTGCGCCAACTTCGATTCAGATTGATTAGGGCATTGGGCATGGGACATTGAGTTATTCCCTCACACTCCTAACTCTTGTACAGACGCGATTAATCGCGTCTCTCTGCCGATTTTGGATTTTGGATTGAAGGAAAAATCTAAAATCTAAAATCTAAAATTGAATGACTATTAAGATATCGCATCAACAATCATGTAATTAACTAGATGAATTCGGGACAGCCATTAGGTTCGGTTATTCAAGGTTCTCTAACTGAAGGTTTAGAAGTACGATTGCATCCTGACATTTCTGTGGAAGATATGCGGGTTGGTAAGTTTCTTGTTGTGCAAGGGATGCGATCGCGTTTTTTTTGTATGCTGACAGATGTAGCATTGGGAGCTGCTAATGCACGAATTATTGCTAATCCCCCCAGTTGGGAAGACACTTTTTTACGAGATGTTTTAGCTGGAAGTGGTACTTATGGTACTATCAACCTCTCGCCGATGTTGATGTTCACTCCCGAAGTGGAAGAATCTTTCTCCCCAACAAACGGCAAATCGGCAAATCCCTTTATCCCATCAGTAACGGGTTTGGCTTCCTTTGTGCCACAAACCAGCACGACGATGGAATTGTTGCCTGTTAAAACTATTCCTAGCCACTTTAGTCAAGTATACGAAGCCAGCGTTGACGACTTTCGCCGCGTGTTTGGCTGGGAAGATGACCCCCAAAGGCGAAATTTTTCCATTGGGAAACCCTTGGATATGGATGTGCCCGTTTGTATCGATTTAAACCGCTTCGTGGAACGGAGTAATGGGGTTTTTGGGAAATCTGGTACTGGTAAATCTTTTCTGACGCGACTACTTTTAGCTGGCGTTATCCGTAAAAGTGCGGCGGTAAATTTGATTTTTGATATGCACTCTGAGTATGGCTGGGAAGCTGTCGCAGAAGGAAAGAACGTGAATACAGTTAAGGGATTAAAGCAACTTTTTC
Organism: Nostoc sp. LEGE 12450; assembly: GCF_015206895.1. GTDB lineage: Bacteria > Cyanobacteriota > Cyanobacteriia > Cyanobacteriales > Nostocaceae > Nostoc. The sequence goes on along the minus strand of NZ_JADEXU010000010.1, from coordinate 38,434 downwards.
CAAGCAAGGTAGAAGTTTATACCCTTGACCCCGAATCGACAAAGCGCCGGGGTGTGCGTGATGCTCAAGAACTTTATTTGAGTTACGAGCAAATAGAAGTTGAAGATATTAAGTTATGTAGCCGAGATTTAGGACTCTCTGACGCAGCCCTAGATAACGCCAATATTCTATATAGTGAGTTTGGCAAGTCTTGGATTGTCCAACTGCTGAACATGACTAATGAAGAAATCGAGATGTTCTGCGACGAGAAACGCGGACACAAAGGCTCGATTATGGCATTGCAGCGCAAACTCTTGCGGATGGACAGCTTGAAGTATATGCGAGCAGTCTGCCCCCAGAATTACATTAGTAAAATTGTGCAATGTCTGGAATCTGGGAAGAATGTTGTGATAGAATTTGGTTCCCAGTCTAATATGCTCTCTTATATGTTGGTGACGAATATGATCACCCGACGTATCCACGAGCATTACGTCAAAAAAGCAGATAAATTCCTGCAAAGCAAAAACCCTTGCGATCGCCCCACGCCGTTGATGATTACCATTGAAGAGGCGCACCGTTTTCTTGACCCGGCTATCGTACAAAGCACTATCTTTGGGACTATTGCCCGTGAGTTGCGGAAGTATTTTGTCACACTTTTGGTAGTTGATCAACGTCCATCAGGCATAGATAATGAAGTTATGTCCCAGATTGGAACTCGCATTACCGCTTTGCTTAATGACGAAAAAGACATTGACGCGATTTTTACGGGTGTATCTGGTGGTAGCGGACTGCGATCGGTACTGGCAAAGTTAGACTCTAAACAACAAGCTTTAATTTTGGGTCATGCCGTACCCATGCCCGTAGTAGTACGTACCCGTCCTTACGACGCAACTTTTTACGAAGAAATTGGTGAGCCAGCCTGGGAAGAAAAACCTGACGCGGAAGTATTCGCTGCTGCTGAACTCGCCAAAGCTGACCTGGGATTTTAAATAGTTATTTGTCATTGGTCATTTGTCCTACCCTACGGGAAGTCACTGATTAATCTACATCAGGATTAATCCGTTACCGACCAATGCCCAATTCCCAATTCGTAACATCCCTCCATCCTCACAAGAAATTAAGTTCGGTTATCCGGCTACTTTTTGGCAACAGAAGAGAGGTTTTTGGGGTCACTATAGATATAGTCAGTAATTTCAAGGAAGCCTAAATTTTTTTCCAAACGACTAATTTTGGATTATAATTGAAAGTTTTATCTTAAGATACTTTACTATCTGCCTGATTTATCGTAATATAAAACCAAGTGGAACTCATACCGACTTCGGATTTGCTCCTTGCTCTCAGTAACTACCTAAAGTAAGAATTCTCAAAAATAACCAGTGTGCTAATAAGAGATTGAAAATTTAGGGAAGATAGGGGAACCTATCTTAGGGGCTTAACGTCTTAAAAACGTCTATATTAATTGAGAATTGTTTTTAGTAGCTCCTGATATTTTGTGATAGATTTACTAGTTTTATCCATCCATTTTAGTAAGAAAACATACATTTTATTTACGGAGTAGAGGACAACGCACCAATGCCTACTGTCAATACCCAAACGGAAAATCTCAACACCAGATTCACGGCTGATATGGTGCGAACCTATCTGCGAGAAATTGGCCGTGTACCACTGCTAACCCGTGAACAAGAGATTGTATATGGGAAGCAGGTTCAACAAATGATGACGCTCATCGATGCCAAAGAGGTTTTGGCGAAGAAACTGCACCGCGAACCGGATATGTCAGAGTGGGCTGACGTGGTTCAACAATCGGAAACTGAAGTACAACAAACAGTAGCTCAAGGTAAGCGGGCAAAGCAAAAAATGATCGAAGCGAATTTGCGCTTGGTCGTTGCTATTGCGAAAAAATACCAAAAGCGAAATATGGAATTTCTGGATTTAATTCAGGAAGGAACACTAGGATTAGAGCGGGGTGTGGAGAAATTTGACCCAATGAGGGGTTATAAGTTCTCGACTTACGCTTACTGGTGGATTCGCCAAGCTATTACCCGCGCGATCGCTCAACAAGGACGTACTATCCGGTTGCCGATTCACATTACCGAAAAACTGAACAAAATCAAGAAAGTACAGCGTGAATTGGCTCAAACCTTGGGGCGATCGCCTACTCCAGCCGAAATTGCCAAAGAACTGGAACTAGAACCTGCTCAGATCCGCGAGTACCTGAATATGGCGCGTCAACCAGTGTCTTTGGACGTTAAAGTTGGCGATAACCAAGATACTGAGTTGCAAGAAATGCTCGAAGATAGCGGGCCATCACCAGAGTATTACACCAACCAAGAATTCTTACGCCAAGATTTGAACAACCTACTAGCAGAACTAACCCCGCAACAGCGAGAAGTTTTAGCTCTACGCTTTGGTTTAGAAGATGGTAACGAAATGTCATTGGCGAAAGTGGGTGAGAGATTGAATCTCAGCCGCGAACGTGTCCGCCAGTTAGAGCATCAAGCTTTGGCTCATCTGCGTCGCCGTCGCGCCAATGTCCAAGAATACGTTGCTAGTTAAATATGGAGACGCGAAATCCCGCGTCTCTAGAGCATGATGAGCCTCCTGAATTCAGGGGGCTATTTTTTTATAATGATAGCCAGGAAAAATATTTTGATCTGAGGCTGTATTTCTACGGCGACAAATCCGAGAAAATACTATCAGTATTTTTATTTATTAAAAAGTAAAAAATAAGGTACTACGAAACCCATATTGATTGAAAGGATCTAATTTCTGATTAACTTCACCCAACGGGATGAATCTATTGGATGAAAAATAACTCAAACTAATATTAATTAATGTAAAGTTAATTAATATTAGTTTGTAGTAAAAAGTTTAGTCCTATTTGACGGGATCAAGCCCTCTCTTCTCTACGAGAGGCTTGTCTGCGACACGCTCCGCGAACACTACAAACCTTTAATTGTTTACGCTGCTCTACTTCCCCTAACTGGTGGTAATCTAAGATTGTCGGGCTAGATTAAATAAAAACTTTGGTTTTTGACAGTTTTCTTTTTTGGACAATAGTAATATAAGTCGTTAACAAAGTCTTTTGACAATTAAGACTTGGTTATAGTTTAAGTAAGTTCTAAAGAACTTAGTTGATTTTTTAACAGGAGAAGTAGGGTGCTTAACAACCTTTATCAGTTCTTATCTCCCCGCCAGTGGGGAATTTCCCTAGCGGGCTTAGGCTTACTTCTCGGTTTGGGCTTTATAGGCAAGCAGACTCAAGTCGTACCGGTTACAGATTCTCCATTATCATCGGCTCAGATTCAAAAAACCACAACCTCCGAAAACTCCCTTTTGTCGCAGCTAAGAAAAGTTAGAGAGCAGAGAAGTCAGCTAAGAGCATCTGCTGGAGAGAGAGGGATTTTTGTACATCAGAGCGGAAAAACACTCCCTAAAACCACAGCGCTGGTTCCAGATTCTCAGGGAGCTACAAAAGGTACAGAAAGTTTACCAAAAGTGAATTTTCCTGTCAAAGATGGGGTTTATCTCTATGGTCAATCGCCAAAATCAAACCAGCTTGGTCAAGGTTACATCATATTTCAAAAGCAGCAGGACAAGATAACTGGTGCATTGTATATGCCCCAATCAGAATTTAATTGTTTTCAAGGTACGCTCAACAAGTCAGGAGAGTTGGCGATGACGGTTAATAGTTCGTCAAATGAAGCCAGTACTCCTCGGTCAAATCAGGTAGCTGCAAACAGTCAACTACCTAAAGTTAGTGAAGATGATTTCAGCAGTTATCCTTACTCAGTGGCTCTGCAAGACTTTTATCAATTAAATTCCATCACAGCTAGCGATCGCCGCACGTTGCAAATGTGCAAATAATCGTTAAGTTAATACTCAATTCCTGGTTGCGCTTTCACGCCTTGATCGCGGAAAGGGTGCTTAATTAAGGTCATTTCGGTTACGAGGTCAGCACGCTCAATTAAACCAGCCGGTGCGCCTCTACCTGTGAGAATAACGTGCTTATTAGCTGGTTTTTGCGCCAAACCCGCCAAAACGTCCTCTAATGGTAAGTAAGCCATTTTGAGGGCGATGTTAATTTCGTCTAACAACACCAGATGAAAGTCTGGGTTGCGAATATATTCTAATGATTTTTCCCAGGCGGCACTAGCTTTGTCAAGATCGCGATCGCGGTCTTGAGTTTCCCAAGTGAAGCCTTCGCCCATTGCATGAAATTCTATCTGGTCTTCCCAATAGCTGAAAACCCTTTTTTCTGAAGGTTCCCAGCTTCCCTTAATAAATTGGATGATCGCTACTTTATAGCCGTGACCTAGCGATCGTAACACCATCCCCAAAGCCGCAGTGGTTTTACCTTTACCATTACCAGTATTTACAATAATTAACCCTTTTTCTGGTACAGCTTCTGCTATGCGCTTGTCTTGCACTTCTTTGCGTCGCTGCATTTTTTTGCGGTACTGTTCATCAGTCAGAGATGAAGACATTACCTCATCAATCAAGCGCCCAATTTCTTGATCTTGGTTTAATTCTTGTGGTGTATCGTTTTTCATTAAGCTTGTCTAGAAATAACTGTTAAAATTGTTGGGAATGAACCAAAATCTTCTTAATTATCCAATTTCACTTAAATTACTTGATTGGAAATGTCCAGTAAGTTTTCATGTGAAATATTAATAGTATGTTACCTTTATTAAGGATTTGCAGACAAGTAGAAATATATAATACACAAACTGAAATTATAATTTGAGTTTACTATTACTGTTTTAAATAATTTAATATGTTCATTAAAGCATTTTAACAATAAAAATTTCTGATTATCTCCTTTGGTAAAATCATGAGCTAAATGCTTTAAGCGTCAAGAGCTATGATGTCTAATATCAGGAGCATTTATGGATGTTGTTGTTTCCATTTTTCCCATAAAGGCTGCGTATCCTCTGGTTGTCCATCATAGTTGAGCAACTGATCTGAAATTATCACCCATGACTGGGCACTGCGTGTCCAAATGTTACCCACTGGACGTAACCAACTTGTATCATCTAAGGTTCCAGCTTTGACATTAATAGTATCGGTTTTATAAGTCCGTTCATGGAACAATCGCGTTCCGCAGTCGCCACAGAATAGGTTATTTACTTCACGTCCGCTATCATTTTTCCGAGTCCAAGCTTTCGGTTTTCCCTGAACAATTACAACCGCATCTCGTAGTACTGTAAGAGACATACCAAAGGCACTAGACGATTGTTTTTGACACTCCTTGCAGTGGCATAGGTAAAGGGTTAAAGGTTGGGCATGAATTTCATAACGAATCTGTCCACATTGACAATCTCCAGTATATGGAAGACTCACAAGTTTTATCTCCTGACAATTTGTGTTGCTTTATTGTAACTAAAACTATCTCAATCTTAGAGCGGGTTTTAGTAGACACAAACAGAAGACTTATGAACACGATTCTCTGTACTTCCCTAAATCCTCTTCATCCTTCATCTTCATCCGATTCATCATCCTCACTCCAATACTGTTGAGGTGCATTTCCGTGAACTTCTACAATTTTTGGTTTTTTGATTTTGTTATCAGGTGGATTAATTGCTTCTAACTGCACATCAAATTTCCAGTTGTCGCCAAAATTATAAAGATAGGTCATTTTACCACCCGGTTCTAGAGACACATCACCAATCTGCACTTGGTCGGCAAATGGGGGTGTTTCCATATAGGCATGACCGATTTTTATGATGCGACCAAAATGGTCTTTATAACTAAACTCGTACAGGTGATCGTAATCAAAGTCAAAAGCATCAAGAATTGTCTCTGCTAGCCAGCTTAATGGTTTTTTGGCTGGTATGGCAATGCGTCGCCAAGCCTTAGAAATGGACACTTTAAAAATATAAATTCCGTCAGTAAAGCCTTGTTTGGGAACAAGTAAATTATGCTCCCATTCTGAAAAAAATAGTTGAAGATGTGACTGCAACTTTCCAAAAGTTACATTGACCTCATCCTGTAATTCTCCTCGTATACCTAGTGGGAATAGTAGTTGCAACATAGCATCTCCAAATGGCAAGCGTTGTAAACTAGTAATGCGCCATCCTTTGCCATCTGTTGGCTTGCCATGTTTAATAGTTAACAATCCAAATAACTCTAACAGGGCAACATTATGCAGACCTGGGTAATAACTAATATCGTGTTGGTGTTCATATTTAGGGAATTTTAAACCTTTATCTGGGACGCGGGGCCATAGTTGAATACATCTAAATAAATTCCCAAATGAATCTTGATGTTCACCTAAAATTTCGTTATTTCCCCAAATCAACCAGGCTTCTAATAAATTAAAATAGCGTTCTGTTGGATTGAGATTTGACCATGATTGCAAAGTGGCTGCGTCTAAAACTAAAATCTGCTTCTTACCTTGGGATCTAATTTGGGCTATTCCAGAACTGCGTAATAACAGATATAGTCCATTAATGTAAGGGTATGATTTCTGTACGGGGCGTTTGAGTTTAGTTTCAATTGGGTGACTTAACAGAGAATTCAATTCTGATAGTACTTTCAGTGGTAGAAGATTATTAACACTACTAACTTCCACTCCATTCGGTTGTAATAAATCTATCAGAGTTTAAAAATCACGCAAAATTGTACCAGGTTGATTTTCATCAATACTGAGTTCTTGCAGGAGTTGTTGTTGTGACTCTGTTAAGGAAGGTAGTTCAGGATTGAGTGTGCGTTCTAGTCGCGCAAATAAATCTTCCATAAATAAAAATTATAAATTCTCAATTCACAATTTAACCTTCTGTATAACCTTGTATTCTTTATACGATGAGTACCAAAATTATCCTAATAAACCCTGACCCTATAAGTGTCATAGTAGGTTTATCAAGACCGTAAACTTAATGAGATGTGAATGATAATATTTTCACCTTCTAGTTGACAATCCCAAGAGTTTGATATGAATAGTAACACTCGTCTACAGATGATTTTAGCTGATACACCTATTGATACAGTATTACCTGCGATCGCTCAATTAAATCTACCTAACTGGTGGTTAGCTGGTGGTGCAGTCCGAAACACAGTTTGGTCCTCGATTTTTGGCAATGACTGTGGGTTAGGTATTAAAGATTTTGATATTGCATTTTTTGATATAGAAGGAAATCGTTCTCAAGAACTAGCAGCAAAGGCGACTCTCACAGAACAATTTCCTCATGACGAGTTTGATGTCAAAAATCAAGCCAGTTTTGCTCGTTGGCGGCTTGGTAGCAGACCCTACACTAGTACAGAAGATGCCATCACAGAGTGGCTGCACACTGCTACTGCTGTCGGAGTTCGACTAAATGCACAAGGTCAATGGCAATTTTTCACTCCCTACGGATTAGATGACCTGTTTGATGGCATTATTCGACCTACGCCAGCACATACTCATAATGTAGATGCCCACAATAAGGCATCTGGATTCTTGCAGAAGTGTCCTAATCTGCGTTTGGCGTAAAAGTTAGAGTAGCTTTTCCGTTACAAGGGAATAATCGCGTTTCAATTTATAACCCTTGAATACGGAATCACAATGTTAATAATTTTCTACCACTGGGAATAATTAAATTAGAACCCCTTTTATGACAAGACGGGGGGTAGTACTAATTTTGTAAGTTTATAGGCAAAAATCAATGCCAAATCGTACTGGATACCCAATCAACTCAACTCTCCACGAAGGAATCCAAACAATTATTTATCAAACACAAATACCAAAAACGCAACAGCGAGTTATCCTCAAGTTGCTTAAAAATGAATATCCTACCCTTGAAGCCTTTACTCGCCTGAAAAATGAGTATCAAATTCAGCAAGGTTTAGACCATCCCAACATAGTTAAATCCATTAGTCTAGAAACCTTTGCTAATCGAGTGGGGCTGTTGTTAGAAGACTTTGGTGGTCAATCTTTAGCCCAAATTCTTCAGACAGAAAAACTTGACTTAATTAACCATTTAAATATTGCTATTCAACTGACTAAAGCTCTAGATTATTTGCATAAACACCAGATCATTCATAAAGATATCAAGCCTAGCAACATAATTATTAACTCCCAGACAGGTATTGTTAAACTCACTGACTTTGGTATAGCCTCCCGCCTCAATAAGGAAAATCCCCAATTTAATAATCCTAACTGCGTTGAAGGCACACTTGCCTACATGTCTCCTGAACAAACGGGGAGAATGAATCGTATTCTTGATTATCGTACTGACTTTTATTCTCTCGGTGTGACTTTATATGAAATGCTCACTGAGAAAACACCATTTTTTAGTCAAGACCCCTTAGAACTAGTTTATAGCCATATTGCTGTTCAACCGATAAATCCACAGTTATTAAATCCAACAATTCCTAACGCCATCTCAGAAATTGTGCTGAAGTTGATGGCGAAAAATGCTGAAGACAGATATCAAAGTGCTACAGGATTATTGGCAGACTTAGAGTTATGTCTTAACCAGTTAAAATCTCAGGGTATAATTACTGATTTTGTTCCAGGTCGTTTAGATGTCTTAAGCCAGTTATTAATTCCTCAAAAATTATATGGTCGTGAAAACCAAGTTAATGAACTGCTAGCTGCATTTGAACGCGTTACATCTGGAACTAGTGAGATGATGCTAGTTTCTGGTTATTCAGGTATTGGTAAATCAGTTTTAGTTAACGAAGTTAATAAACCCATTACTCGTAGACAAGGTTACTTTATTTCTGGTAAATTTGACCAATTAAAACGAAATATACCTTATGCTTCTTTAATTCAAGCTTTTGCTTATTTAATGCGGTATTTGCTGACAGAGAATAATGAAAAAATAGAAACCTGGCGTGAAAAAATACTATCAGCTTTGGGAACAAATGGGAAAGTCATTATTGACGTAATTCCCGAAGTAGAATTAATTATTGGTACACAGCCAGACGTTGCTCAAATTGGTGCAACAGAATCACAAAACCGCTTCAATCGAGTTTTTAAAGAATTTATTCAAGTTTTTACCCAAAAAGAACACCCTTTAGTCATATTTTTAGATGATTTGCAATGGGCAGATTCAGCCACATTGAATTTAATCCAACTACTTATAACTGATACTGACAGCAAACATCTATTATTCATTGGTGCATATAGGGATAATGAAGTTAATGCCGCACATCCGTTAATTCAAAAAATAGAAGAAATTAAGAATGCTGGCACAGTTGTTAACAATATTGTATTGCAACCTTTAAATTTAGAGAATGTGACTCAGCTAGTTGGAGAAACTCTACAAGTAGCAGAAGTTAACCATGATACAGAATCCAGCATTTTTGACAATAAAATTATCCACTTATCTGAATTAATTTATAATAAAACAGGTGGAAATCCATTCTTTATCACACAACTTATTCAGGCACTTAATCAAGAAGACCTTTTGAAATTTGATTTTATTAAAGCTCAATGGCAGTGGAGTTTAAAGGATATTCAAGCAATTGGAATTACCGACAAAAATGTAATTGAACTAGTTGCCAGTCGAGTTGAGAAACTACCAAAATCTACCCAAGATGTTTTAAAATTAGCAGCTTGTGTGGGTGACAGATTTAGTCTTGATGTTTTATCGATAGTCAATGAAAAATCAGCTTCTTTGACAGCCAATGATTTACACTCGGCTTTGCAAGCGGGATTAATTCTACCTTTAAGTGAAGCTTACCGTATTCCTTTAGTTTTTAATCAAGAAGAAGCGGTTAATTTAAATTTCGACACTTCACGAGTTGGTTACAAGTTCTTACATGATAGAGTACAACAAGCAGCATATTCGCTGATCCCAGAAGAACTCAAGAAATCTACTCACTTAAAAATTGGACAATTGCTTCTACAAAATATTCCAAAAGAGGAAATAGAAGCTAATGTTTTTGATATAGTTAATCAGTTGAATGTAGGTATTGTTAACCTAATAGAACAATCTGATAAAACTGAATTGGCACGATTAAACTTAATTGCAGGCCGAAAAGCTAAAGCTTCTACAGCTTATGAAGCTGCGCTTAAGTACTTTACAAATGGGATAGGACTTTTAAGTATAGACGCTTGGCAAACTGAATATACCTTAACCATAGGCTTATATGAAGGAGCCGCAGAAGCAGCCTATCTGGGCGGTAATTTTGAGCAGATGCAACAATGGGCTGAGGTGGTGCAGCAAGAAGCCAAAATTCTTCTAGATAAAGTGAAAGTCTATGAAGTACAGATTATCGCTTCTATCATTCAAAGCAAACAACTGGAAGCCATTCAGATAGCAGTATCAATTCTAAAATTGTTAGGAATAAGTTTTCCAGATGAACCGACATCAACTGATATTCAGCAGGGGATGGATGAAATTGCTGTTTCTTTGAAAGGGAAAGCCATAGCAGATTTAATTAACTTACCATTAATGTCTGATCCTAACAAGATTGCAGCTATGAGAATCTTAATGGGAGTTCTTCCTGCGGCTTTTCAAACGGCTCCTGCAATGATGCCAATTATTGTCTGTAAAATGGTCAATTTGTCCTTAAACTATGGCAATACGGCTGTATCCGGGTATGGTTATAGTCTTTATGGCTTACTTCTTTGTGGAGTTCAAGGAGAAATTAATTCTGGCTATGAATTTGGTAAATTAGCTTCTAGTTTGGTGTCACAATTTAATGCTGAAGAACTCAAAGCTAAGATTCTGACGGTTGTTAGCGCTCATGTTATGCACTGGAAAGAACATGTTAGGGAGACATTAACATCATCAATGTCTGGATATGCTAGTGGTCTAGAAACCGGAGATTTAGAATATGCTGGCTATTGTGGTTACATTTATCCCTATCATTCATTTTGGCTGGGTAAGGAACTTTGGGTTCTAGAAAAAGAACTGATAGCTTATTGTGATTCGCTGAAGAAAATCAAGCAACAAGTAGCTTTCACTTGGAACTCAGTATATTTGCAAACAGTCCTGAACTTGAAAGGAAGTTTTGAAAATGTGGACTGTTTAATTGGAGAAGCCTACGACGAGCAAAGTATGCTGCCAATTCATCAGCAAGTAAATGATCTTTACACAATTAATCATTTATTTGTCAATAAACTAATGCTCTCTTACATATTTGGGGAGTATTTTAAAGCTGTAGAAAATGCTGCGATCGCAGAAAAATCTTTAGGTGGTGTCACAGGGTTGTTTGTTGTTCCACTGTTCTATTTCTACGATTCTTTAGCACACTTGGCTATATATCATACTGCTAAAGAGTCGGAGAGGCAAGCTATTCTAGAAAAAGTCCAAGCTAATCAGCAAAAAATGGAACTCTGGGCTACTCACGCTCCCACGAATCACTCACATAGATTTTATCTCGTGGAGGCAGAACGGTATCGGATTTTGGGCCAAAAGCTGGAAGCAATGGACTACTATGAAAATTCTATTGCTAAATCTCAAGAAAATGGTTTTCTCCAAGAAGAAGCTTTAGGCTATGAGTTAGCAGGAAAATTTTATCAATCTCTAGGTAAAGAGTTAATTCATCAAACCTATATCACTAAAGCTTATTATGCTTATATTCGTTGGGGTGCGATCGCTAAAGTTAAATACTTAGAATCGAAGTATGCTTTTCTAGTAGGACAAACTACTACTGTAGAAACTACTACTTCTAAAATAGATACAATTCACCTCACCACTACCACAACTACTAATAGTAGTAGTTTAAGCGATTTTTTAGATTTTAATACATTCATCAAGTTTTCGCAAGCGATTACCAATGAAATTGTTTTAGAGAATTTGTTGAGCAAGCTAATCAAAATTTTACTAGAAAATGCTGCGGCTCAAAAAGCAGTACTACTCCTACTTAAAGATAATCAACTATATATCGAAGCTTCTGGAAATGCTATCGACAATGTAGCAATAGTTTTACACTCTATTCCTGTTGAGACCTATCAAGATTTACCACTCTCTGTGATTAATTACGTTTTTCGCACCCAGCAATATCTTGTATTGAATGATGCAATAATTACAGAACCATTTAACCTTGATATTTATATTCAGGAATCTAAAATAAAATCAATCTTTTGCTTGCCCATAATTTACCAATCACAGCTTACAGGGATTATTTATTTAGAAAATCAGTTGTCATCAGGAGCTTTTGTTACAGAGAGAATAGAGGTATTAAAAGTCTTGGTTTCTCAAATGGCTATTGCCATACAAAATGCCCGCTTGTACACAAGAGAACAAGACAAATCTAGAGAATTAGAACAGTCAATCAAAGATTTACAAGAGGCACAATTACAACTTATTCAAAGTGAAAAAATGTCTTCTTTGGGAAATTTAGTTGCAGGCGTAGCACATGAAATCAACAATCCAGTTGGTTTTATTACAGGTAGTATCGCCCAAGCAAAAGATACTGTTAATGATTTAATAGGCTATCTGCAACTATACCGAGAAAAGTTCCCGAATCCTGGTGCTGAGATTGAAGAAAAAGCCGAAGAAATAGATATAGATTTCCTGCTAAAAGATTTACCCAAAATGATTGATGGTATGACGGTAGGAACACAGCGTATTCGCAATATTAGTACTTCTCTCCGTACTTTTTCACGCGCCGATACTACCTCTAAAGTATTAGCTAATATCCATGAAGGTATTGATAGTACTTTGTTGATTTTACAGCATCGTTTGAAAGCCGATCATAACCGTCCAGCGATTCAAGTCATTAGGGAGTATGGAAATATTCCATTAGTGAAATGCTATTTAGGACAATTGAATCAGGTGTTTATGAATATTATTGCAAATGCAATTGATGCTTTAGAAGAAGCAAATATCGGCCGTAGTTTTATGGAAGTTCAAGAAAGCTATCCAAATATTATTACTATCTTAACTAAGATAGAAGAGAATAATAATCTGATAATTAAGATTCAAGATAATGCTAAAGGAATGTCAGAAGAAGTTAAAGCTTGTATCTTTGAAAATCTATTTACAACCAAATGCGTAGGAAAAGGTACGGGATTAGGATTATCTATTAGTCGCCAAATTATAATAGACAATCATGGTGGAAGTTTGATTTGTGAATCAGTTTTGGGACAAGGAACAGGATTTATAATTTCTATTCCCGTTCTCGGATAATAATCTCTCATGATAGAGATAGATTAGCAAAGCTATAGCAACCGATACTCGAATTATTTGATAATTCGGGTATTTTGTTTGCCAGGAATAATTCATTACATCCTATTTTTAAAGCTTGCTAAAGTAAAGGTTATTTTGCTGTTAAAAACTATGCAACTGGTAACATCATTACTTAACCAAATCAATACAAAACTGGTCTAATTTAGCACTTAAAACTTTACGTACTGCCTGCTATCATAATAACTAATTGTATACATCAAATCTTGTACTATCTTTCTCATTTACTAACTGATATAAAAGTAAACTCTAACTAAATATGCAAGAACTTTAGTCTAGTTTTTATCAGCTAACATATCAGCCGTAAATTGAGTTCACAGGAAGTTATAAGATGCGAAAATTGTAAAAATTAAGGTGGTTATACTGTGGAAAGAAGAAGAGAAGGTGGGCGAATAGTTCCAAAGGCCATCTCGTTTTTGTTCAATCAGATTACATTGATTGTCCTTGCAGTTATTCTTGTGCTGTTTATTGGAGGTAGGTTTGAATTAGCAAGTGCAACTCAACCTAACGCAGAATTAGAAATTCAAAAACTAACATCCTGTTACGCACTGGGAACTGATGCCATTGGTAGAGGAAATCTCCTTGAGGGAAAAAATATTTATCGGGATTGTTTTACTCAAGATGCAGTCCTGACTGCCATTTTTCCTGATGGGACAACTCAAACAAATTATGGGACAGATTCTTGGGCAGATTTTGTCTATTCAGTATTCCAAGGAAATGGTTATACAGCTACTCAACATTTGATGGGTACGATCAACATTTCAATTGAGAATAATAAAGCAATGATGACCTCTTATCTCCATGCGACTCACAAGCGTTCGGAAACTAGCATTGATGTTGCCAATGGCACCTATGAAGATCAAGTTGTCAACATAAATGGGCGCTGGAAAATTCGTAAACGTACTCTCAAACTCATTGATTTCTTGAATCTTAGTTCACCGACAGTTGATTCCTCAAATGCTAATGCCCGAAGCAGTAATTCCTCAGCTAACTTTGTCAGACCAAAAATGTCTGGTTTCAATAAATAATCTTTCACAGCGATAAGGCAAAAATAAAAAGTAAAAAGTAGAGAGTACTTTTTACTTTTTATTCTGTTTAATGTATGAGTAAAGAAGTTCGCGTAGGCGTAGCCCGTCGTAGACATCGCTCCGAGGATCTATAATTAAGCATGGACTATTACCGCCACTTCGATTACTTACAGTAACGACAGTAATACCAGATTTTGGACAAACTCCTAAACAACTGGTGCTAACCACCCGAAATTCTCCCCATAATCCCTCAAATTTTAAACGAGATTTTAACCAATTTTCTAAGTCTTCAGAAGCTGTTGAGCCTGATTGCTCGTTTGTACATTGTGAACACACAAGCACCAAACCAGACTCCCATCGGGGAGGAACACTGGGAATAGAAATTTCTAAAGGGCGAGAATTTATTAAGGGCGATGTCTGCCCAGAAGTGGATGCAAACCTCTTGAAGATACGTTGGAACAATCTCTTAATACGCCGGATCAGTTTTTTCATGGACGATCCTATTTCTTTCTCTGAACAACTTAAAAAGACCTCTCCCTGGTTTTACTACGTAAAACCGTCCCTCTCCGAGGCGGAGAGGGATACATAGAGTTGAACTTTAGTTCAAGGGAGGGAGAGGTTTGTTGAACAGAATAGTGGAAATTTTCTGTTTAGTCTGTTCTGGTAGATCATCTAGTTCCAACAAGAATCAGCGTTTCTGAGCAATTTGCTGCAAGTATGCAATTAGCTGTTCTCCGGCGGTGTCAATGTGTCGTTTTAACAACCTGACAGCAGCTTTTGTATCGTGCTTTTGACAAGCGTCTAAGAGTTGATAGTGTTCTTTTTGCGATCGCTCTTGGTAATCCATCTGCGCTAATTGTACGCGGACATAGCGATCGCAATTAACGTGTAAAGTTTTAATCATCCCCAGCAACCGGGGACGTTCAGCAGTGGCGTACAGCGTCGCATGAAATTCCCAGTTAAGTTTTGCCAACATACCTGCATCAGTTGCTTGGTCTGTCGCTTCCAAAATCACAGCAGCTTTTTCTATATCTGTTTCCTTGAACTTGGGTATTGCTAATTGCATCGCTTTCACTTCTAAAGCGCTGCGAATTTCACAAATTTCTTGCGCCTCTTGTGCTGTCAACACCGATACGATCGCACCACGATTTAGATGCAGTGTCACCAATCCTTCTGCTTCTAGCTGCTTGAGCGCTTCACGCACGGGAATACGACTAACTCCAAACTGAGTGGCGATTTCATCCTGTCTCAGAGATTGTCCTTCCTGAAAAATGCCGCGCAGAATCGCTTCCCGCAAAGCATCGGCAATTAAATCTGGGGTACTGCGTTGTTGTTGCAGCACATTCGCTGCTAAGTCATTTAAGTTCATATTGGATATTGTATACAAAAAGAGAAAGATTGTATACAATATCCAAAGTAAGTTTTTTAAACATCCCCTCAATACCACGGGAGACAGTTATGAGCATCGCATCTCAACCAGACCGAGTTATCATCTTCGACACCACGCTACGGGATGGCGAACAGTCACCGGGCGCAACCCTCAATGTAGAAGAAAAGCTGGCGATCGCTCATCAACTAGCTCTCCTTGGTGTCGATGTGATTGAAGCAGGTTTTGCCGTTGCTAGTCCGGGAGATTTTCAAGCTGTCAAAACCATTGCTGAACAAGTCGGAATACCCGGTGGGCCAATCATTTGCAGTTTAGCTAGAGCCATTCGCCAAGATATTCACGCCGCCGCCGAAGCCTTGAAGGGTGCAGATCGTCCCAGAATTCACACAATGATTTCTACCTCTGATATTCACCTGAAATATCAGTTGAAAAAGTCTCGCAGCGAAGTATTAGCGATCGCATCAGAAATGGTTGCTTATGCCAAGTCGTTTGTAGACGATGTAGAATTTTCGCCAATGGATGCTAGCCGCACTGAACCAAAGTTTCTGTATGAAGTTTTGGAGGCGGCGATCGCAGCAGGTGCAACTACAATCAATATTCCTGATACCGTTGGTTACTACACACCCAAGGAAATTGGAAATCTGATTCAGGGAATTCGGGAAAATGTTCCTAATATTGATGGGGTGATTCTTTCCATTCACACTCAAAATGATTTGGGTTTGGCGACAGCTAACGCTTTGGCAGCAATTGAATATGGCGTGCGTCAGGTGGAATGTACTATTAATGGCATTGGGGAACGGGCTGGTAATGCTGCATTGGAAGAGATTGTAATGGCCTTGCAGGTTCGCAAACCATTTTTCAATCCTTACTTTAGTCGTCCGATTGATACCGATACACCTTTGACTAATATTAAGACTGAGGAGATTTACAAAACCTCATCCTTGGTTTCTCAATTAACTGGGATGCTGATTCAGCCCAATAAAGCGATCGTGGGAGCAAACGCTTTCGCCCATGAGTCTGGTATTCACCAAGATGGAATTATCAAGCACCGCGAAACTTATGAAATTATGGAAGCTGCTGCGATCGGTTTGCCAGAAAATCGCATTGTTTTGGGTAAGCACTCTGGAAGGAATGCGTTCCGTACCAGGCTCAAGGAATTGGGGTTTGAATTGAACGAGGCGGATTTGAATAAAGCCTTCAATCGATTCAAAGATGTTGCCGATAAGAAAAAAGAAATCTCAGATTGGGATTTAGAAGCGATCGTTCGAGATGAAACGCAGATTCAAGTAGAAAGTGGCTTCCAAATCGAACACGTTCAGGTAATTTGTGGTGACTGCACTTGCCCAACTGCAACTATTACAATTGTCACTCCTGAAGGCAAAATCCTCACAGATGCGAGTGTAGGCACTGGCCCAGTGGATGCGGTGTATCAAGTAATTAATCGATTGGTGCAGATTCCCAATCAACTAATTGAGTTTTCTGTCCAATCTGTGACTGGAGGAATTGATGCACTAGGAACTGTCACAGTCCGCTTGAAGCATCAAGAGCGAATATTCTCTGGGCAAGCATCTGATACTGATATTGTGGTAGCCGCAGCTTACGCTCATATAAACGCTCTAAATCGTCTTTATCGTTATTTGCAAACGGAGAAATTCCATTTGCATGAAGTTCGACGAAGCTAAAAAGCCACCGCAGGCAAAGCAGGTAAATGTAAATCTTTAGGTGTACGCGATCGCCTACTTCCTGAATTAAACCCAAAACCTCCTACCAGAGTCAATTCACCCCGTCGAACTCACATTAATAGGACTTACGCAAAAAATAGCCCAAACCCTAATTTCCAGGTAGGGGCAATTCATGTAGACGCAAAGCGGCTACTCTTACGAGAACGCTTTCAGCGAACCCGCAGGGTATTGCCCCTACCGCGTGTAGTTTTGCGTAAGTCCTAATTAAAATAGAAGAATGCTGTTAACTCCCACTCAACTACTGCGACTGTCTCAAGGACAACTCAACTTACTAGAAACTTGTCCGCGTAAGTTTCAACATACCTATCTAGAAAAACTCAATTCGCCCTCAAATCCAGAACAAGAAGAACGGCAAACTTTGGGTAGTCGTTTTCACTTGCTCATGCAGCAGCGAGAAATGGGTTTGCCAATTGATGGTTTTTTGCAAGCAGATGCTAAACTCCAAAGCTGGATGCTAGGTTTTGCGGATGCAGCCCCAGAAATTTTAACGGCTGCATCTGATAATCAAACTTTCCGTGAAAGTGAACACTACCGCACCCTGCAAGTTCAAGATTATTTACTAACGGTTGTCTATGATTTATTGATTGCAGATAACCAACAAGCGCAAATTCTGGATTGGAAAACTTATCCTAAACCACCCAATAAACGCGAGTTAGAATCCAACTGGCAAACACGGCTTTATCTCTATGTCTTGGCTGAAACTAGTGATTATTCGCCAGAAAATATTTCCATGACTTACTGGTTTGTCCAATCTGAGGGTAAGCCGCAAAATATTAAATTTAATTACAATACTGTTCAACATACAAAAATAGCAAAGAAACTTAATCAACTGTTAAGTCAGTTAACTAATTGGCTGGAAGATTACCAAAATAACCAGCAGTTTCCTCAAGTGGTGGAGGGTAGCAAAACCTGTGACTATTGTCAGTTTGCCAAACGGTGCGATCGCACACAAGTTCCCGAAGAAGCAGTGAAAGACTCATTGCCCAATTTTGACAGCATTCAAGAAGTCTTACTCAACTCCATACATTAAAGGATGTTTGTCAAGTCCAATAGGGATATAAAAAAATCACAACTTCTAAATTTATGTCAACTTTTGACGAAACTGAAGCCATTTATGTCCGCGAATTAGGAATTGATGACATTGCTCCCGTTTACCACTTGGGAGAAGGGTTATTTACCAGCGATTTATATCCTTATTTATACCGCACCTGGGATGAATGGGAGGTGATTGGACTTTACAACACCGATCCAGAATACTGTCTTGTGGCTGAAACAGACGGAGAATTAGCCGGATTTATTTTGGGAACCATCATTACCAAAGCATCCTGGACTTATGGATACATTTTATGGTTGGGAGTTAGTCCGAAGTATCAGCGTCGGGGAGTAGCAGACAAGTTGGTGGATAAAGTCGTTGCCCGAATGATTGAAGATGGGGCGCGGTTTATGCTGGTAGATACCGATCCCACCAACACTTCAGCCTTAAAGTTTTTTAACCGCAAGGGTTTTGGTAATACTCGCCAGCATATTTTCTTGTCGATGAATTTAAGCAAGCATGAATATTATGGCAGATTAATTGATTACGAACACCAAAAAGCTGAAAGAGCCGGTTACAAGCGATCGCGTCCGGCAATTCGCGCGCGTAAAGCTGATAGTGTCGCTAATGAAGTAATTCTTAATCCCTTAGCAGGTGAATCTCAAACAACTGAGGATCAATCCCCGATTTAATAATGGCAGAACAACAGCAGTGGACTATAACAGCAACCGAACAACCCCCGGAATGGTTCATCCAAGCGGTGAAACAGCATACGCCCCTATCCAGTGGAATATATGCAGCACAATTGTTGTGGCAACGGGGAATTAAAGATAATCAACAATTAACAGCTTTTATTAACTATAAAGCTTATCAACCAGCGAGTCCCTTTGAGTTTGGGCAGGAAATGCAGTTAGCGATCGCACGGTTGCAACAAGCATATAACGCTAAAGAAAAAATTGCCATCTGGGGAGACTTTGATGCTGATGGGATTACCGCTACATCTGTACTTTGGGATGGATTAGGACAATTTTTTAAACAAAATACTCAGTTAATTTACTATATTCCCAATCGCCTAAAAGAATCTCACGGTCTCAATAATGAAGGGATTGATAACTTAGCAAAACAAGGTTGTAAATTAATTGTTACTTGTGATACTGGCAGCACAAATATTGAGGAAATTATTTACGCTAAACAGGTAGGGATAGATGTAATAGTTACAGATCATCACACTTTACCAACTGAACGCCCGCCTGTTGCAGCAATTATCAATCCGCGCTATTTTTCAAGGGAAAATCAACTGTTTAATCTTTCTGGGGTAGCGGTAGCTTATAAGTTGGTGGAAGCGTTATATCAAAGTCTGCCTAATATTGCAAAACATCCGTTAGAGGATTTATTAGATTTAGTAGCAGTAGGATTAATTGCCGACTTAGTGCAGTTAAGTGGAGATTGTCGTTATTTGGCCCAGTTGGGAATTCAACGACTACAAGAAGATTTTAAACAGCCACCAGCAGCGCGTCGCCGTCCGGGAGTGGGGCGATTATTAGAATTGTGCCAGAAAAGTGGCGATCGCCCCACAGATATTTCCTTTGGTTTGGGGCCAAGAATTAACGCCGTTAGCCGCATCCAAGGCGATGCTAGTTTTTGCGTTGAATTATTAACCAGTCGAGATGTCAAACGTTGTAACGAATTAGCCGAAGTTACAGAACTCGCAAACACCAGGCGCAAATCTTTGCAAAAAGATGTACAAGCGCAAGTAGCACAAAAACTTACTCAATTAGACTTATCAACCACCAGCGTCATTGTCCTAGAAGATGCCCAATGGCCTGCGGGTGTGTTGGGCTTAGTTGCTGGACAAGTAGCACAAGAAACAGGTCGCCCGACTATTTTATTAAGTACAGAAGGGAGTGGGGAATCTGGAGAGACGCGATTAATCGCGTCTGTACTAGGGAGTGAGGAAGAAGATTCCGCCCCGACTCCCGACTCCCGACTCTCTACTCCCCTCGCCCGTGGTTCCGCCCGTTCGGTGAATTCTGTAGATTTATACCAACTGGTAAAAGACCAAGCACATTTGTTACATCGCTTTGGCGGACATCCCTTTGCAGCCGGGTTGAGTTTGTTAGTAGAGAATATTCCTTTATTTACAGCAGCGATTAATCAGCAGTTGCGGCAATCTTTAGGTAGTACAACCCTAACGCCAACCGTGCAAGCAGACTTGACGGTGACAGTTGCAGACTTGGGAAAAGAGTTATTTTTAGAACTGAAAGTACTAGAACCTTGTGGAATGGGTAATCCTGTTCCGAAGTTACTAATTCAAAACTGTTGGTTTGAAAATGCTTGGCATCGCAATCAGCAGGATTGGCAAGGGAAAAAGGTACAGTACATTAAAACTGAGTTTGATATTCGGGATGATTCCGGCAGAAGTGCTTTTCCTGGCTTATGGTGGGGACACTACAAAGATGAATTACCCATAGGAAGGTGTGATTGCATAGCTGAATTAGACTACAACACCTTTAAAAAACGTTATGAAATCAGATTAATTGCCGTGCGTCCCAGTGTTAACTCAGCACTTAACACTCAACATTCACCACTAATCTTAGACTTACGGAATCGGGAACATTCACAACAGGCTACGGCTAACACAACTCAAGACGAGCTAAAGGCCCCGTTACCGCTCACACCGTTGATTCTTGAAGATTGTCCCACGAGTTGGGATAATTTACGCCTATGGTTGCGGCGATGTTTAGCCATAAGCCGCTCCGCATCTACGCTTTCCAATCAACAACAATTAGCGATCGCTTGGTCTAAACCCAAACACCAACCACCCAATCAAATTTGGCTGACTCTTGTCGGAATTGCCAAATACCTCAGCCGCACAAATCAACCAGTTACCCGCGTCCAACTTTTAGAGAAAATCAGCATCAGCGACCAAACTTTACTTGTAGGAATCAAAGCTTTAAAACATTTAGGGTTCACAATCAAACGACAAGACAATTATTTACAAATTACCTGGCATCCGAGTGATAGGGCAGAAAACCTTGCTGATGAAGCAGTGGCACGATTTTTAGCTGCTGTCCGAGAAGAACAATTTCAGCAACAGTATTTTGCTGACGTGCCTTTATCTACTATTGTGGCGATCGCAAATTCCGACAATTATATGAGTACAAACCTTTAAAAACGTGAGATAGACTGCTATTTTCGGGCAAATCCCTTCTATATTGATGAAAATTGCTAGCCTAAGATCCCCAACTTCTCTCAGAAGTTGGGGATCTTGTCGTTCACAAATGATTTAGGATTACTAGATGGTATAACAATCAACTGATGACCGAGGAACTGGGAAGAGCAGATAATGATAGCCCGTGGAAAGAAATTTTAGAAGCTTACTTTCCCAAGCAATGCAATTTTTCTTTCCCCAAACAGCAGAACTAATTAATTGGGAACGTCCCCACGAATTTCTCGACAAGGAATTTCAACAAATTGCCCGCGAAGCAGAACTTGGTAGGAGATATGCAGATAAATTAGTTAAAGTCTGGCAAATTCAAGGGCAAGAAACTTGGCTATTAATACATGTAGAAATTCAAGCGAAATCAGAAGATACTTTTGTAGAAAGAATGTTTTCCTACAACCTGCGAATTTTTGACAGATTTGCTAAACCTGCCATGAGTTTGGCAATTTTGTGCGATACCGATCCGACATGGCGACCCAATCAATATAGTTATAATTATCCCAATACCAGACTTAACTTTGAATTTGGAACCATCAAGCTGCTGGATTATCAAACTCGTTGGACAGAATTAGAAGCCAGCGACAATCCATTTGCAACTGTAGTAATGGCACATTTGAAGACACAGCAAACAAATAAAAAGCCAGGAGAACGTAAAGCTTGGAAATTTAGTTTGATTCGCCGATTGTATGAATTAGGATTGCAAGAAAAAGATATTCGTAACCTTTACCGATTTATTGATTGGGTTATGATTTTACCAAAAGCTTTGGAAGCAGAATTTTGGCAAGAGTTTAAGCAATTTGAGCAGGAGCGGACTATGAGCTACATTACCACAGGCGAGCGCATTGGTTACGAGCGGGGAAAACAGGAACAAGGACAAACACTTGTCCTACGGCAACTACAAAAACGGGTAGGAGAGTTACCACAAGAGGTTCCGGGGCGCATTGAAACTCTTTCCCTAGAGCAATTAGAAGCACTTGGTGAGGCTTTATTGGATTTTACAACCCTTGAGGATTTACTTAACTGGTTGGAAGCAAATCAAACAGCGTAGAATATTTTTTAAGAGAAATAGTTCAAGACTTACGAAACTGGCACACATATCTTCTGGTATAAGAGTCAAGGGCCTAAAATCAACCTTTTGCAATTACTGGGTAGGTCGAAAGTACAATAGCCGCGCCCCATCTGCTTTTAGCTGTTCCTGCTGAGTGTAGGCACGGTAAACTAAAGGATCTGCTCCTAAGTACCAGTAGGAGGGTGTACCACCTAGCAGATGTGCTAAGGCTTTCTCAAACATTTCAGAATCAGATTCAATAAACAAGTGTGATGCTTCAAAAGCTAAAGTTTCATATAACCGCTTTCCTCCTTTTTCTTTAGATAACTGATACTTATCCTTTTTGAAAAACGTCTTCCATTGGGCTTTCCACTGTTCCAATGCACTGGGTATCATTGGAGAAAAATGGGAATTGGCATAGTCGTCTAAAAATTGCTCTTCCCACTGTTCAAATCTTTTATTTTCCTCTTCTTGTAATACTTGTTTTGCTCTGTGTATTTCCTCTGAAACATCCAGTAATAAAAATTGTTCAAATTTTTCTGAATTAATTCGCTCATCAAAAAATTTATCTTCTTGTAAATACTCTTCGCCAATGGAACCAGAGATGAAGATGTCACCTGTTGCATCTGCTTCCATGAGAATCCCGCCGTATTCGTACAAACCCACATAAAAGGTATCGCAACCAATTTGCCTTGCTAATGCCGACAATCGAGGATGATCGGCATTGATAGCTCGTTGGCATAGTATTTCCTCTGGTAATATCTTGGCAATTGTCCATCCATAACTACCAACGAATAGACCGAATATCCACACCTCATGAGATAAAAGCCACGGATTATGACGTAGTTCTTCAACATCTATAGAAATCTCAGGCAAGGTGATGCGGTGACAGCCTTCTTGCTCTAAAAGGCAGGTTAGTGTTTGCTCGATTAGTGTCAGATCATCACAATGAATGCAGTAAGTATAATTCCAAAACCCACTCATTGCAGCCCTCTATGATGTTTTGGAATACGCACCTTACCAAAAACCTCCCCTACTCAAAACATAGTTTGGTTTTTCAGTCCGACTTACTTAGGTTGAAAGTACAATAGTCGCGCCCCATCAGCTTCTAGCTGCTGTTGTTGGGTGTAGGCACAATAAACTAAAGGTTCATTTCCTAGATGCCAGTAGTTGGATGTTCCCCCCAACAATCGTCCTATAGCTGTGTCAAATACTTGAAAACCGCTAGGCATTTCCCTAAAGTTCTGCCATGCATAAGCATAAGACCAAGCTCGAAATAATTTTTTTCCTCCTTTTTGCTTAAATAGCCGATCTTTATTCTCCCTAAACCTTACTTTCCACTTTTCCAACTCATCAGGTGCGATTAAAGGAAAATGCTGTTTGGCATAATCCTCTAAAAACTGTTCCTGCCACTGGTTAAATCTTTGAGTTTGCTCCTGTTTGAGTTTGGACTCTGCTCTTTGCATTTCCTCTGGGACATTTAACAGAAAAAATCGCTGAGGCTCTGTTGAGTACATCAGCTTAAGGTGCTCTAACGACTGGATACGCTCTACGAGATTAATCGGCTCCTCAAAAAATTTATCTTCTCCTGATAAATCATCAACGTCGCCAGAGGTGAAAATGCTACCTTTGGCATCAGTTTCCATAAGAATATCTTATAGTTTGCTGCAACCGATATAAAAAGCATCACTATTAATATGCATTGCTAATTGAGATAATCGGGGACGATCAGCATCTCTAGCCCGACGGCATATTAATTGCTCCGGCAATACTTTGACAATCGTCCATCCGAATGATCCAACAAACAATCCAATTATCCACAATTCGTTACATAATAGCCAAGGTTTACCACGCAGTTTTTCAATATCATCGTCAGGAAGGATCGGTAAAGGGATACGCCGACAGCCTTCTTGCTCAAGAATGTGGGTCAAAGCTTGTTCTATTAATTCTAGGTTATTACAACGGATATAGTAGGTGAAATTAGAAAATCTACTACTCATTACAAACTTGTTAACCTGAAATTATTTGATAATAACTAGTTTTTCTAGGAGCGTTAAAAGTCAGGTATATAGTGAGAATCATTCCATCTGTAAACAAGTATATTTAATTTACTATTAGGTTGAAGCATCTTTAGAAGATGTCTGAAAAGTAAAAAAGCCCACGTAACGGTATCTTGTCAGTAGAAAAAATCCCATCGAACTCACGTTTAAAAATAAAAGCCTGTATTCATTACTGAATCAGGCTTTTGAGGGTTTTATTAAATTTACACTCAGAACTTCAGTTTAATCACTGAACAGTGAATCCTTCAGGTCTGATCGCATCTTCCAAATCAACCCCCATCAGGTTAATCCCCTGGATGTTTGCATTTGTGAGATTTGTCTTTTCCAAGTCTGCGCCCTGTAGGTTAGCCATTTGCAGATTTGCTCCCAACAGGTTGGCTTTTTCTAAGTCTGCATCAAATAGGTTTGCTCCCACAAGGTTTGCTCCCAAAAGGTTTACCTTACCTAAATCTGCTCCTTGAAAGTTTGCCCCTTGTAAGTTTGTTTGCTGTAGGTTAGCCCTTTCTAAGTCTGCATTTTGTAAGTTAGCACCCTCCAAGTTTGCCGCTTGCAGGTTTGCATCTTTAAGCATTGCTCCAGTTAGATTACATCCGACACATTCATTAGTTTGTAATAAATGTCTAACATTTGTTGCTACAGACACAACTGGAGGTATGACTGGGGAAGTTACAGACTCCATTGGCGGTGTAACCGGAGGTATGACTGGGGAAGTTACAGATTCCATTGGCGGTGTAACCGGAGATGTGACTGGAGCTAGTTCAGACTCAGTAGGTATGGATGTTGTTAATGTTTGAGCTTTAACTGCTTGCTGGTCAAGGAGCGAAAATCCTGCTACAAGTACCAGAAATACTGCTGTTACGATCCACCGAGTTAATTTTTTGGAATTTGATTGATTCATGAGTTCCTTCCTATCATTATTCGTAGTAGTCGGTTTGCTTTTATAAGAGCCATCAATAATGTGCTTTATTCTCACTTTAGATAAATTGATTGATAAGAGCAAATATTATTTTGATTTAAGTTGATAAATTCAAGTGATTAAAAAAATATTTTTGGATGGGAAACGATCGGGTAATTGTTTGGTTATGTCAGGGAATAGCACCCATCTGCGTAGGCGTAGCCTGCACTTCTCGACGAGACGCTGCGCGTAGCTTGCTTTTATGAAGTGGTACGACAAAGCTGCTTCGACTGCACTCAGTACAAGTCAGTGACCATCGTAGACATAGCATTCCCAGGTAAACAGTTTTCAGTTCGGGTGTAATGCCTAATTAGAAAGCATTGCCAGATTAGGTAACAGTCGATATGATTCACTCTTAATTAAGATAGATAGTCCCAGGTAAATTAAGACAAATGGGAAGACTTTTCGGCCGAAGCGGGTTAGAACGGGAGTCATCAGAGGATTACGAGTCAGGTTGTAAGACAGGAAACACCACACTCCAATACTGAAATAACAAACACACAAAATTACACTCAAACTTGGAAGATTACTACTAGCAAACAAAGGTACATAGATCCCAATGTTGTTTCCTCCATTGGCAATGGTGACAGCAGAAACGCGGTAGGTTTGAGGATCGCGGATGGTTGCTAATAATGATTTATTCTGGCGTTCAGATTTGACAGGAGACTTTAACTCAACTGACACAGCTTGCACTGTCTCTCCTTCCTCTTCTCGACTGATGAAATTACTGATACCAATAGCAATGGGAAGCAAACCTAGTAATCCAATCCAGGTGCTAGGAATCAGAAGACCACCGAAGAAACCAGGGAGACTAGCGCACACTAAGGTAGTAAATCCCAGAAATTCACCGATAATAATATGCTTAGGACGAAAGCTGCGATTGACTTTTCCAAAAAAAGCTGTCAAATATAAATTGTCGTCAAAGGTAGTTGCAAAAGCGACAGATATCCCAATAAATAATGTACTAATTAGCCAACTCATAATTGTTGCTCACGATAATTCAATGCTGTTATGTCCTAGTCCTTCTCTGCACCTCGCGGTGAGGGTAGATAAGGAGATTTTGCGACTGTTTTACCTAACGACAACCGATTGAGGTTCGCTAGTCATCAGCCAGTTCCCCAGTTTTTACAGGCGATTGCCTTTAATCAAATTGGTGATTTTTTTCTCCTCAGCAAGGTACCTTGGGAGCTCATGAAGTCAATATTATGGCTTGCAACCCAATAAGAGCAAATACTCTTGTTTTTTAAAACGATAAATAAAGGTGATTGATAAACAGTCTGTTTTATAGGTGTTGCCTGAGTGGGGCTGGCAAGGTTTTTAACAAAACAGACTGGCAGTTGATTGCGCTTCATACTGAGTTAGTATCTGAGAAGTTTAAGAGCGTAGTTTACCGCCGTAGGCATCGCTCCTATCAAAGACCTGACTTTTCACGGCATCTGGAAAAACTCTCTCCTAAAAGGAGAGAGACTTTGAATTTTCCCCCTTCCCGACGCGGGAAGGGGGTTAGGAGGTTAGGTTTTTGGTGGACTTTTCACATAACGTGAAAAGTCAGATCAAAGACAGGCTAATGTTTGAGATATTCTTGGCGGCTAGCGTTCAACATCGGTTAATATGACTAATTGCGCTCTGCCTTCAGGTTTAAAATTTACAGTAATGTTTTATGTTTAACTTGTAATTATGCTAACCAGTGTTGACCGTTTATTATTTGTCCGGCGAGTCCCGATTTTTAAGGAATTGCGGGATGATTTTATTGTGCGGCTCACTTCAGTGATGAACGAACTGTCATTTCCAGCTAATTACACCATCTTTCGCCAAGGAGAAGAAGGGCGATCGCTTTATATTGTCGTGTCAGGCCGGGTTAAAGTTCACATTGGCAATAAACAACTTGCAGAGGTGGAACAGGGAAAATACTTCGGTGAGATGGCAGTATTTGATACTCAACCTCGTTCTGCCACTGCAACAACTTTGGAACCTTGCGAATTTTTGGAACTGACGCAAGAGCAATTGTATGATGCGATCGAAGAAACTCCTGAAATTGCGGTGAATATCATTCGTGAGTTATCCCGTCTGATTCGTAAGTTAAATGACGATATGAATTTATCGAACTCGCGTTAAAAGAATATATTCAAAACCTTTTCCCTTTCCCCTTTAACCGAACTGTATTGGGGTATTGGGGGGTCTATTATGCGTAAGTTCTACATTCTTTAAGAAACTGTTGGGGAATTTCTACACTTCTCCCCCAATGCAGGTGAACATAAGAAGCATGAACATTTGCAGGAAAACCCCATCCCTCGCATCCCATATTTTCATCACAATCGTAGCGAGAAGTTTCAAATAGGGGCTGAGTGGGAGTTAAAGTTAAATGGGAACGATGAAATTCATGTCCGTGAACAGTTGTACCTGCCTTCACTAACAAATTATCTTGCAAAGCTACTGCACGACGATAGCCCAGAGTTAAACGCGCACCCATGACAGCAGATGTCGGTAAAACTCCCGTCATCGCCCAAGATTTACCCTCAAAGTCGATAATTTGCTCACATAAATACATTAATCCTCCACATTCAGCGATCGCAGGCATTCCTTCCAGAATTGCTGTTTTCACTCCATCACGAACGCTGGTATTTTCTGCTAGTTGCTGGGCAAAAACTTCTGGGAAACCTCCCCCAAAATACATTCCCTGGACATCTTTTGGTATTGCAGCAGCTTCTAAGGGACTCCAGAAAACAAGTTCTGCACCAAGCTGTTGCAGCAAATCGAGATTGTCTTGGTAATAAAAATTAAAAGCGCGATCGCGCGCGACTGCAATTCTGATGGAGGAGGGAGAATGAGGCGGATTAGGGGGAGGAGGGAGAGGTTGTGATTTTAACAGGGGTAATAAGTTTTGCCAATCGAAGCAAGTATCTCCTAAATCGGCGAGGCGATCAATCAAGGCGTTGAGTTCAGTAAGTTCTGCTGTGGGTACTAAACCCAAATGGCGATCGGGAATTGTGATGTTATCTTGACGACGCAACACGCCGAGAATCGGTAATTGTAAGGGTTTTAGGGCATCTTTGAGGAGAGAGAGGTGGCGATCGCTTCCCACGCGATTTAATACTACCCCAGCTATTTTAATTCGGGGATCAATAGATTGGTAGCCGTGAGCAATCGCAGCTACAGAACCAGACAAGCGACTGCAATCAATCACCAACACCACAGGTAAATCTAAAAGCCGTGCAATGTGTGCCGTACTTGCAAAGTCAGTAATTTGTCCTTTGTCATTAGTCATTAGTCCTTTGTCTTCTGCAAATGACAAAGGACTAATGACCAATGACGAAATTCCATCAAATAATCCCATTACCCCTTCCACTAGGGAATATTCAGTCAGTTGACTATGACGGGCAAAACATTGCTGAACGTAGGTTTCTGAAGTCAACACTGGGTCTAAGTTGCGACAAGGACGACCAGTTACGTGTTGATGAAACATCGGATCGATGTAGTCTGGGCCTACCTTGAAAGATTGCACCAAGCGATCGCGACGACGTAAAGATGCTAAAAGGGTAAGCGTGACTGTTGTCTTGCCCACCCCACTACGTTCTCCAGCAATGATTATAGACATGGATAATTGTTGATTAGGCAGTTAATTGCTGAGGTTTGACACGACGTAAGGCGAGTTAATTGCTGAGGCTTGCTTAGAACTAACCAGTGCTTGGTAGATAAAAGCTGCTACCTGGGCGCGAGTTGCTGTTGCGGTTGGATTTAGGGATTTGACATTAGGATAGTTTACGACGATTTGCTTTTCAGTTGCAGCTGCGATCGGGCTACGGGCATAGCTAGCGATGTTAGAGGCATCGTTGAAATATTTCAGAGTGTTTTCGGTATTACCACCAGAAGTATATCCCAGACCGTTGGCAAGGGAAACCAAAACCTGCTGGCGGGGAATAGCTTGGTTAGGTTGAAACCGATTACCGGGATATCCAGATAAAAAACCAATGGTATAGGCTTGCCCAATTGCACTGTATGCCCAATAGTTGCTAGGCACGTCAGCAAAATTGATCGCCTGCCTCTGCTGTGATTTAGGGAAAGCTTTGTTGACCATAGCGGCAAATTGAGCGCGTGTCACCGGTTCTTCAGGGCGGAATCTACCATCAGGAAATCCAGCAATTACACCACGCTGTGACAATTGTTGAATAAATTGTGCCGCCCAATAGTTAGATGAAACATCAGAAAAAGCAATTTGAGCTAAAGATTGCGGGGAGCATCCCGCTTGGATAGGTTTCCCTTGTAAACTATAAGTTACTGACTCACAAACAAAACCTGCGGAGTTAGACTCTACATAAATCCGTGTTGGTGGATTTTGTTTATCTAGTCGCGATTTCCAATCATTAGATATTTTTTCGATAGTAGGATATTTTTTTAAAACCTGTGAATCTGCAACAATATCGTGAGTTCCCTTAACACTTATTTTAGAAACATTAAGGTATATATTATAATCATAAACAACGTTTTTATTTTTATTGTTACTATTAATATCTTTGCCAGGGTAAGCATAGAGAATATTGTTTAAAATCCTGACATCAGATGATACATTAGCAAATATTTGTCCATCTTGAATTTCAGGGCTTTGATTATTTAAAACAGCAGTGTTATTTACAATATCAACATGATCGCTTAAGAATGTATGAATACCTGAGCCACCATTATTAAATGTCAGATTGTTTTTAACTAAAGTGCGTCCTTGATATGCGCCCAATTTTGAATTATTCTGATCGTTTCTTGTAGTATCGATAATAATACCATTACCATCCGTGATCTTTCCAACTGCAATCCAAGGGATGTACATACGATTGTTGTAAGCCTTGTTGTTGGTAACAAACATTTTGTATCCCTGGTTTTTGTCAGAATTCCAATTATTCAATATTGAAATACCACTAGCACCATAAACACCATACCAGGCATTATTGAAAACTACGTTATTATCTACTGTCACATAATCTGATTGAATCGCTGAAATACCTGCTCCTCCACAGTCATGCACTTTATTGTTCAGAATACGGATGTGATGAACATGACCACTGGTTCGTCCGTCAATGCTGATGCAGTTTCCACTCGTGAGTGGGTTTTGTCTGTTATTCTTCTCACTCATCGCATAATCAAGAGTTATATTGGCATTATTCCCTATAACCTCCAGTCCGTTGATCTCAATATATGAAGCTCTACTTGAAATTAGAATACCGCTCCATGTATTGTGCTGAATTTTTGGGAAATGTCCAGGATATGCTTTATACCTAATCCATGCATTTGCAGTTCCAGAACGTTTAATACTTACTGCACTCAAAGCTTTGGCTACATTTTTGTAGACTCCATTCATAATCAATACTGTATCACCAGGGTTGGTAAGGTCTGCTGCTTTCTGAATTGTCCTAAATGCGGATGAAGTAGAAAGTCCGCTATTTTTGTCGTTTCCATTACCACTAACATAGTATGTTTTCGGTGTTGAATTCGCGCTAATTAGCTTGCTGCTGGATAGGCTAATTTCGTTGTTAGTGGATATCTGAGGGGCATTTTCAACTAAAGATACTTTTATCTTTTCTCCCTGAGTCAAAAGAATTAACACCACGGGAATTGCAAGAGATGTGCTTAAAATGAAACTTTTACTTACCATAATAAAATGCTCTTTTATACACTACTTGAGAAAAAATATCAGGATATTAGGTAATTTTGAATACTCTTTTAGATAGAGAATAAAATAGAGATGACTTTCCTAGCTCTTTCCTTCAATAGCATACTTCAATAAGTATTCCAATAAATATCGATGGTGATGAAAACGATATAGAGGTATGATAGTTGCTATTAAATAGAATTTTTTAGGTCTAAAAATGAAGGCGATCGCACACTCTAGTTAAAGTGGCGATCGCCTGTGAGGGGTGATTAAAGTCACGACTTGAATAGAGTTAAATCTAGTAGCGTGAGCGTGGTACTAAATTCAAATTAGAATTCAGTGTGAGCCTTAAATCTTGTGCGGGTCTGATGACAAACACATTTGCTTCTTTTTTACGTAATAGGACACTTGCACCTGCACCCGCAGCCGCACCAATAACAGGTTTTAAATCATCAATTCTGTTATTACCAGTAATTAGTGAACCTAAAAGACCAGCACCTCCACCAATAGCTGCATCAGTTAAAACCTGACCAGTGCTAGGCCCTTGTGAAACTTTTTGAGTTGTGGTGTATGTCCGAGAAGTTGCATTAATCGACTGACGCTGACCATTAGAAAATTCTAATTCTTGAGCGACAAACCGCACGCCTTTTCCTTGGTTGTCATCTGTATTTCTTGAATAATTATCTAAGTCAACAGATTCTAGCCGTCCATTTACTTTAGTTCCAGCAGGAATTAAGACATTTCTATTTCTGTCGATAATGTCATTGGCTATTCTCAAGGTTATAGATTTACTTTCCCCAGGAGCAATAGTAATAGTCTCTTTCTCGTAGGTGACAGGAAAAGCAACCCCAGAAGGAATGGTAACGTTTCCATATTGAGTATTTCTGTCTTGCCCAATTCTATATTGTGCATTGGCAGGAGCCAAGCTTAATAGGGGGCTAGCGACGCTTGCGGTAACGGCTATTGCCATTAGTGCAGCAGTTCTAGATTTCCATTGATGTGAGTGAGCCATAAGAGGGTTTTCCTTTGTGTGTGTGATGTATTTAATGACGGTGATTTACTGAGTTTGTTTCTGACTGTTTTTGAACCTGTCTATAAGCGTATTCCGAAGATAAAAGTACTTTTTATGGGAGTCTGTGCGATCTCGATCGCACCTCAGAATTAGTATCCTACTAATGTGCGTTACTCAAATCAGAGGCAAGACATTCTTGCGACGTAAACGAGTATCATCTTGTTCCTAAACGTTGTTTTATTACTTATGTCCACATATCTAAGCCATTAAATAGAGGCGATGGGCTAACTGCGAACTATTAGTTCCATTATAAATTGATTTGCTAGGAATTGGGAAATATTTTCGTTTTCTTAACGAATGATTTACCTGTGGGACAGAAATATCAACTATCTGCTATGTGTGTATTTAAGATTGCTGCTGATGCTGTTTAATCTCTGCGATCGCTAATATCAAAGTCTCTTCTATTTGCTGTCGCACTTCCCGGCTGACATAACAATCGCTATTTAGGCAATCTACTAGTAATTTATTGGCATCATAATACTGCTGAAGCAATTCCTTCTGCTCGTTACTGAACTGCCAATCATGACCGATATTACGATATTTAATCATTGCTTCTCTTAATTCTTCACACCAAGGCTTCCCATTAGCTAACCACCATTGCTGAGATTCTTGCCTGTCTTTTCTGCTTGGTAGTTCCTCTCGAAGTTTTTGCAGCAAATTCTTGAGTTCTGGGTCGAGGTCGAGGGAGAGGGAGAGGTAGAAAGAGAGGTAGAAAGAGAGGTAGAAAGAGAGGTAAAAGGCCCTAACTGCTGCTGGTTTGTAAGAAAACTTAACGGAAAGAGATTTTTCTTTTACCCACAGAAGAAACTTCTGCAACTTCTGATCATCAGCCACTATAGAAAAATCAATTTTGTCTTTGATCAACAGCAATAACCGATCTGCACTTGGAGACATCCCAACCGCAAGTAAAAAGACTTCCCGCCAGCGTTTCTCAGTAATATGGCTAACAAGATTTTGCAGCGCTTCTTCTGATGGCTGTCTCACAACCACAAATTCTCTCGCTGTGAAATACTCATGAAATGTCAGGTGAGAAAATGAGTAAATCCTTTTCGCTCTTGCGACAACTAGCCCATGATGATGTTCAATTGAACGCAAAACTTGCTCACTGTCAAGTTGCAATGCTTCTTCGTCAGTATTAGCACCGGGTAAATTGCGGATGTATTCTGTAAAGTAGTGTTCTGCTACTTTCTGCTTGAAGAAATATTCACTCCCCTCAAAAGTAGTCAACGCCATTTTGCTGAGTAAATCTTCTTTACGCTGGACTGATAGCTTTTTGTAAATCTGGTCGCGTTGAATTCCCCGCTTGGCATCCCATTTTTTCAATAACGCATCCAGCCCTTCTTTGTATAACTCAGAACGATTTGCAGGGAAATCTCCTGACTCTTCAAATGCTAAACAAAGCAACGTTAGCAGTAGTGGACTTG
Source organism: Nostoc sp. LEGE 12450 (assembly GCF_015206895.1). Lineage (GTDB taxonomy): Bacteria > Cyanobacteriota > Cyanobacteriia > Cyanobacteriales > Nostocaceae > Nostoc. Next base: position 4,721 of record NZ_JADEXU010000010.1, on the reverse strand, counting down.
CAGCAAGTTGTTTGATTCGGCTATTCTCTTCGAGACGTTTAATAAAAGTCTCTAGTTTTACAGCTTTATCCTTAAACCAGTTATTGGCAAAGTTGGAAATTTGGTCATCGTCAAAATCAGCAACTTCCACCTCTGTGAACTTCTCAAACACATACTCCCGTGCTGCAATCCGACAAGTCATGACAAACTGATTGTTTGGGAAACGGTCAGAAAACTCACGAATTTCTTTTAAAATGCGATTGCTATCCTCTTCTCTAACCTCATCCAACCCATCAAGTAAAACTAATGCCTTGCCATAAGTTATTACATCTCGAATTGAAGAGATAGGATTTATAAATTCTTCGGTGATGTATTCTAGCAATCTAGGTTTGTTTGCAGCTTCCGCAAAGTTTTTGAGGGTAATAAAAATCGGTACACGTTCACCCTGAAACTCACCTCCAATACACTGAATCGCTAAATACTTCAAAAATGTGGTTTTACCTGCACCTGGTTTACCCAAAATCATCAGCTTGGAATATTTCTCAACCGCTTCCAGTCCTGGCAATTTTTCAGTAATTTTATTGAGTCCAAAGCGGTCAAAATCCTGGCTCCTATACTGTTCTAATAATTCATCAATTCCTAACCGTTGTCGCCCAGTGATTTTTTCCAGAATATTTACGCTGGTATAAATTTCATTCAAGCCGATGGGTTGAGTCATATCCAGCACCCGCATTGTGCCGCAGCGTTCTTCAATGAGGGGTTTTATCTTTTCCCGTACCTCTTGGACTCGTGCATATACATCTATTTTGGGAGCAGGTGGAATTGGTGAAGTATTAGATTTCTGGTACTCCTGAATCAGAATATCGCGCAGTCTATAAAACTTACCTGGGCCCTTACCACCAATACTGAACTTGTTATAAACACCAGTCATGCGAGTGCGAAAAGCATTGTCAGAAATATAGAGAGCTTGTGCAACCCCTCGCTCGTCTTCATTTTCCCTACTATATAGTTCTACAAAAGCCTCTTCCTGCTCTGGAGAAAGCTCATACTTACGAGCCATATCAGTCAAAAAGTTACGTGGTAAGGGTTGCATTAGCTAATCTCACAATTACCTAAAAACCAGTCTATATCTAAAGATTACAGATATGTAAGGCAATGTTAGGGTATGTCAGCCTAAGTTTGAGCGAAATCTCCCAGTCACAGTTGAGACAGTAAATGTATTGAATCAACTAATTCAGGAGTAGGTAAATGTTATCCAAGAAATTTCCTTCCAGAGATGAAGTGCTAGCTGTTGTAACGCTGATTATGGTGATTGGTTCTTTAACTCTTGCGGTTATCGACGACAAAAGTCGCCCTCAATTTCTCGATTTAACAAAATTTGCTGTCGGTACATATATTGGATTGTTGATACCTCGGTCAAGGTTAAGCGATCGCGATCGCAATTAACTAATCCAAGCCTCTAATAGCCACATAAGCATACAAACGAAACCCGCGCTGGCGGGTTTTAATTGATATCAAGTTAATCCTCAATACCTTATAACTTTGACAAAATCTCTGGCAACAGCTGACTAGGAACTTTAGATAAAGCCAAAGTTTGTCCCTGTATTCCTAATTCATTATGAAAAGCACGAATAGTTTTCACCACATAAGTGAAAGTTGTTTGATAAGCCTCTGATTGTTTGCTCAATCCGTTTAAGGCTTGCAAATGGTAGTCTAAAGCTATTTCTAAGTGTTGAGAATGTGTTGCTTTGTCACCATTAAACGACTTATCTATTACTAGCTGATAATGTGCTAGTGCCAAGTTATTATAAGAGGCAAGTAAATCAAAGCTTAAAGGAGTACCGCTAAGTGAGCGAGCCAAAGCTATAGCCTCTTCATAAGCGCTGATGCATAGTTGCAGATACTTTTGACGTGCCTCTTTAGTTGTCTGAGAAAGGTTTGCTAAGTGCCAGTAAGCAGTACCTAGATTATTTTGTGTAGCGGCACAGGCGCTGGGAACATTAGCTGGAGTGCGATACTTAAGAGCTTTGCTATAGACATTAATAGCTAGCTGGAGATTTTGGGCAGGTTGCTCGTATTGTGCCAGATTCCAACAGGCAGTGCCGATGTTGTTTTGAATCATGCCATACTTGAGCGGTTCCTCTTCGGGGTTGTAGTATACGAGTGCTTCGTTGTAAGCTGCGATCGCTTTCTTTAAATGCACAATCGGTTGGTTGTATTGCCCTAGATGCCAGTAAGCAGTACCCAAATTATTCTGGCAAGCTGCATACTTTAATGAATCCATATCGGCTGTACGGTAGCTGAGTGCTTCGTTGTAAGCTAATATTGCCTGCTGCCAATTTTCAGACGGGTGAGAAAAACGAGCTAAATCACCATAAGCCGTCCCCAAATTATTTTGCACACGAGCGTAAGTTTCCCGATGCGTCTGCGGTGAAATCATCTTCAACGCCAACTGATAAAATTCTATTGCCTGCTCTATATAAGTTTGTCCCTCCTCAGAATTGGGTGGTGTACGGTATAGCATCCAGTAGAGTGTACCCAAATCATTCAAGATATCTGCAAGTTGCGGTGAGCTTTCGTCATAGCTAATAGCCTCCTGATAAGCAATAATTGCCACCATCAGGTTTTCTAGGGTTGACTCTCCTTGCTCAATCCGAAGGCGGTATAAACTGCCCAAGCGATGATAAGCTTCTGCCAGTACATCCCCTAAAGCTTGCTTTTCGTGTAATTCTTCAATCTCCAACAAAATCTGCTGCGGTTGTAAATAATTTTCAGTATTTTTATCACTACTTGCGTTAATTGTTGCGATTACTAGCTCTGTTAACTCGCTACTTACATAAGATAAAGACAACAGCGATTGATTATTTTTACCACTACCAGACCTATTAGTAAATTCCTGGGTTTTATGTACGCCATTCCCTTGTATCTCTGCTGGGAAACCGGAATTTTTCTCAAACTTGAACTCAGAAGTTGTGGTTTTGAGTTCTGCTTGGTTAACTGATTCATCTAGAATCGACTGCTCAATATTCCCTAAATCCAAGTTTCTGGAAGGTGAAAAACGTTCTGGATAGCCTGCATTTTGAGTCGCGGGTGTGGGTTCTCCAGCAAACACAAATACACCAGTCCGGCAACGCCAAAACTGTGGTGCTGATTGCTTAATGGCAGATAACCAAGGACGCGGTATCCACAACAGTAAGGTCGATTCTAGGAACCGACTGGATTCTTGTGTAGAAAAATATTGCTCACTTAAGCGGAGATAGTGTAAAAATAAACGCTGTGTTGCTACTGTTTCCTTGGTAAGATGTTCCACGCCTACAATCTGAAATGCTGGTACTGGAAAAGGTCTTCCAGGGGTATCTTTTGATGCTCCAACAATTGGTGGTGGATAATTAGCTAACCATTGATTTATCTGAACTATGGGATTGGGTTCGTTTAAATTCAAACGCAATGTGACTAATCGCGGATAAGCTGGAGTGCTATTTTCTTGGGCATTTGATGACTGATATAGCACCTGTCCAACAGGATAAGCCAATGTAGAATGCAAGCGGGCTGCTACTTGATTCCTTAAGTGTAAATCATCACATACTGCTAAAAAAAGTTGTCGTCGTAAGCCAAGGCTTAGGGCAAGTTTCAGGCGGTGGTATACTTGCCGATTCAAAGTAGAATTATTGTTGTGTGCAGTATCATTCACGCTCATAGCGGCTAAAAAGCCAAAACACAGTACATATTAACGTTTTGGGTATATCTTAAGTGGGCTAAAGTCATACAGCAGTTTTCTTTTGTATGAAATACAAAGCTAGGGGTTTTGAGGCTGGAGGTAGGAAGCAGAAATTTTTGATATGTGATTTTGAGTCCTACATTTTATAGCTCACTTATTTGCAAACTGCTGTAATAAAAATTATTTTTAAGTACAAGTAGATGTTGTGCTGCTCAGAATAAATTTAGCCTTCAAGTCTAACAGCCATAAAAAGTATAATTATATACTTTAATTGCTAGTTCAATTTTAACAAAAAATAAAAAAGCAGGCCCCTCTTAAAATCGGAACCTGAAAAACGATAAAGAAGATTAAGTTTTCTGAAAATATTTTATGATTAACTGCTCTTAGAAACGAAGAAGGCGACTAGAATCAAGCCGACAACCAAAGCTGTAGCGGCAATTCCTAGTATGAGATAAGTTCGTTTTTGCCCTTCTGTGGGAGGTTCTGCTTGATAAACCTTTGGTTCCCGAGCAAAATTATTCAGAAGGCCGCCTTCTTCATTGGTATAGGGCATGAATTAATTCCTTTATCTTGATACTTCATTTAATGTTACATAAATGCTAAATCCGCTCTGAAACTGCTAGACAAATCGTTACATTATTGGGAATTGGGCAGAAAAGGCAGAGGGGCAGGGAGCAGGGGAGGAAAGAGGGTTATTTCAGTAATTCTTTTCTCAAGAACAGCTTTACTTTTCTCAAGGGGAGATGCTAAAAGCGATCTGCTTTCTGCCTTCTTCAATCCCTTTCCTGCTAGTATTTTTTCAGGATCGGAATTAGTTTTTTACAGCTATTTTCAGTTAAATAGACCACGCGGTAGGGGCACAGTATTGCTGTGCCCTGACGATAGATATAGTTCAAATAAGTAGGTAGGCATCAAAAAAATCCGGTATGTTAAGATATATAAATACTGAAAATGCATCTACAAAGTGATTTGTGTATGGGGGCACGTTTAAGGGTATTTCTGACGCATGAGCAAGACCAAACTT